>JADZEF010000245.1 GCA_020850695.1 Planctomycetaceae bacterium | reverse complement strand
TCACCAACTTCCACACCTCAACCCTCGCGTCCAACTGACAAATCGCTCCCGCCGCACCCAGGGTGCGGCTCGGAGCACCCTGGGTGCCGAATCAACGACCGCAACGACTCTTGATCACGGCACAGTTCATCGCTTGCGTTTCGTCCCAAAAGCCCTCAACGCCGCCGACCGACGGAGACCTTTGATGCACGGATCACCCCGCAACACGCCAACAGCCCCGCGCTGCCGGGCGGGGTTCACGCTGGTCGAAATCCTCATCGTCGTCGGCATCCTCGCATTGCTTCTCGGAATCGTCGTCTCCGTGGTGCGGGGCGTCGTCGGAAACGCCAAGGCAGCCGCCACCAAGGCCACGATGCGGAAGCTCGACGGCCTCCTCATGAAACGCGTCGCCGCCTTCGAACGCTACTGCGACGGCCAGGACAAGCTCGCCGCCGGCACCATCCCCTCCTACGCCCGCGAAGCCCGCAACCGCAACGTCTACTACACCGTCCTCGCCGGCTACCAGAAGCTGGGTGGAACCAACGACAATTTCCTGAATGCCTGGACCGCCGGAACCGCCTCCCGCCAGGCCCTCCTCGTCCTCGCCCGCAAGGCCTACTTCAAGCAGGCCTTCCCGCAAACCCTCGCCGAGCTCAAGCTCGACAACGGCATGGCCGGCGATTCCGAAGTCGCCAAAGTGGCCGAAGGGAGCCCCACCGAGCACGCCGAGGTCTTCTACCTCTCCCTCACCCGGCTCGACTCCTTCGGCGTCGAAGCGGGCGACCTCGACGAGTTCAAAAGTAACGAACTCGCCGACACCGACTCCAACGGCATCCCCGAGTTCCTCGACGGCTTCGGCCACCCCTTCCGCTTCTACCGCTGGCCCACACGCCTCGTCCGGCCGGTCCTCTCGTCGAATCCGGGCGAAGTCCAGGATCTGATCCGCGACAACATGATGGACGGCCACGACCTCTGGCACTACTCCCATACCATTCCCGCAGGTCCCGAATACGCCTCGGGCGGAGCAAGCTACACACTCCTCGTCGCCACGCCTCCGCAAACCTCCGCCAGCGTGACGCGCGGCTCCGGCGCCCTGCTCGGTCACGAACACAGCGACCCTCTGGCGAAAGACCCGGCCGACCCCCGCAACCGCCTCCATCCCGGAGAATCCTCGTCCTCCGCCAGCTACGACCAATGGCGTAACTTCGTCCAATGGATGGAGCAAAACCTCCACACGCCCGACGCCTACCACATCCCGCTGATCGTCTCAACTGGTCAGGACGATGTCCTCGGACTGTACGAGCCGACCGAAGACGAGAAATTCGGCCACCTCGCCCAGCCCGTCATGGGCAGCCTCGATGGTCTCTTCGACAACATCACGAACCGCAACCTCCAGGCGGGGGCGAACTGACATGAGGCGAGCCCACCCCTCGAAGGCCACAGCACACAAAGCGCCGCGGTGCACCGCCCGCCGCGGCTTCACGCTCATCGAACTCCTCGTCGCCATCACGATCCTCTTGATCCTCGCGACGATGACCTTCACCCTCTTCAACGCGTCGATGAAGGGGGACCAGATCCGCACCGCCGCACGCCAGATTCAATCCTACGTCGAAGGCGCCCGCGACCGCGCCCTCCACGCCCGCGCCGACCGCGGTGTCCGCTTCCTGCGAGACCCCAACAACCCGGCGACCATCAACGCCATGCTCTTCATCCAGGCCCAGGACCCCGAAGAGGGAACGCTGATCCTGGACGCCACCGACAAACGCACCGTCACCAATCCCCTGGGATGGGACGAACTCGTCGAAAAGGGACTTCTCAGCACCAACGGCGCTTACATTTCGCTGACTTTCGCCGGCCAGACCTTCCTGTACTCCATCCGGCAGGAAACAGTCATGATGACGACGAGCTGGAAGTTGTCTCGCCAGCTCGTCGGAGGCGCGAGTTACACCGCCGGCACCACCATCCCCTACAAGCTCTATCTCCCTCCCGCGGTGATGCCGAATCAGGAGCCCCGCCTGCTCCCCGCATCGATTCTGGTCGATCTCAACCATAGCCGCTATCCCGCGGCCTGGCGGACGACTCCGGACAACATGGACATCATGTTCTCGCCCCGCGGAACGGTCTCCGGCAGCATCTCGTCGGTCGGAAACATCCATCTGCTCCTCGCCGATGTCCGCGACATCGAACGCAACCTCGGCGCGTTCGACGTCGACCTCAACGCCAACTCGACCATCGACCAGAACGAAAAACATCTGGGCGAAACTCTTGTCGTCTCCATCACCACGCAGACCGGCAAGGTCACCAGCCACCCGGTCTATTACGACGTGAACGATCCTTTCCGCTACGCCGAATCGGGTGACGAAGCCCCATGAAACGCCGCCGTCTACCACACCGCGGGCGGCGTCCCGCGGCCGCACCTCCCGCTCGCTCGGGCACCTCGCTCGTCGAAGTGCTGATGTCCCTCCTCGTGATGGGGGTCGGCGTCGTTGCGGTCGCCACGCTGTTCCCGGCCTCCGTGCTGCGGTCGGTCCAAGCCACGCAGCTCACTAACGCCACGATCCTCCGCTACAACGCCGAAGCCGCGATCGATATCGACCCGCGACTCATCTACGACCCCAACGCCGACGGCACCGTCTACAACGAGCCGAATGTCACCACGCCGAACCGGTTCTACATGATCGACCCGTACGGCCGGGCGACGCTGGGCACCACAACCGTCGGCACCGGGGCCGCCACGCCCCTTCCCCGCTACGACGGCGGCCGGGCCGGCAGCGTCGACACCGCAATGTCCTACGTCACGCAGCCCGACAGCTGGGTCAGCGAGTCCGAAACGATCGACTTCGTCCCCGCCAGCACCAACCAGACCGGCGGGCCCCCGGCACGCACCACGTCCATCACGCTCCGTGCGGCCGACATCAACGACCGTAAGATCGACCTCACCGCCGTGCAGAGCCAGCTCCAGGCGGGCATCAGCTATCGCGTCATCCTCTTCGACGCGGAAGGCCGGTTGAGCGAGGTCCGCAACCTCACCTACGTCGACGCCACCGACCCCATCGATCCCGCAAACCGCGAGATCAAATGGACCAACACCCCGCTGCCGAACGAAACCCGCTTCTCCAACATCTCGAGTGTCCGCATCGAGAAGTTCGAGCCCCGCTACAGCTGGATCATGACGATCCGCCGGCCCAATCTCATCCCGCCGATTCTCTCGGGCACGACGATCACGGCCGACGTCTCGGTCGCCGTCCTCTTCCGCCGCTCGGTCAGCGAACAGGATGAGATCGCCTATCAGGCCACCATCGACAACGCCACCGCCCTCAACTCGCGGCCCGACTACAGCATCACGAAGTTCAACGGCGGCGACCCCAATCCCTTCATCAAGAAGGGGGGCTTCCTGCTCGATCTCGACAACGCCCGCTGGTACCGCATCGCCAGCGTCAGCGGCACGCAGGCCGCCCCGAAAATCAAGCTCGACCGCTCGCCTCCCAAAGACGAATTCATCCGGAACGTCATGTTCTACCGTGGACTCGTCGACGTCTATCCGTTTACGAAGCAGGTCAAAGCGCCATGAACTCCCGCACGCAACACATTCGCCGGAAGCCGACGCGTCGCGCCCAGGCGGCTGCGGGCTTCACGCTCGTCGAAATGCTGGTCGCGGTCGCCCTCGTCCTGCTCATGATGACGCTGTTCGCCCAGGTCTTCCAGGGGGCGACCAGGTCCATGAACCAGCAGAAGGGGATGGCCGAGAACGACCAGAAGGCCCGCCGTCTCACGATCCTCATGCGCGGCGACCTGCAGAACCGCACGTTCCTTGATGTCTTCCCCTTCGAAGGGAACGCCCCGACCAACCTCAAGCAGAACACCGGCGACCTGACCGGCGCCGGCCCGCGCGGCGGCTTCGTATCCGATAACCGCCAGGGCTACTTCACCATTTCCGAAAACGATCCGTCGAACAACACGGACGACGTCCTGCAACTGACGGTCAAACTCCCCATCGGACAGTATTTCGCCGGCCGCGCGACGCTCCTGAAGAATGCCAATGACTCCACGAACCAGGACTCGTCGACCGACGCCGACGCCGATCCGACCCTGCCCGAAACCTGGTCGATCAATCTGGGTCCCCCCTACGACCCGATGAACATGACTAACGAGCGGATTCTCCTCTCCACCATCAGGAATTCGCCCGCTCCGACTTACTATCTCTCGGATTATGTCCGCAATCAGCCCGAATTCGACGACGGCATCGTCGACCTGAATAACACCGGGCACTCGCAGGCCGCAGAAGTCAGCTATTACCTTCGCAACGGCAATCTCTATCGCCGCGTGATGCTGATCCGCCAGGGCTACGACGTCAGCTCCGGGACGGAATACAACCCGATTGGAATGGCGGGAGAATATGGAACAGCCTATGCGGCAACCTACCGCAATTCCGCTCTGACGCCTCAGGTTCCCGCAGGAACGATCACGGGCTCCGGCCACTTCTGGCGCGACTTCGACTACTCCGCCTTCAATGAAGGCTACTACTACTACGATTCGACGACGATGATGCCGTCGAGCACCCCGACCGGAGACGTTCGCTCGTCCGGACTGCGGTTCCACACGCTCGCCTCGCTCGTGAATCGCTCGGGCGACGCGGGCGGTCCCGGCGGCCTGCCGTTCAGCCTCGGCGTCCCGGCGCTGCGGTTCGGCTCGACGTTTTATCTCAACGACGGCTTCCTGCCGGACAGCATGGGGATGTACCCCGCCACCAACGTCCCCGGCTGGCCGCGCGAGTACGACAGCAACGGCATCTTCTTCGGCCGCCCGACCATGCAGGAGACGGCTCATTCCAACTTCGGATATCCGGGCCGCATCCACAACCTCATCGCGAATGCCCCGAACGGCGTCAATCCCTTCGACCGCAATACGACGCTGAACGTCGATCCCGACACCGGGAGACTCCAGCAGTATGGCGGCGAAACGTGGCGTCGCGGCGAGGACATCGTTCTCACCAACGTCCATGAGTTCGACGTCCAGGTCTATGACAACGGTCTCGCGACCCCCGGCTTCGTCCAGTTGGGCAACACCGACTCGACGCTGACGGCCGGCCATTATCACTCGAATAAGCGCAGCGGGTCGGTCAACACCTATGACACCTGGCATCCGCGGATGCCGGGAAACCCGCCATATCGTCCCCTCACCACACTCGCTGCCGGAGATCCCCCGGGCGACAACGGCCAGGACGACGATGGAGCGGCCGGCGCCGACGACAGCGAAAACGAACGCGGCTGGCTCGGCAGCGACGATGAGATTTATCTGAAAGCCATCAAGATCACGATTCGCTATCACGATCTCGCCAGCAACCAGATGCGGCAGATCTCGCTCGTCCATTCGCTCAGCAAGTAAGCATCAACTAACCATTCGCTTCGTTCTCAGGGTCGAGAGCCTGGAATCGAGCCTCGGCGGGTGAGTCCCGGCGTCCGCTCCGCGCTCGACAGGTTTCGCCTCTCGCACCTTCCCCTGTGCCGGTCGGGCCACGGCCGCGTGTCTCACAGGAATCGAGTTCGCCATGAAACGTCTTCACGATTTCCGACGACGCCTCGCCGCCACGCTCCGCGAGTGGGACGCCCACGGCCCCCGCAGCGACCGCAACGGCTCGACCCTCGTCGTCGTCATCGCCCTCCTCGGGGCGCTGCTGCTGCTCGGCATGCTCGTCCTCAC
The DNA here is from genome assembly GCA_020850695.1 of Planctomycetaceae bacterium. GTDB lineage: Bacteria > Planctomycetota > Planctomycetia > Planctomycetales > Planctomycetaceae > JADZEF01. Next base: position 24,413 of record JADZEF010000245.1, on the reverse strand, counting down.
CCTCGCCTCGCAGGAGCAGGTGACGTCCGAGTACTTCGCCGACGCCGCGAAAGACCCGCAGCCCGACTTCGACCCCGACGCTTACTTCGACGACGTCTTGCGCCAACTCACCATCGGCCCCAACGACCGCGAACGCCAGAGCGTCCTCTACGGCGGCCGATGGTCGCTCCTCGCCAACATGCTCGGGGACGACATCGCCCCCTACAACGGCCGCGGCGTGAACGTTGTGTGGGACTCGACCAACGTGCGGACCGATCTCGACCTCGATTACAACGCCACCCCCGACGGCACCCCGAGCCATGTCCTGTTCAATCTGAACGACTCGCCCGCCGCCTCGGGCGCGCTCCCCGCCCTCGGAACCTATCCAAAGCCGGACGTCCCCTACACCTATCCCGATATCAACAACCCGTTCCTCGCTTATGACGGGATGGCGCCCACCGGCAGTGCGGTGTCCCCCGGAATCCCGTTCCGCGCCATCCTCCCCTCCTTCCACCGCCCGCAATACCTCCGCGGCATTTCGGGACTGGCCGTCACCGACTGGTACCGCAGCACGCTCACGCAGCAGCGCGTCTTCCGCGTCCATAAGAACCACGTCTGCATCGACGACAAGGGCGCCATCACCAGCGTCAAGCGCGTCTACGACACCGGCGATTCCTGGTCGGCGGACGGCCTCTCCGGCCCGTTCCCGCTCGACGTCGGAATCCAGGGCCCCTGGACCGGCGACGGCGTCACCTATGGAACCGGCGCGACGGTCTACACCGGCCTCGACGTCGACACCGACGGCGACGGCGTGAAGGACTCCGTGCTGCTCGACCTGGGCCTGGCCCCGGAATCGGTCGGCGGCGGGCTGTATCGCGTCCCGCTTGTCGCGGTCTCGATCCGCTCGGCCGACAGCCTGTTCAACCTCAACGCTCACGGGAATGTCCACGGCGCGATGACGAACGGCTCGCTGCAGCAGAACCCCTTCGGCGGCTACCGGCTGAAGACGCCGGGACCGGACGGCATCGTCGGCACCGGCGACGACACCGACTACGACACCAACCCCAACTACATCTCGAAGTCGAACACCGGGGCGATGCCGTACGAGGTCAACCCGCTGTGGGGCCTCTCGGCGTCCCCGATCACGGCCGCGCAGCGCACGCATCAGCTCTTCTTCGGCCACGATCCGGCGACGTTCTACGAACTGGCCAACATGGAGTGGTGGTTCCTGCAGATGGGTGCCCCCATCTACGGAGCGACCGCGTCCGACATCGACGAAATCATCTATGGCCGCAACAGCGGCATCAACGATAACGTCAAGCTTCGCAACGCCATCCTGGCGGCGACCAAACTGCCGCGCGACTTCTGCTGGCCCGGCCAGGACGGCGTCGACGACGACCGCAACGGCCGCGAAGGCTACAGCCTCGACCCCCGCGCCCGCTACGGCAGCTACTATCCGCTCGATTTCTTCGGAACCGGGCAATACGTCGTCCGTGGAACCGGCGGCCGCACCAAGCGGCAGGACCAGTTCGGCCAGATGCTGTTCCGCGGCTTCGATAACTACGGAGTCGACCAGTCCAACCTGTATTACGTCCTCAGCACCAGCAGCGCCTACGGCGGCGCGCTGATGCGGAATGTCACTCTCAACAGCCCGCTCCGGTCCAATTATCTCCCCAACGTCGGCAATGGCTGGACGATGCTGACCGACGTCCCGACCGACACGAAGCTCGACCCCCGCCTCGGCAGCGACGTCTCCGATTCGCCCTTCCAGGCCAGCGAGGCCGAGTTCCTGCAGCTCAACAACGCCGATATCTCGGTGGCCGGCATCACCAGCCGCGTCGAGAAGCTCGCCCCCGTCAACTTCAAGCAGGCCCCCAACGCCGAATCGATCCGCAAGCTCTACACCCCCGTCAGCTGGGACTTGAAGTCGTTCGGAAAGACCTATTTCGGATCTTCCTTCCCCCCGTCCAGCAACCGCAACTGGGAATTCAAGGCCGACCCCGGACGCAGCGGCAACCTCTGCTTCCCCCCGCTCGTCGGAACCAACAACTACCTGTATAACGGCACCGCGCAAGAGCCGTTCCGGGCGCCCCTGCGGAATCTGCTGCTGGTCGACACGACGTCGCCCGCCCAGTATCGCGACCCGCAGGCCCGCTTCAGCATCAACCAGGTGCTCGAGTTCGGCCCGGACAACCGCCTCCGCTTCCGCCCCCTCACCTCGCATCCCATCAATCCGGGCGGCTCGCCAATCCTTGGCAGCACGCCCGTCCGCACCGCCAGCCAGCTGGCGCAGCGATCGCACGATCCCTATCCGAACAATCAGCAGATCCCGGAGAACATCCAGTCGGCGGCCGACCAGGAATGGCTGGCCCGCCGCGACCGCCAGCTGATGTGCCGCGACATCTACACCATGCTCTACATGCTGTGCGGGGGCGAAGACGGTCTCGACTACGCCACGACTCCCAACACCAATCAGGATGTCTACGGTTACGAGGACAGCAGCCTCGTCACGCCGGCCAACCCGGACGGGCTGGTCGATCCGACGAAAGCCAACCAGTGCAAGCTGATGGCCCAGTTCGCCGTCAATCTCGTCGACCAGCTCGACGGCGACGACGTGATGACGGCCTTCGAGTACGACATCAACCTCGCCGATGGCTGGGGACTCGGCGACGATCCCTACAGCACCAGCGACGACCTGCAGGGCTCGCAGCGCCGCGTCGTCTTCGGCGTGGAAGAGCAGCAGCTCGCCTTCAGCGAAGCTTCGGCCATCTGGGCCAAGCGCGTCAACCCGGCCCCGGGCATCCCGGCCGGCATGGACCATCAGGCCACCGAATGGAACGACACCAACACGAAAAACTGGCTGTTCTTCGAACTGCAGAACGTCAGCCCGCGAAACGTCAACCTTGGCGGGCAGGCGTGGCAGGTGGCCGTGGTGCCGAATATCACGGGAGTCCGCAACTACGCGATCTCTCCCATCAGCCCGACCCTCACGGCCGAGGAACGGCGCATCACCTTCCACTCCGGAGTCGTCAACTCCTCGCGGTCGAGCGCCCTGCAGGCCACGCGCCCCGTCTTCTCGGTGAAGACCGACAGCGAAGCCGACCAGGATTCCTCCAATAACACGCGCGAAAGCAACTTCACGCTCAACCCGCACCACAACCATGCCACGGTCAATCCCACCAAGACCCTCTACCCGCTCGCCCCGCGGGCCGAGGCGATGGAATACGCCTCCATGGGAGCCAACCAGACCGACGGCCTGATGCGCGACTTGATCCTCAACTGGGACAACTCGTACTACCGCGTCAACAGGGGGGCATCCGGAAACGCCGCGGACGGCAACCAGATCGCCTCGTCGGCGTCCACCCCTGCATCGACCGACCTGCTCCACATCGACACGGCCGGCGATCCGGACATGATCACCTTCGCCCACAACCAGCAGATCACCATCACGCTCGAACTTCGTCGCCGCATGAACCCCTGGCGGGTCATGCCCGATGCCGACCCCGCCACGTCCACGCAGCACGGCAACCAGTCGAACGACAACCCGTGGGTCGTCGTCGACAAGATCAACGTCCCGCTGAATGTCTTCGGTATCGAGTTGACCGACAACTACATGACGATTCGCTCGCAGCTGTCGGCCATCCAGTCGGTCGAGCGCGGCGAACTGCTGAACCGGAAGGTCACGATCCCGTTCGTCCCCGTCCCGCCGATGTATGACGTCATGCAGGGAACCGGCGGCGAAGACGACTGGATGAAGTACGTCCGCGACAGCATCGGCCAGCGGAACTACAACAACACCGCGACGACTCAGCCCTCGTTCATGTCGGTCGCGCAGTCGCGGTTCGACCGCCAGTTCGCCTCGGTCGTCGAGCTCTTCAATGTCCCGCTCTACGGACCGGAAGACACGACGTTCCATCTGGTCTCGCAGAAGCAGCCCTACACGCCGCTCCCGGCCCCGGCCGTCAACGCGGCCGACAACCGCAACATGCTCGCGGGAAGCATGTTCCTCTCGCCGCGGCCGCGGAACCCCAGCGACCTGAGCCCGGTCACCACGGCCGATTACACCAACCGCTGGTTCCGGCTGCTCGAGTTCATCGAGACGCCAAGCCGCTGGCATTGGCACAACAACAACCACGGCGTCGCGGGAATCGATGCGGGAGCGCCCAACGCCAATCCCATCGGCCAGTTCCGCAAGCCCGGACTGATCGATCTCAACAACATCCACAACCCGCAGGTCCTGGCGGGACTGCTGGATGACCGCGACGTCATTCCTTCAGGCAACATCGCCGGATTCCCGTATCTCAGCGACTCGGTCGAGACGACCGGAAATGGGTTCTACCCGCGGGACTGGTGGTACGAGTTCCTCCTCTCCCGCGACGGACGCGACCCGCTCAACAACAACCAGATCCTCCCGGGCCTGCCGGTCGACTACTCCGGGGCCGTCCGCATGGGATCGCGACCATTCCTCCCGGCCGAGACAAGTTTCCACGGTGCGGGAAGCATCGAGGACACCGTCTACCGCGGCCTGCCGAGAGACCTCGACGCGGGAGCGAACGACGCCCGGCGGCTCTTCGAAATTGGTTACCGCAACGCAATGGGTGTGAAGGAAACCGTCGATCCCGACGTCAACCACCGGCTGCTGGGGAAGATCGTGAACAACACGACCAACCGGTCGAACACCTTCTTCGTCTTCATCACCATTCAGTTCTACGAAGCCGCCCAGCAGAACAACCCCAGCGACTCGACGGCGAAGATCTACCGGATTGGCGCGAAGCGCACCGGCGATGCCGACAAGCGCGGATTCTTCGTCGTCGATCGGACCAAGGCGCTCGAACTGCTCCGCCCGCAGCACCTCCCCAAGCCGACCGCGAATGGGCACTACAGCTTCGAGCAGACGTTCAATTATCAGTCGCTGATCCTCCACAAGCGGGTCATCCAGTGAGCGGCTGGGCGGCCTCACAATGGCATGCGGGGTTGGCCGAAGTCTTCCATCCTTCGTCCGGCCCCTGCCGCTGTCATGGGGGTGCAGTTCCTCTCCGCAGAATCGCCACACGGGGCGGAACGGCCGCTGTATCGTTTCGCTGCACCTTGTGCGATTCCGTGACAATCGGGAATTGAGGGTGTTGAAGGATCGGGTTGAAATGCGTTTCCTTCGATGAAGACCGGTCTTTATTTCCCTGCGAATTCCGTGTGTCGCCCAGAGCTTTGGCGCTTTGGGAAAATTCTTTCCGGATTGGCCCGGAAGTTGTTAGTGACAACGCCAGTCCGAACGCCATAATGGTTTGACGCCGTTTCTCTTCCGTAAAGATTCCCTTCGTCGATTCCGCCCGTCGCCTGCCGGAAGGTCTCGCACCGCTTCCGGAAACGCTTGGTTCTTCTCAGTGCTTGTCCTTCCGTCCGCCTTGGAGTCCGCCATGAACACCCGTCGACGCCGCCCGATTCACGCTCGCCCACTTGCACGCAAGGGGTTCACCCTCATCGAGTTGCTGGTCGTCATCTCGATCATCGCGACGCTCATCGCGCTGGTCACGCCGGCCGTGCAGTCGGCCCGTGCGGCGGCCCGCAAGGTGCAGTGCCTCAACAACGTCAAGAACCTGGCGGTCGCCGTTCAGAACTATCAGTCCAACAACGGCGACAAGCTCCCTTACCTGGTCAACGGCGACGGAACGACGGGCGACTCGTGGTGCATCCAGTTGCTCCCGCTCCTCGATAGCGCGGCCCTCGCCCGCCAGATCCGGGACAACCGCGGTTCGGTCATTGTCAGCGGCGTCCCCAACCTCTCGCTTCGAGTCTTCACCTGCCCGGACGACCAGAACAACTTCCGCACCGACGGCGGGCTGAGCTACGCGGGCAACGCAGGATATATCTCCTCGGGCCACTGGGGCGGGACCGAAACGACGACCGACTACCACCGCGCTGGCAGCATCTCTCCGAACCTGACCATGGCGGCCCAGTCGGCGGCCACGGCGGCGCAGCTTTACAACGTCCATTCCGCGACCGGCGCGTTGTGGCGTCCGCATAACACTGCCGACACGAACGCTCTCCGCATCACCGGCGACTTCATCCAGCGCGGCGACGGCCTCCAGTACACGCTCCTGTTCGCCGAGAACATCCAGAGCCGCAACTGGGCCTCCACGTCGACGAACGACATCGCGTTCGGCGCGAGCGTAACACTCGCCACCGGCAAGCCTGACACGTCGGCCGCCACGGGAAAGCTCGGGACCTCGTCGTCAGTCATGACGAACTGCCTCGCCTTCACCTCGGGATACGCCCTGTCGGATGGGACAAGCGGTTCCGACAACGCCTATCCGAACGCGAATATCACCGCGTCGGTCGGCACGTCGCCGCGCCCCAGCTCGCAGCACACGGGCGGCATCGTCAATGTCGGCTACACCGACGGACACGCGGCCAACCTCAGCGAGCAGGTCGATCCCACCGTCTTCGCCCGGCTCCTCACGCCGGACGGCGGTCGCTACGGCCAACTCGTCATCAACCCGAACGAAATCGAATAGTCGGTCAGCAACAGGGATTTCGTCCCAGGCGGAGCGAAATCCCTCGCCTGTCAGGACAGCACAAGCACCCCACGGCCGCACGGCGTCCGTGGGGTGCTTTCGTTTCTACAAACACGAAGTGAGGACCACAAAGCGATGCGTCATCAGGAGGATGGACTCCCGCTTCCGCTCGGTCGGATCCGCACGACACGCCGCAGAGACGGATTGTTGAAGGGTCGCGGATGGCTTGTTGATCCGGCGACCCCGCCCGCGTTTTCACTTGGAATGGCTCACCATTCGTCCCCGATGAGCCGGGCGTCGTCCGCAATCGAAATGTCGGGGGTCGAAACGAAAGCAGCCGCGGGAGAGATTCGATGAACCGCCGACACCGTCTCAATCCGCTTCCGCCGCGCGACGTTCATCGCGGCCTCTCCGCGATCGAAGTCGTGGTGATCCTCGCCATCCTGGCCATCGCTGTCGCGCTCATTCTTCCCGCGATGAGTTCATCGCGTGTTCCCGCCCGTAAGCTGCAATGTCTCAATAACATCAAGAACCTCAGCATCGCGGTCATGAACTCTCAGTCGATCAATGGCGATCGCCTCCCTTACCTGGTGAACGGCGACGGCGCGACGGGTGACAGCTGGTGCATTCAGCTGTTGCCGCTGCTCGATAGCGCGGTGCTTGCCCGCCAGATCCGCGACCAGCGCGGTTCGATCATCGTGAATGGCTCCCCCAATCTCATGCTGCGGTTCTTCACCTGTCCGGATGACCCGAACAACTTCCGTGCGGACGGCGGGCTGAGCTATGCGGCGAATGCGGGCTACCTCTCCGACGACGTCTGGGGGCACGCCACGGCCGACCAGTCCGCTGTGCTGGAAACGCTGCATGTCGCGGGAACGCTCCGCCTGGGGGGCGAATCCTTCGACGACCGGATGTTGATGCACTCCGCTACCGGAGTCTTCTGGAGGCCGATCGGCGCAGTCGACAACTCGACGCAGTCCCCGCCGGAACGGCCCAAGGCACCCCGAATGAAGGGGGAAGCTATCCAGCGGGGAGACGGGCTGGCATACACACTCCTGTTCGCCGAAAACATTCAGTCGCGGAACTGGGCTTCGACCAACGTCAACGACATCGGCTTCGGCCTGCTGGTGAAGTCCACTCGCGATGGATCGCCGCAACGCTCGGCCGCCACGGGTCGAATCGGATCGTCTGGTCCGCTGGCCTTCGATCCGGGGTGGAGGATCTACGACGACCCGACGCGAAGTCCCGAGCCGAACGCCAACATCTCGGCCGCACCAGGGTCGGCCCCCCGACCATCCTCATCACACACCGGCGGAATTGTGAATGTCGGCTATGTCGACGGTCGCGCCCACAATCTCAGCGAGCAGATTGATCCGTCCGTCCTGGCCCGCCTTATTACCTCGCAGGGAGAGCGATACGGCCAGGATGCCCTATCGCCCAACGACGTCGAGTAGTCGCCTCATCTCCCGGCCTGTGGATCGTTCTCCTCGACCGCGGCGCGGAGGGCTTATTGATCCGCGGATCCCGATGGCGTTTTCACGAGGAACCGCGCCGTCTGACTCCATGGTTCAAACGTTGCCCTGATCCCAGGCGTCGCGGTTTGAAACGAAACCGCGCGCAGGAGGAATTCGATGAACCGCCAACATCCGAACGATCGGCTCCCGCGGCGCGACGCTCGCCGTGGCCTCACGTTAATCGAAGTCGCGGTGATTCTCAGCATTCTGGCCGCAGCAATTGCGCTTTTCGTCCCCGCCCGTCGCAGCGCACGAGGAGCCGCTCGCAAGGTGCAGTGTCTGAATAACATCAAGAATCTCAGCGTGGCCGTCATCAACTATCAGTCGATCAACGGCGACCGACTCCCCTTTCTGGTTGACGGCGACGGCGCCACGGGAGACAGCTGGTGCATTCAGCTGCTCCCGCTGCTCGATAGTGCGGCGCTCGCCCGCCAGATCCGTGACGACCGCGGCTCGGTGATCACGAAGGGCAGGCCCAATCTCTCGCTGCGGTTCTTCACCTGCCCCGACGATCCGCACAACTTCCGCGCGGACGGCGGACTCAGTTACGCCGCCAACGCCGGCTATCTCTCGGACGACGTCTGGGGACGCCCCACCGCCGACCAGGCGGCCACGCTCGACACGCTGCATGCTCCAGGAACGCTCCGCCTCGGGGGCGCGTCCTTCGAGGACCGCATGTCGCTTCATTCCGCCACCGGAGTCTTCTGGAGGGCGATCGGCGCGGTCGACAACTCGGCCCCGTCAACGCGGGAACGTCCCAAGGCTCCCCGCATGAAAGGGGAGACCATCATGAACGGCGACGGCCTGACGTACACGCTTCTCCTCGTCGAAAACATCCAGTCTCGGAACTGGGCCTCGACCAACGTCAACGACATCGGCTTCGGCCTGCCGGTGAAGTCCGCGCCCGATGGATCGCCCCAACTATCGGCGGCGACGGGCCGAATCGGAGCCTCCGGCCCCCTGGCGCTCGATCCGGGGTGGCAGATCTACGACGACCCGAAGCGGAATCCCTATCCCAATGCCAACATCTCGGCGGATCCAGGGACGGCGCCGCGGCCCTCTTCGCAGCACACCGGCGGAATCGTGAATGTCGGATATGCGGACGGTCGCGCCGCCAATCTCAACGAGCAGATCGACCCATCGGTCCTGGCCCGGCTCGTCACCTCGCAGGGAGAGCGCTACGGCCAGCAGCCGGTCTTGCCCAACGAGGTGGATTAGTCGCCGCTGCGACCGAATGGCGGCCCGCACTCGTTGACCGCATCGACCTTCCCTCGGAACGCATTTCCCTCACTCCTGGCGTCCCGCCGACCTTGAGTCAAACCGCTCCCGCTCGCCCCGATTCGAACCCATCGAGCGCAAACATCCACCTGCTCCGGCCGCACGGCGGACTCCCGCCCCCGAAAGTTGAGAAAATCCGGCACAAACGGGCCAATCCGCACGTCACCGCCGTTACAACCGGTCCGCCCGGACGAAAACGGACATCGCAATCGACCCGCCTCTTCATTCCACCCCGCACAACCCCCGATGAATGAAGAAGCGACACGCTGACATCGAACGGCGGTTTGGAACCGGCCGTTCGGCGGGATGGGGTTCTTCGGCAGAATGGAGTCGGCCGATGATCAGGGTTCTGGGGTTTGGACTCGTCGTCCTTGGGAGCGTCGCCTCGGCGCTCCCCGTTCACGCCGACGAAGAGATCGACTTGACTGTCTATCGCTCGGACATCACGCCGGACCGCCTCTATCGCGGCTCGGGCGTTCGACCGATCGCTGACACGGCGCATCCTCCCTCCGAGAAGGCCGCCCCGACAGAAGAAGAAATCGACTCGAATCCCGTCTCGGCCGGATGCCAGTCAGGCAACTGCTCCTCCGGCAGCGGCTGGACCCGCCCCCGCCCCGACTACCCGCCCCGCCCGTGCTGGGTCAACGACCAGTACGAACCCGAGTGGTACATCGCCCCGATGATCGGCATCCAGGACCAGGGCGAAAAGGCGATCAACCTGCAGGGAAACTCCTTCCGCGCCGACCCGCAAGGGGGACCGCAGGGGGGCGTCGCCTTCGGTTGGGCCACCGGCCCCACGTGGCTCGGACGCAACCGCGTCGAACTCGAACTCGCCGCCCGCACCAACGACGTCGATACCTTCAGGATCAATAACGTCAACTTCCCGGTCGACGCCGAGCTCACGCTCCTCTCGGCCATGGCGAACTATCTCTGGGACTTCAAGCATCCCGATCGCGACTGGTATCCGTACGTCGGTGCGGGGCTGGGCGTGGCCCGCGTGGAGTTCGACTCGGACAACCTGCTCGCCTTCCAGGCCATCGCCGGCGTCAGCTATCGCTTGCGGTCGTATCTCGAAGTCTTCGCCGAGGCCCGCTACTTCGGCACCAGCGAGGGCGACTTCACGGTCACCACTCCGGGCTTCACCACCCCGGGCGGCCTCGTCATCCCGGCCGGCGAACGAAAGGTCACCGCCGACTTCGAGAGCGGTGGCATCATGCTCGGCGCCCGCATCATGCTCGGCAAGCGGCGCTGCGTCGACGGCATCCCCGCCGCCGACGGCCGCGCCACGCGGGGCAGCAGCGGCTGGCGATACCGCGGTTTCTGAAAGGCCACCCGACGAACCCAACGCACCCCGCGCTTGACGCCGCGGCAAGCTCCCGATAACCAGAAGAGGCGACCGCAGCACCGCGCTGCGGCCGCCTCTTCTCTTTCGTGCGAGCCGCACGCCATGCCCCGCGTCCTTATCGTCATCGGCGACGCCACCGAGTGCCTCGACACGATGTATCCGTACTTCCGCCTTCCGGAAGACGGGTTCGAACCGGTCGTCGCCGCCCCCGAGAAGCGGCTGTATCACATGGTGCTGCACGAGCGGCCCCCCGGCTGGGACATCACGCAGGAAACCGCCGGCTACCACCTGCAGTCCGACATCGCCTTCCGCGATGTGAAGCCCGAAGAGTACGCGGGGCTCTTTCTCTCGGGCGGCCGCGCCCCGGAGTACCTCCGCTACGATCTGGACCTGCTGCGGATCACGCGGCACTTCTTCGAGAAGCAGAAGCCGGTCGCCTCGGTCTGCCACGGCATCGAGATCGCCGCCGCCGCCGACTGCCTCCGCGGCCGCACGGCCACCACCGTGGCGAAATGCGCCCTCGACATCACGCAGGTCGGCGGAACCTACAAGGACCAGCCGGTCGTCGTCGACGGCCAGTTCGTCACCGCCCGCACCTGGCACGACAACACGCCGTTCATGAAAGAGTTCATCCGGTTGCTCAAGGCGGCGAACTGAGTGACCAATCCGATCGGTCGTTGATTATTGATCGTTGGTCATTGGCTGTTTTCAGAATGATCACTGACCAATGACCAACGACCAATGACAATTCTTCCGGCTCAGGACTGTTTCTCCCGCTGCCGGATTGCAGGTACTCGCGGCGTGAGCTTGCCGCTATTGCGGAATCCGCACGAAGAGGCTCCCCGGCAGCCGCCGCACCAGCCGCTTCATCTCCAGGATGAGCAGCGTCGACGACACCCGCGAGACTTCGATCCCGCACGAGCGCGTAATGTTATCGAGATGTTGCGGGTCGTTCGTCACCGCATTCAGCACGAGGCGTTCCGGCTCGTTCAATGTCAGCTCCCGCGGCGAGCGGACTTCCTCGCCCGGAGACATCGCGACCGGCTTCATCAGCGGCCCGAGGCTTTCCAGAATATCATCGACGCCCCGCACCAGCGCGGCTCCATCGCGAATGAGATCGTGACAGCCTTCGCTCTCCAGGTTGTCGATCGGCCCAGGCACCGCGAAGACATCCCTGCCCTGCTCCATCGCGTGCCGTGCCGTGTGCAACGCGCCGCTGTTGCGCGACGCTTCGACAAGGACGACGCCGAGCGACAATCCCGAGATGATGCGGTTGCGTTGCGGGAAGAGCCCTTTGATCGGCTCCTGCCCGAGCGGCGATTCGGTGACAAGCGCTCCCTGCCGCGAGATGTCCCGGGCCAGGTCGGCATGCTCGGGGGGATAGATCTTCGTCAGCCCGGTTGCGGTGACGGCGATGGTGCGGCCTCCGACGGCCAGCGCTCCCCGATGGGCGCACCCATCGATGCCGCGGGCCAGCCCGCTGATGATGGTCATCCCGGCATTGGCCAGGCCTCGTGCCAACCGTTCTGCTTGCCGTCGTCCATAGGCCGTGCAGCGACGCGAGCCGACAATCGCCACGGCCACCTGGTCGCGCGGCTCGAGCGTTCCCTGCACGTACAGCACGCTCGGCGGGTCGGGGATCTTCTCCAGCGAAGGCGGATAAGCCGGTGTCCCTCGCAACCGGAGGTCGATGTTCCGCGCCTGGCACTCCACCCATTCTCGACGGGCATCGGCCGGATGGCGGTTCTCGATAATCGAGTTCGCCAGCTTCGGCCCGATCCCTTCAACCTGCAGCAGGACCTCGCGCGCAGCAGTGAGAATCGCCGCAGGCGAGCCAAGCGCCGCCAGCAGCGACTCGCGCAGCCGAGGACCAACTCCTGGAATCATGGCGAGCCGGAGCGCGTCCAGCACGTCCGGCGGGCAATCCGAATCGTCCGAGAACAGCGATGCCATGGACTCGAGCCACTCCGCAACGGACAGACGGGGGAGAAGCAGGTCGTCCGCATGATACGGAATCTTTGTGTAGTCGTCTTTCGCTCCACGGATGTGGAAAGAATCGAACTCCGAAATTCAAATGCCGAGGGAAACGTCAAAAGGCCAACTTCAAAAAGTGGTCGAAGCGCCTGCCCTTTGTCTGATTTTGAAATTTCGAGCATCCTTAGACTTTGGAAGTTCGGCCTTCGGATTTCGCGTCTCCCCTGCAAAAGACGTCCATGCCGTATCCTGCCACGCCGCGCCCGAATAATGCCACCCGGTCGGGCGTTGTCCCAACCGCCCGCCCGACTAGAATCGGCCCCGACGTGAGGCATTCGTCTCATACGGTCGTCCGGGTGCGTTCGCACATCATCTTACGAACTCGCACTTCGTCCGCGTCTGCCGGCGAAGGAGTCTCTCGTTCGACGGTGCGTTCATGACGATCGTCCGAGCCCGCATGCCCGCGGCACACACCCCGAACAGGCCACACCTTTGAAGAAGGGGGAGAGGATGTCCACGCCCGACCGTGACCAGAATACGGCAAACGGAACGGGCTTCAGCCGCCGCGATTTCATCCGCGGGTCGGGCGCCGCCATGGCAGCCACTGCCATCGCCACGTCCACCGTCGAAGCGCGAGCCGACGACAAGGCAGCCAAGCCGAACGTCAAGCCGGCAGAAGCCACCGAAGTGACGCTCACCGTCAATGGAAAAGAGCACAAGCTCAAGCTCGAACCGCGTGTCACCCTGCTCGACACGTTGCGGACCGACCTCAGCCTCACCGGCTGCAAGGACGTCTGCGACACGGCGAACTGCGGGGCCTGCACCGTGCACATCGACGGGAAGGCCGTTTACGCCTGCACCCGCCTCGCGCACGACTGCGAAGGGAAGAAGATCACCACCGTCGAATCGCTGAAGGACGGCGACAAGGTCGATCCCGTCGTCTCGTGCTTCGTCAAGCACGATGCCTCGCAGTGCGGATTCTGCACGCCGGGCTTCGTCATGGCGGTGCGGGCGTTCCTCAACTCGAAACCCAAGGCTTCGCTCGACGAGGTGCGGAAGGGTCTGGGCGGCAACATCTGCCGTTGCGGGACCTACCACGGCATCACCGAGTGCGCCCTCGAAATGGCGAAGGGAGGCTGATCCATGGCCGAGCTCAACGTCGGGTGGAAGCCCCGGAAGGAAAACGAGTACCTCGGAAAAGAGATTCCCCGGGTCGAAGGCAACGAGAAGGCCTCCGGACACGCGAAGTTCGCGAACGACATCAACACCAAGGGGACGCTCTACGCCAAGCTCCTCACCTGCAAGCACGCCCACGCCAGGATCAAGTCGATCGACCTGGACGCGGCGAAAAAGGTGAAGGGGGTCAAGGGAGTCTTCGACTTCCGCAAGTTCCTCGACGATCCGAAAGCCTTCGAAATCCACTACGACGGCACGATCATCGCCGCCGTCGTCGCCGAGCGCCCCGAACAGGCCGAAGACGGCGTGAAGGCCATCAAGGTCGAATACGAAGTGCTCGACCACTTCGTCGACGAGCAGGACCTCAAGGGCGCGACCGAGAAGAAGCGCACCGGCGAAGTCGGCAACGCCAAGAAGGGAGACGTCGAAGCCGCCCTCAAGGACGCCAAGCACGTTCACAAGGGTTACTACGGCATTCACACCATCACCCACATGTGCCTCGAGCCGCACGGCTCGCACTGCGAGTGGAAGGGGGAAGACCTCAAGGTCCACCTCTCGACGCAGAACGTGTCGGGCACGGCCGGGCAGTTTGCCGGCAGCCCGCTCATCGGCATCGATCAGGCGAACGTCGAGATCGTCTGCAACTACATCGGCGGCGGCTTCGGCTCGAAGTTCGCGGCCGACCAGTGGGGCATCTGTGCGGCGGTCATGGCGAAGGAACTCGGCGCTCCGGTCCGGCTGATGCTCGACCGAGCCACCGAGCTGAAGATCGCCGGCAACCGTCCGTCAGGCTTCGGCAACATCACCGTCGCCTGCGACGCCGAAGGTCGCATCACCGCCTGGGACAGCGAGCACTGGGGAAGCGGCGGCTTCACCGATGTCGACAAGCCCGGCAAGACGATTGACATCAACCAGTTCCCCTATGTGTTCGACTTTGAGAACCGGAACCGCAAGGCGACCGGCATCAACACGAACTGTGGGCCGGAACGGGCGTGGCGGGCTCCGCCGCACCCGCAGCTCTGTGCCCTCACCTGCACCGCCCTCGACGACCTCGCCGCCAAGGCGGGGATGGACAGCCTCGAGTTCTACCGCAAGAACATCGACCAGCTGGCGACCAAGGCGGCCAACCCTGACATCTACCGTGCCGAGTTCGACATCGCGGCCAAGCTCCTCGACTGGAAGGGGAAGTGGCATCCGCGGGGCGAAGGGGGCAAGGGAGCCGTCAAGAAGGGGGTCGGCCTCGCCATCCATCGCTGGGGCGGAGCCGCCCATGCGGCCACCTGCCTCGTCAAGGTCCACCCGGACGGAACGGTCGAATCGTTCGCCGGCAGCCAGGACATCGGCACCGGTACCCGCACCTGCATCGGACTGGTGCTGGCCGAAACCTTCGGCATTCCGCCGTCCATGGTGAAGGTCAACATCGGAACCAACAAGTACCCGCAATCCGGTCCGTCGGGCGGAAGCACGACGATCGGCGGCGTGTCGGGTCCCAACCGCCGGGCCGGCATCGAGGCCCTGGGCAAGATCTTCGATCTCGTCGCCGAGAAGTACTCGGTGAAGGCCGACACGCTTTCCGCCGGCAAGGGAAAGATCTGGTCGGGCGGGAAGGAAGTCTGCTCGTGGAAGGATGCGGCGAAGCTCATCGGACCGACGGCCCTCGAAGTCCAGGGGAAAGGGCCCGTCAAGGACGGCCTCACCAGCCTGGAAGTCGGCGGCGTGCAGATGGTCGAAGTGGCCGTCGACACCGAGACCGGCAAGGTCCGCATCGAGAAGTTCGTCGCCGTCCAGGATTGCGGCCTGATCGTCGACCTGCTCACCGCCAAGAGCCAGGTCTACGGATCGCTCATCATGGGCATCGCGTATTCGCTCAGCGAAGAGCGGATCATGGACAATAAGACGGGACGGTTCATCAACGCCGACCTCGAGAACTACAAGCTCCCGCGGATCGGCGACATCGGCGAGCTCATCGTCGAAATGTACCAGCCCGACAGTGAATACGAACGGGGCGTCATCGGCCTGGGCGAACCGCCGGTCATCGCACCAGGGGCCGCCATCAGCAATGCGGTCGCCAACGCCATCGGGGTTCGCGTTCCCGTGCTGCCGCTCACCCCGCAGCGCGTCCTCGACTCCCTTGCCAAGGCGAAAGGATAATTCTCTATGACACCTTTCGAATACGCTCACCCGCGCTCCGAGGCCGAGGCGGTCGAGCTCATGAACGAACCCGGAACGTCGACGGCCGTGCTGGCCGGCGGCACCGACCTGATCCGCCTGCTGCGGCGTGACCTCGTCACCCCGCAGCGCGTGGTGAACATCAAGGACATCCCCTCGATGCAGGGGATCAAGCCGGTGGACGGCGGGGTGATGATCGGCGCCCTGACGACGCTGGAAGACCTGGCGGCCAGCCCGCTGATGAGCGAATACCACTCGCTGCATCATGTGCTGGACGGCATCCGGGCCATCCAGATCCAGTCGTCGGGGACGGTCGCCGGAGACCTCTGCCACCTGCCGAACTGCTGGTACTTCCGCAACGGCTACGGCCTGCTGGGCATGGAGAACGGCGAATCGCTCGTCGAGACGGGCGACAACCGTTACCACGCCATCTTCGGCAACCGCGGCCCGGCGAAATTCGTCTCGGCGTCGCGGTTCGCTCCGGGAATGATCGCCGGCCAGGCCCGCGTGCGAGTGGTCGGCCCGAAGCCGGACGCCGAAGAGTGGTTGCCGCTCGAGTACTTCTACATCACGCCGAAGACCAACGCCCAGGGGGTGACGGTTCTGAAGCCGGGCCAGCTCATCACACACGTGTGGCTGCCGGGGACGGATACCGCCCAGGGGAAGGTGCAGTCGTCGACGTACGAAGTGCTGCAGCTCGAAGGGCTCGACTGGCCGCTCGCCTCGGCGGCGGTCAGCATGGTCGTTCAGAGCGGCGTAGTGCAGGACGCCCGCATCGTCCTCGGCCATGTGGCTCCGGTGCCGTGGATCTCTCACGAAGCGTCGCGGACGATCATCGGCCGCCGCGTGACGGAAGAGACCGCGGCGGCGGCGGGCGAAGCGGCGGTGGCGTCGGCGACGCCGCTGTCGAACAACGGTTACAAGGTGCAGCTGGCGCGAACGTGCGTGAAGCGGGCCTTGCTGCGGGCCGCCGGTCAAGAAACGGGAGGGCTGTGATCCATGGCGAGCGAACTTCCTGTCCTTCAACCGCTGAGCACCGAAGCCGCACCGTGCCGGCAGCTCCTCTCGAAGGGTCTGTTCATCAACGCGCGGCTGCCGAAGGGCGAGCAGATCGTCGGAAACGGCAACTTCTGGTGCAACAAGACGCAGGCCACCTACGGCCCCGACGCCCGTCTGTGCGACGGCAACGAGTGCCGCAACGAAGCCCGCGGCTGTTACGAGTCCTGATGCTCATGTAGGGTGGGCCAAGGCCGCTTCGGCCGCAGGCCGACCATGATTGATTCCCGGTAGCCACAAGCGTCCCCGCTTGTGGCTATTTTCATGCGCGTCCACTCAGAATTCGCCCGGCGTCTCATTCCCGTTGCGACTGCCGACGGCCTGCCATGTCTTCAGGTTGATGTTGCCGGAGATGAATTGCACGTGCCCGTCGCAGAAGAGCGAATGGACGCCGCCGGAGTGCTTGCTGTGGGCGGCGACGTTGTGAGAGAGGCGAGACCAGTAGTAGACGTTGCGAGAGCTGTGGGGAAGGCCGCCGCGACAATCGATCTGCGCGTCGTTCGGGACGCGCAGGTGGTTGTACATCGTATGCCCCGGAGCGCCGTACAGAATGCGGTTCCCGCGCGTCAGCTGCATGGGATTGCCGGCCACGCAGTCGCCCGGATAGTTGATCAGCTCCGGCCCGGAGCTCGTGTTGTTGTTCCCCGTCGTGAGGACGAAACCGGTCGAAGGCGTCGCCCCGGTCCACTTCCCCGCATTGCTGGTCGGATCGCTGGTGCTCGAGAGGATCTGCTCGCTGAGACACACCGTCTGGCTGGTTCCATCCGAAATGTCGGAAAGCCGCACCTTCGAGTTCTCGTAGAAGACCCCCGTCACCGCGGTCCCGCCCGGATTGCGCGGCGAGACCGGGAACGTCGTCCCTGTGTTCATGACGTAGTTGGTCACGCCGACCATTCCCGTTCCCTGGGCCAGCGCCGAGGCGCCCGAGTCCGACGGACACAGGAAGACGGTGGGCTGGACATCGACGATGTCGTTGTTGGCGGCGGTGTCGGGGCCGGTGTTGAAGTTGATCCGGTGGAACATTACCGCCTGATCGAGTTGCGGGAGCATCTGGGCGAACGCCGAGAAGCAGTTCCCGTTGCCGGTCGTGGCGCCCGAATTGGCGCCCGACGTGCCGTCATCCGTCGGCGAGACGTTGACGATGCGCCCCGGCGGAAGCACGCCGTGCGCATCGGCGTAGTTGTGCATCGCCAAGCTAAGCTGCTTGAGGTTGTTGCGGCACTGCGTTCGGCGTGCGGCCTCCCGCGCCTGCTGCACGGCGGGAAGAAGCAGCGCAATCAGGATGGCGATGATGGCAATGACGACCAGCAGCTCGATCAGCGTAAACGCGGGGCGACGCAATGGTCCGGGCATGGAATCCTCATCACGAACGACCGCACGACATGGAAGATCCCCAGAGGCGGTGAGCGAGCGACCTTTCATCATCAACAAGCGAAACCGGCTGGCCGGTTATCGGCTACGCAATGACGCGCTATGGACCGGACATCTTGTCCGACTGTTATGGCATTATCAAGTCACAAGAGAGTCATGATCGTGTCATCGCAACTTGCTTGAGATTAGAAAAGATTCGGTTCGTTACCCACATTGCAAGTCGAATGTCATCCCCGCCGACGGGGGCTGTGGAGTTCCACTCTCCAAGCCTGGTTTCTCGGATCACTCTGAGGACACTTTCATCGAATTGATCGCGCCTCGACCGGTGGAGCTTCTGCACGCCAGGCCGAAAACCTTCGGTTCCTTCGGGAAATCAAGGACTTGAGCCGATTTCCGTCAATTTCGAGATTTTGGCACGCCGGATGCACTCTCATCCTTCAACAAACAACGAAATGACATCGCCCATTCGAAGTCTCGCGAAGCTCTGGAGGACGCCATGAAGACGCAAATGGCACTGGCCCTTGTCGTGATGGGAGTCGCTTCCGGCTCCGCCCAGGCCGGCTATCACAGCTATCTCGAATCGCGGTCGAACGTCGTGGCGGGTCGCATCGTCGCGGCGGCGAACGAGATCAACACCTGGTTCCGTAACTCGCCCGACTATCCTCTCCTCTACGCCGACATCGCCGACATGCAGCAGCATGTCGCGAACCTCAACTGGTTCACCCGCAATAAGGGGGCGATGGCGTCGATGACGAATGAGGTCGACGCCATGCTCGATACGCACCGCCGTCTGAGCGCCCGCGTCGATCGCCTGGCCCGGCACAACGGCATCGCCCACACGCCGCATCGCGGCCCGCGCCCGGCCGGACGCTACGGGTCGGCGGTCGATCCCTATCACGTCAACGTGCTTCGCGATCACCTCGCCCTGATCGAAGCCGATCTCCATAAATTCCACTTCGACGTCCAGCCTGCGGGAACGGGATATGGTTACCCGCCGGCTCCGTCGAGTTATGACCCGCTGCCGCGGTCGACGCCGCGATACTACGGTTCGCCGCGCAGCGTCGTTCCCCCGGCTCCGCCGGTTCCGAGTGGTCCTGCCTTCCCGCCGCGGACGGGAAGCCGCACGTTCGATCTCCGCACGCCCGGGCTGAGCATCTCGGTTTCCCGCTGAGCCAGCCCGACCCACTCGTTGCGGGACGGAGTCCGCTCCGCAGCGTTCTCATAGATGATCGAGAGAGATGGTTTCCTTCGGTCCGACGCCCGATGGACAACCCCACCCCTGGCAGGCCTGGGCCTGTCAGGGGTTTTTCGCGTGTCCCCAGCATGTTTGCACATCGGTGCGATCCGGCCCCGACACGGCGAAGCGAATCCTCTTTCGCCGACCGAAAGACGATTGGCTACTTGACGACCTTCTTCATGCCGGCCGCGGTCGCTGCGGACTCCGAATCCTCGTACGGGAGCGCCTTGAGAAACTCGACCAGGTCGCTCACCTGTTCCTTCGAGAGCTGGCTCGTCTTGCCGTGCCGGTCGTTCTTGTTACGGGTCGTCAGCACCTCTTCGAGCGTCGCGGCGGTGCCGTGATGCAGATACGAGGCCGTGCGATACACGCCCAGCAGCGTGGGCGTATCGTACTTCGTTCCCATCTTCTCGGTCGGGTCGTCCGCGCCCGTCCCGACGTCGTGCATCACGAACTTGCCGTCGGGAACCGAGTCGCAGAAGTACGGCCCTTTATGGCACTCCGCACACTTCGTCTCCTTCGAGAAGAAGAGTTCGCGGCCGCGCTTCGCACTCTCGCTCAAGCCGTTCTTCGAGTGCGGGCTGAGGGGCACCTTGTGGCTGTTGCAGTAGGCGGCGATAGCGTCCAAGGCGTCAGAAAGTCCGCTGTTGGGCTTGCCGAGCGAGTCCATCACCTTGCCGCGAATGAGGCCGCGGCCCTGCATCAGCGGTCCGCGGATGGTGTGCTCGAAGTCCTGCACTTCATCGCGGTCGGCCGACCAGTGAATCGGATGCGTCCAGGACATTCCCGCCAGCGACTGAGTATTCCGCTTGCCCTCGGGATTCTGCCAGGTGCGCCCGTCGGGCTCGCCGTCCGGGTGGCAACTCGAGCACGAAATCCACCGCCGCCCCGACATCGGCATGTTGGCCGAATAGAACAGGACCTTGCCCAACAGCACTTCGTCCGTCAGCGGGTTGTCGGTGACGGTGATCTCGTGAGTCGGCGAAAGACTCTTCGTGTCGTACGCGACCACCTGGAAATCGAGCGCGTTGTAGACGTAGAAGGTCTTGTTGTCGGGCGAGACCTTCACCGCTCGCGGGTTGCGGCCCGTCCGCAGAAAATCGCGGCGCTGCACTTCGCGGAAGTCGTCGTCGAGAACGTTGCAGGCGAACATGTCGTCCGTCCCGGCAAACACGATGTAAAGCTGCTTGCCATCCGGCGAAACCGCAACCTCCCACGGGTTGGCCGTCACCACCGCCCCCAGGAACGAGTCCATCGGGATGCGGTTGCGGCGGGATTCCTTTTCGGTTCGCAGGTCGACTGCGGTGAGGTACGGGAAAATCGAGCCTTCGCCGCGAGCCGCGGTGATCCGCGAGCGGATGTGAGGGATATACGCCTTCGGCCGTGTCGGATGCAGCACGATCTGCCGGCACAGGTTGTCGACCTCGCGCCCCTTCGACTCATCGACGAGCTTGCCGTCCGCCGCATCGAAGACCTTTACCGTCGACGTGTAGTACTCGGTGGCATACAGCCGCCCGCCGTCCTTCGAAATCGCCAGCCCGCGGACGAACTTCCCCGCCGGAAACGACCGCAACACCTTCCGCGACCCCGCATCGATCTCGACGATCTCCCCCGGATAATCGAGCGTCACGAAGACGCGCGAGCCATCGGGCGAACTGACGATGCCATACGGCTCGTCGAACACGTCGACGCTTCCGTCGACTTTCCCTGAATCGCCATCGATGAACGTGACCTTGTCGTCCCCATAAATGGCCGCGGCGAGACGATGCGAATCGCCCAGAAACGTCACCCCCTCGGGCTTCGTCCCCAGCCGCACCTCGTGACGCTTCTTGTGCGTCTTGAGGTCCACCAGCGTGACGGTCCCGCTGTCGCGATTGGTGCAGGCAAGGAGCGTCCCATCCGTCGAGATGTCCATGAGGCTCGAGGACGTGCCGGCCAGTGCGCCGGCGACACCCCACCCCATCACCATTCCGGCTGCCAACGCCACAGAGAGCATCCGCATCGAGTCTGTCTCCTCAATTCGACCGGTCGTTTCACGTCAGCCTGGATTACCCTGCGAGGCAGATTCATTCGAATCTCCGCTCACCTGGCGAAACCGCTGTTGAATGAGATCCCATGCCTCCGCGAGGCCCATGCGATCGATCCAACCCGTCAGATAGTGATAATCAATCGGCTGCCTCTGAGCGAGGAGGACGCCGTGAATATCACGCAAATGCTTCTCCGAACGCCCCTCAAGGAAATACTGCATTTTCTTGAGGATGACGTCTTCGGGCGACGCGAACCGGGCCGACGTTTCCCCCTCGATCGTCAACCACTGGCCGCGTGACATGCGACCTCGATCGAACTCCGAATTCGAAGCGACGATCACATCGACTTTCAGCCCCGAGGCCGGATGAATGATATTGAATTGTCTTCGACGCCGCACCGCCTCTTCGACCGCCGGACGGCTGACGTAGAACTCAGGATCGGGAAAGGCTTCCAGGATCGCGTCGATCTTCGAGGCGGGCAGGTCGACGACGACATCGATATCGATCGTGAACCGCGGTTCGCCGTAGGCGATCGTCGCCATCGACCCGGTGACGATGTAAGGAATCTCCAGACGGGCAAGGGTGGCCGCAAGCAACTTCAGCAGGTCAGACTGCTCCATGCGACATCCTTCGAGCAATCTCTCGGTTGATGGCGTCGCCAGTCCACTCCGGGTGCTGCGTGCGGAGAATGCTCTCGATCATCCGCCGCGCCGACCGCCACATCCCGAAGGCGATCGCGAGCCTCTCCGCGGGAGACTTCGCCCGGATGATCTCGACCATCTCCCGATCCATCGTCTCGGAAGACGCCAGAGCACGTCGTTGTTCCGGGTTCAACCGCATGCTTCGGTCCACACACTCCAGAGGATTCGCAGGAACCCTTCCTCGATTCGTTCTATCCTCCCGCATGCCCCAGGGGAACAGATACTAGCCCCATTCTGACTCATGAGGATATGGACCAGCTTGCGTTGACGTCCAATGTCACCGCCCCTTCTTCGCCTTTTTCCTGGCGTGCTCTTCGCGGCGGGCGTCGTCCCGTCGACGGATCAGTTCATACCGGATCTGTTCGAGCCGACCCGGATTGGAATGCTCATAGCGCTCGATCGACGCCTTCTCGACATCGACGCCCATCGCCTCAAGAGCATCAAGATAGTTCTGCACCACGCCGGCACCCACAATACCTTGCGCGACGAGGTCGAGCAGCCGGTCTTCCGACGCCTTCCGTGCTGCGGGACCGTACAGTCCGAGAGCCGTGGCCGCAACGCGATTAGTCTGCACGTTGTCTTCTCTGAGAAGCAAAGTCAGGTTGTTGATGACGGTGAGTCCGTTGTCGCATTCCCGGTCTCCGGGGATCATCTTCCGACCGATGACCTCGGCTGCGGCACGGCGCACTTTGGCCGAAGAGTCGGTGAGGCAGGAGACAAGGCGACGAATCAGGGATTCGGGGAGGCTGATCGCCGGGAGGAGCTCGATCGCCATCGAGCGGATGTCGGGTTGCTGATGGCCAAGACAGCGGAAAAGACCTTCGACGGCCCGCTCCCGCAGCATGGGACGGTCCGCCAGATCCCAGAGGGCTGCCAGCGTTTTCGTGTCTGTACCGGAGATCAGATCGGACAGCACCCGCGCGTCATCCGGCGTCGAGAGGTGTCCGGACAATTTGTCCCGCTCGAACAGACAGTCTCCGGTCTTCCGGAGAAACTTGAGGCCCCCCTTCAACCCGTGCGCCGCGTCCGGCTGCAGCGCCCACAGCCACGGCACGCTCTCGTCCTCGCGGATCCAGCTGACGATGGCCATCGCGTATCCGAGCATTCGTGCCGGCAGATAGCCTTGGCTTGAGATCGAATTCCACGAGACATGCCCCATTCGCACGGTCTTGTCTTTGACAGCCGTGTTGGCCGGAAAGACACCAAGACCGAGCAGCACGACCACAAGATCGGTGATCGGCTCATGCTCGGGATGCTCGCTGGTCAGCAACTTCCCCCCGAGCAGCACCTCATGGCCAAGTTCGTGAGCCATCACCGCGATCAGGTTTTCCTTGTCATGGAAGATCTCATTGCTCAACGAAATCGTCGGAGGGTCCCCTTGGACGTAGTGCCCGAGAACGCCGGGATGCTCCAGAGCATCGTGATACCGGAGCGGAATGCGGTCCGGGTCAATGTCGAGATACTGACAGACCCGACGAAAGACTCTTTCAATCGACGCAGGCGTCACGTCATAAGGGTCTGGAAAGTATTGCAGCGTCGGCAGCACAACCGGCGCTTTACGGATCCGTTCAAGCCCCAGCTGGTCGATAAGCCACCGCGTCCAGTATTCGACCCAGACCTTCTCGCGCAGTTCGAGCGGACACCGGGGGCGGAACCATCCGAACATGGGCGTTCTTCGATTTGGAGGAGTTGCACAGTGACTCGCGCCATTCCCGCGCACCGCGGCGGTGACATATCATTCCCGGGGGATTTGTGTGTCCGCAAGCAGATCCTGAACAGAATGTGACGATGGCACCCGGCTCCCCTCACGACGGCGAAGTCGCTGCGGAGTGAACCTCTTTCGAATTTCAACAACCATGATTCTGACGAACGGTCGCGATGCGAGGGACGATTCGGAAGCTTCGTCGCCCAAGTCGTTCAACTATGCCACGGGAGTTTCGATCGCATTGATCGGTGCGGTGGTCGAGGCCATCAACTGGTTCGCGTGGGGCGAAGACTCGACCTTCCGTTACTTCTTTGCGATCTACATCATCGCGACGACCACGGCCTTCGCGCTTCTCGTGTGGTGGGTCTT
>JADZEF010000244.1 GCA_020850695.1 Planctomycetaceae bacterium | reverse complement strand
CCGAAGAAGCCGGTGCGGATCGCCGTTCAGTCGATCCACGATCATGCCCTGCTCGATTCGCTGCTGCTGCGTCTGCTGGACGTTTCTTCCTGGGACGAACTTCTCGAAGCGGTTCCGGTGGAAGGGGAAAACGAGTAGAGTGTGGCGAGTGGGCGTTTGAACGTTCCGTCCGCGAATCGCATCCCGGTTCGAGTCCATTTGTCGCTTCCCATGCCTCCCAACACGCCTCCGCTCGAGGGCTCGAAGGTCCTCATCGCGGATGACAACCATCAGAACTGCGAGCTCCTCGACGCCTACCTGGCGGACGAGGGGTATGAGATCGCCATGGCCCACGACGGGCAGCAGACGCTCGACAAAGTGGCGTCGTGGCATCCCGACCTGATCCTGCTCGACATCATGATGCCGAAGCTGAGCGGGTACGAAGTCTGCCAGCGACTGAAGAAGGACGAGCCGACCAGCAAGATTCCGATTCTGATGGTGACGGCCCTCAACGAGACGGGGGATATTGAGAAGGCCGTGGCCGCGGGCTGCGACGACTTTCTGACGAAGCCGGTGAACCATCTGGAGTTGAAGACTCGCGTTCGTTCGCTGCTTCGCGTGCGGCACCTGACGAACGAACGCGACCGCCTGCTCGCGTATCTCTCGGATGTCGAGCAGTCGCGCGGGACGAAGGAGTGAGCGGCCGCTCATCGCGGCCTTGAATTGTTGAATCCAGGAGAACCTGCCAGTCGATCGAGGAGACTCGTCCTCGGTTGATTGGCATTTTTCCATTTCCGGTTTTCCATCGATCGAGCTGTCGGTTCCCTCTCTCGCACGTCTGGTTTTCGTGACATGAATCCGTCTGCTTCCGGCGTTGACGCGCTGCCGACGTCGGGCCCCGTTTCTTCCACGCCCGCAGATACTCAGGCCGAGGCGCTCCGTGGTCTGCCGCGCGTGCTCATCAAGCCGCGGCGGGCGCAGCCGTTTTTCTATCGGCACCCGTGGGTCTATCGCACGGCCATCCACAGCGTCTCGGGAAAGCCCGAGGTGGGGGATGAAGTGGCCGTCTACACGCACGAAGGGGACTTCCTGGCGCGCGGGTTGTTCAATCCGAACAGCGAGATCGTCGTCCGGCTTTATTCCTGGGACGCGGCAACGCCACTCGACGAGGCTTTTTTCGAGCAGCGGATCGTGGATGCCATCGCAGTGCGGCGTCGCCTGCCGTCGCCGTGGGGGGCAGGGCAGGGGATGTTCGCGGAGCGATCCGCCGCATTTCCGGCGGACACCGGCTGCCGGATGATCTTCAGCGAGAGCGATGGATTGTCGGGCCTGACCGTCGACCGCTACGGCGAATGGCTGCTGGTGCAGATCACCAGCCTGGCGCTGGCCCGCCGCAAGGAGCACCTCGTCAAAGTCCTTCAGCAGCAGCTTTCCCCGCGCGGCATCTGGCTCCGGACCGAGAAGGGAATGCGCGACAGCGAAGGGCTGGAAGCGGCGGACGGGCTGATCTCGGGCGAGGCTCCCCCCCGGCCGCTCATCCTTCGCGATGGAGAGGTGCAGTATCAGGTAGATGTCGTCGAGGGGCAGAAGACAGGGTTTTACCTGGACCAGAGTTCCAACCGGGCGGCGGCCGCGCGATACCTCGGCGGGGCCCGGGTTCTCGACCTCTTCTGTTATTCTGGGGGTTTCGGAATCACCGCGCTGAAGCATGGCGCGCGTGAAGTGCTGGCGGTCGATGTTTCCGAGTCCGCGTTAGCGATGGCGGCCGCGAATGCGGAACTCAATGGCGTTGCCGACCGGATCCGCTTTGAGAAAGCGAAGGCGTTCGAGGCGCTCGAACGACTGCGGGGGGCGGGGGAGAAGTTTGACGCGGTGGTGCTCGATCCGCCCAAAATGGCCCGCAACCGGGCGAGCCTCAAGCAGGCGCTGAAAGGATATTTCAGCCTCAACCGGCTGGCGCTGGATGTGCTGAATCCGGGCGGCGTTCTCGTGACTTGCAGCTGCACGGGCCTGGTGACGGCGGAGGACTTCCGTGATGTCTTGTCGTCGGTCGCGGTGAAGGCGAACCGCACGTTGCGGGTGCTGGAAGCCCGGGGAGCGTCGCCCGACCATCCGGCGTCGGTGCATTGCCCCGAAACCAACTACCTGAAGTGCGTCATTGCAATGGGATAGTGCAGCGGCTTTACAGCAGGGCCATCCAGCCCAACAATCATTGATTCGCGCGCGGAGTTTCGGCGCGCGGTGTATCTCGGGGAAAATGCATGGCGCGCGGAATATCGGCGCGCTGAGGAATCGGGAAGCGGAGATTTCATGGCACATCGGCGTGTGGGGCAGGGGGGAGCGAAGTCGAGCGGGCGGGCCGTCCGCAAGGCGGGGGGGACGCGCGCGAAACCGGGGCCGGGGAGCGAACGGATCCGGGCCGCGGAGCGCTATCTGATCCACTGGCTGCCCCGACTCGAAGGGGAGCAGGTTCTCGTCGCGCTGAGCCCCGAATGCCAGGTGGCGGTCGCTGTCGCCGATCAGCGGCCGTCGGCCCACGTCACCTGCTTCTTCCTCGATTTTCCGCTCGCGGAATTCGCCCGCTCGACGCAGGCGGCGGGGCTTGAGAACATCGAAGTGGTGTGTGCGGCGGACGTCCCGTCGAAGCCGTATGACCTCTTCCTGCTCCCGTTTCCGTCGCATGGCGACCTCGAGCTGGCACGCGACCTGCTCGAAGCGGGGACTGCGGAGGTGCGCGAAGGCGGCACCGTGGCTGTGGCGGTCGAGATCGCGGGAGAGAAGCATCTGCGCGAGGAGATGAAGAAGCTCTTCGGCCACCCGCAGCGCCATCCCATCGACGACGGCGTGCTTTATCTGGCGACGAAGTCGGGGCCGCTCAAGAAGCGTCGCGAGTTCCGCGAGGATTTCGGGTTCCGCGACGGCGAACGGCTCATCACCGGTTTCAGCCGCCCCGGGTTGTGGAGTCACCGCAAGCTCGTCGGCGGTATTCGTCCCTTGCTCGACAAGATGGAGATCGGGGCAGGGGAGAAGGTGCTCAATCCGGGGTGCGACGTCGGCGCGCTGGCCCTGGCCGCCGCCCAGCGGGCCGAGGGGGTGAAGGTCGTCGCTATCGATTCGAATCCCCGCGCCGTCGAATGCGTGATGGCCGCCGCGGCAAAGCATGGGCTCACGAATATCGAGGCCCATCTGGCGTCGGGGCGGTGGACGAAGGAACGCGGCACGTTCGACGTCGTCGTCGCGTGTCCCCCCTACATGACGAACGAACGTGTAGCCGACATTTTCATCGACGGAGCGTTCGAGGCGCTGAAGCCGGGGGGACGGGTGATTCTGTCAAGCAAGCACCGTGTCTGGTACGTCGACGAGCTGCATCGCGGATTCGACGACATCCAGGTCGACGAGGTCCGTGAGTTCAATGTCATCCGGGCGGTGAAGCGCGGCCGCGGCAAGTGAGGTTGAACGACGGAACGCTGCGATCATCTCGAGCCACCCGGCAACAATGGTCCTCCCCCTCCAGATTTCTCCGCGCGCGAAGGATCAGCGCGCGGAGCATTCCGGTTTCGCGTACCGTCAGAATTCCGCCGCGCGCGAACCTTCGGCGCGCGGACCATTCGCGTGGTACGAGTTTCTCGTCGGAAAGCGTCGCGCCCCAATCATCAGCGCGTGGAAGATCATGATCCGAAGGAAGCGCAGGGTCGCACGGACGTATGGGGCGGAGAACCGTGTCGCATCAGGCTTTCCGACGAGGCATTGACATCCGGGAATGCCGGCTCGACGATTTCGGATGAGGGGTTGAACCGGTTCGACCGATTCTTCGTATAACCTTCCGATCGTCACGGAGGACGTCGCCTGGATTGCCGGAACGTGCGGTGGCTGACCGCACGCCGGCGCGGACGTCCTCTTTTGTGACATGCCATGAGCACACTCGTCCTCGCTCTTGTGTTGGCGGGCGCCCCGCCTGAACCTGTGGTGCTGTCGACGAATACGCCGGCGGCCGTCGCGGAGGCGATGCTCCCGGAACTGCAGACCGGGACGCTGATTTTCACGAAAGGGGACTGCATCGCGGTGAAGGTTTTCACCGCGAGCCCCTACACGCATGTGGCCGGCGTCGTGGTGAAAGACGGCAAGCCTTTCGTCTACGACAGTACCAGCGGCATCGGCACGCGATGCCTGACGTTCGAGGACTGGCTGGAGACACAACGCCCTGACTCGATCCACGTGTTTCAGCCGACGGAAGCGTTTACGCCCAAACGCACCGAATCTTTCATGACGTCGCTGGACGGTCAACTCGATCGTCCCTATTCGGTCAAGCACCACCTCACGGGCAAGCGCTGCGACGGCCTGCACTGCGCCGAGTACATGACCGACGCGCTCTGTGCCGCACGCCTGATTCAGGCGAAGAATCCGCCGCGGGTTTCGCCGGCCAGCCTGCGCGAAGGGCTGCTCAAGGGCGAGCTGTATGCCGAGACAGCGTCGTACCAGTTGCCGAAGGTCGAGCCGATCGCCGTGAAGGGAAACTCGTGGTGCTCGCAGTTGTGGATCGACACGAAGGTCTGCACTGCCAATTGCTGGTCGAAGATGCGGCGAACGTGCCTGTGCCGGTAGCGATGAGCGCGACTCGAGCGAATGACCTTCGCGTTATCCGCTTCGTAGGCCGGGCGTCAGATTTCGTCCGGCCTTGGAAGGCCGGACTACGGCGGCCCCGGCAGTACAGCACTCTCGAGTGTGAACGGCGGAGCGGGCGATGTATCCGGAAGAGCTGACGTTGCCGCACGCCGTCGATCCCTCGACCGAGCCGTCACTCGCAGCCGCCGTCACACACGCCGCGTCGGCCGAACTGGCCGATGCGCTGGCGACGATCGAGCATTGCATTGCGCAGCTGAGCGACGAGCAGGTGTGGCATCGTCAGGGGGAAGGACTCAACAGCATCGGCAACCTGCTGCTGCATCTGACCGGAAACCTGCGGCAATGGGCCATCGCCGGGCTGACGGGCGCTGCCGACGAACGTCGACGCCTCGAAGAGTTCCGCGCTCAGGGCGGAATCTCCCGCGATGAACTCGTGCAAAGCCTTCGCACATGCGTGGCGGAGGCCCGCCAGATCCTTCCGAGCGTCCGCAGTGAGGAACTGCTGCGAGTGCGAACGGTGCAGGGTTTCGCCGTGTCGGGCATTGCGGCGCTCTGGCACACCGTGGCCCATTTCCGAGGGCACACTCAGGAAATCATCGGCATGACGCGGCTGCTGCTGGGGAAGGCTTATCGCTTCCAATGGGTGCCGAAGACGGCAGAGCAGGGGGCTTAGCGGTCCATTTCAGAAGTTTCTGAAGGGGCATGAAGGGTGGCTGGGGTCGACCGAAGGGAGCCCCCAGCTTTCGACGCGGAGTTCGCTGGGGGCTCGCAAAGCCTCGACCCCAGCCACCCCTTTCTGGTCATTCAGGTTTGCTGGAACCCTCCTGAAACTTG
>JADZEF010000243.1 GCA_020850695.1 Planctomycetaceae bacterium | reverse complement strand
CGGCTCCGCAGCAGCACGTTCTCGGCCTTCAGGTACTTCACGTGCCGGGCAAGCTCTTGGCGGGTTGCGGATGCAAGCATCAGGAACAGTGACTGGAAAACGCGGGTCATCGGGATACGATCGAAACGTCGGTGATTCGTGGGGAGAACGAGGATTTTTTACCCCGCTGGCGACGCGCTCGCACCGGCTGTGAGGCGGGACAATCGGGGACGGCGTGAAGTTGCCACAAGGTCGGCAGCAGGAGGTACCGGGCTTCCCAGTCTGACATCGCGCCGGTTGGCAAAGAGATGTCCGACGAGCGATTCGGCGTTTACGCTCCGTTGCCCATTTTCCCAAACCTGCCCGATTCCTGTCGCGTGCTCTCTTTGATCTACTAACCGCTCGGTGCGGTAGTTTGGGCGTTCGAACTTTTTCACCCACTGGTTAGCAGCTCGGCGCGAGTTTCTGTTAACCAACAGCTCGCAATTTGATAGTGGATGCGAGCGTTTCACGACCCCGTGCGTGTCGCAGAACGTCGCAACGCCAAGCCGCGTCTCTCCTTCCGCAAAGAGATATCGCGCGCGAGTTTCCGAAAGTGGTTGTTTACGGGGAGGATGTGTGTACTTCGGCCATCGACCCCGCACGGCTCAACGACTAGCTCTACGATCCGGTCGATGAATCGGAGCCGTCCTTCCTCGCGCTCGTCCAGAGCATCCGCGAGCACGGGATTCTCGAACCGATTGTTGTGAGCTCGGACGGCTAAATCCTGTCCGGGCACCGCAGGCATGCCGCCTCGCGTCACCTCAGTCTCGAACGCATTCCCGTCCGGATCCGCGCCGATGTGTCGTACGACCGGGATGCGGACGAGTTCCTCCGGCTGCTGGCCAGCTTCAACCGGCAGCGGGTGAAGAACACGGCCGAGCAACTTCGCGAAGAGGTCGTCCTGATGGCAGACGACTCCTGCTGCCAGGTCCGCCGGTTTCGAAGGAGCGCAGCCTCCGTGGATGCGGAAGGCGTGGACCTCGGGAAACGCCGGCGTCGTTCGGCCATCCGCGACAAGCTGCAGCTTCGCGCGGCAATGGTCAAAGCCGTCATGGACGAGCAGCGGAACTGGCCCCTCAGCGACCGGGCGGTGTTCTACCGGCTTCTCAACATCAAGGGACTGGTGCGGAACGACCGCACTCGCCTCAAGTTCGAGAACAGCGAGGCATTTAACGACGACGTCACCAATATGCTGACGCGGCTTCGGCTCGATGGCTCGATTCCATTCGAATCGATT
Source organism: Planctomycetaceae bacterium (assembly GCA_020850695.1). Classification (GTDB taxonomy): domain Bacteria; phylum Planctomycetota; class Planctomycetia; order Planctomycetales; family Planctomycetaceae; genus JADZEF01. The sequence continues at coordinate 15,599 of JADZEF010000243.1, read as the reverse complement.
GCCGATGAAACGCGCCCGGTCGTCATCTGGGACACGCACCGCTGTCGGGGACTTCGTCCGCCGTGAGTGCGACCAGTTCCTCATGGGCTATTGGCGAAATCTGATGCAGAGCCAGTACATCTGGCTCGAATTACTCGTCGAGAAAAACACGATCGCGAGCCAGCTCAGGGGGGTGACCGGCAAGTACACCGTTCCAATGAGCAGTGGCCGAGGCTATTCCTCGTTGCGCCCTCGTACGGACATGGTCGATCGCTTCCGCCAGAGCGGTCGGGAACGGCTCGAGGTCATCGTGGTAAGCGACCATGACCCTGAAGGCGCCGACATCCCCGGGAGTTTCGGCGTCTCCCTGCGAGATGACTTCAACGTCGCCCCGGACCAGCTCCGGATCATCAAGGCCGCGCTGACGGCCGAGCAGGTCCGCACGATGAACCTGCACGAGGAGGTCCATCAATCACTCGCTGGCTTTCTTGCTCCCCCCCTTGCGGGCCTTCTTGGCGGCGGGCTCGGTGGGCGCTTCCGATGGGGCGGCTTCCGCTTTGCCGTTCGCGGTGAACCGTCCGCGGTCCGTCTTTGCGAACCGCGACTCCGCACCCTTTGTCCCTGTCCGGTCTGGACATCGGCGACCTGCCGGCGGTGGCGGACCCGGAACGGAAAGCGAGAGCGGTTTCGAGCTTCCAGTCCTTCTGCGAGACAAATTTCCCGCAGACCTTCCACCTCCCATGGTCTCGGGACCATCTGAAGGTCATCCGCAAGATCGAGCCGGCGGTTCTCGAAGGAGGATTGTTCGCGCTCGCCATGCCTCGCGGGAGCGGCAAGACCACGATTGCCGAATGCGCCTGCGTGTGGGCCATCCTGTTCGGTCACCGGGAGTTCGTGGCCCTCATCCGTGCCAGCGAGATCCACGCCGCCGACAACTGGAAGCCCTCAAATGAGCGGAGTCGCGAGCGGATCGACGGGATTGTCGCGCTGATCATGGCGCTCGACCGGGCGACTACCGTGACACCCGTGTCGAAGTGCTGGTACACGCGGGGGGGGTTGCGCCTGTGATGGGCGAACAGTCGTCCGCAATGTGGACTCATCAGTGCGGGCGCACGTCCGGCACCGCCGAACTCGCACGGAACGCGGTTCTGCGGATCGGATTGTGGTAAGGCTGAGAAACACTCCAATGCTGAAGCTCACCTGCGCGGTGGTAATCGCTTCGAGTGAATTGTCGAAATCACCCCGTTGCACTCCCTGCCCTTCTGTTGGCGTCGTCCTAGAATGCATGCATGACATCCAAAGCATCGGCCGAGCCCGAGTCTTTCACCGACCTCGTGCATCCCTCACGAGTGCCAGGGTTGCGTCACATATTTGCTGTGTGGCGACGATTGCTGCGCTGGTTCAGCCGGCGCGAATGGACCGTTCGTCTGCTGGGCCTGCCGGTCTCGCGAGGGACTAGCGAAGAACCGGGACTGATCCTGCTGCAGATCGATGGGCTCTCGCGGCGCGAGATGGAGCGGGCCCTGCGCTCGGGGAAGCTGCCGTTCCTCAAGCGGCTCATTCAGCGCGAACATTATTGCACGCACACGTTCTACTCAGGGTTGCCGGCCACCACTCCTGCGGTGCTGGGCGAACTGCTCTACGGAGTTCCGCAAGTCGTTCCGGCTTTCGGTTTCCTCGATCATCGCACCGGTCAGATCGTGCAGATGTTCCAGCCCGCGGTGGCGTCGACGATCCAGGAGGAGCTGCGGCGACAGGGAGAGGGACTGCTGGAAGGGGGGAGCGCCTACTGCACGATCTATTCGGGGGGCGCGGCGGAAGCGCAGTTCTGTCCGTCGAACCTCGGATGGGAATCATTCAGCCACCTTGCGACATGGAAGAAGGTAGCGATCTTCCTCCTCAACATCGTCGCCATGATCCGGATCGTCGGGCTGTCTCTGGTCGAGCTGGCGGTCGCCTGCTACGACGCGACGCAGGGGCGGATCGCCCGGGCGGAGTTCAAGCAGGAACTCTACTACATTCCGCGGCGTGTCATCGTTTCGGTCGTGTTGCGGGAACTGGTGACCATCGGAGCGGAAGCGGATGCGATCCGTGGGCTGCCGGCCATTCATGCCAATTTTCTGGGGTATGACGAACAGGCTCATCGACGTGGACCGGCGTCGGCATTCGCGCACTTTTCATTGCGGGACATCGATCGCTCGCTGAGACGGATCTGGAATGCGGCGCATGCGTCCCGCCGGCGGGATTATCGCGTGTGGGTCTTCTCGGATCATGGTCAGGAGACGACCGTTCCGTTCGATCGGGTGTTCGGGCGGACGGTGCAGGACGCCGTCGCGGAGGTCTATCGCAGCGGAGCGTCACAGGGATCGGGCGCGGCACAGGCGGGACGTCCACGAGAAACGAGGTCCGTAAGTGCGCGCGCAGGATGGTTTCGCAAGAAGCAAGGCACGGATGCGCCCTCGAACCTTCTGGGGGGGGATCCGCCGCACGACCGTCCGGCCGTCGTCGCCATCGGGCCGCTCGGCTACATCCACTGGCCTGAGCGGATCACCCGTGAGCAGGTCGAGGGTCTGGCCGTGCGGCTGACGACCGAAGCCGAAATTCCGCTGGTTGTGGCCCGGGTGGGGCACCGGGTGTCGGCCTGGACCCGCGACGGACGCTTCGAGATGCCGGCTGAGGCCGACCGCGTGCTGAGTTCAGAGCACCCGCACCTGAGTGACGCGGCGAATGATCTGGCGAAGCTCGCATCGCATCCGGACGGTGGAGACTTCGTCATCTCGGGGTGGAGACGCGAGGGGCTCCCAATCTCGTTCGTCACCGAGCACGGGGCACACGGCGGACCGGGTCCGGTGGAAAACAGTGGCTTTGTACTGCTTCCACCGGACGCTCCGAAGCCGCCGCGCGGAAAGGCTCTTCGACCGTCAGTGCTGCGAGAGATGGCCCGCTCGACGGTGGGAAAGGAGATTCACGAACGAGAACCGCGCGACGATAGCGTGACGAAAACGATTCGGGTTGTCTCCTACAACATCCATACTTGCCTGGGACTGGACGGTCGGCTTTCGCCAAATCGGATCGCGCGCGTCCTGGCGACGCTGTCGCCGGACATCGTCGCATTGCAGGAAGTGGACGTCTTCCGAAAGCGATCGGGCAGGATGGATCAAGCTGAAATGATTGCCCGGGCCCTCGAAATGAATCTCTGCTTTCATTCCTCGTTCAACGTGGCCGACGAAAAATACGGGAACGCCATACTCAGCCGGTTTCCACTGAAGATCGTCCGGTCCGGCACACTCCCTTCGTCCTGGACAGCTCAAGAACCCCGCAGCGCCTTGTGGGTCAAGGTAGATGTCGCGGGGAACGAGGTCAATGTGATTAACACCCATCTGGGTTTGTCGTCGACCGAGCGTTTACGGCAGGTCGACGCGATCTTGGGCACCGATTGGCTCGACGATCCACGCTGCCAGGGGCCGGTGATCCTGTGCGGAGATTTCAATGCGTCGCCACGATCGCCTGTCTACAAGCAACTCACGGCAAGGCTGCGCGACGTGCAACAGGAAAATCGGCTCCGGCGCCCCCGGCGGACCTGGTTCAGCCCGCTCCCGCTCGCGCGGATTGACCATGTCTTTGTGAGCCCTGGCCTCTCCGTACTGAGAGCTGATGTATTGCGGACTCAACTCTCTTCCGCGGCGTCCGACCATCTCCCGCTGTATGTCGACGTACAACTAACGACGGAATGAACGACCGTGGAAGCATTGGAGAGACTGGCATCGGCCAGAGGGTCCTTCCGGGCTTCCTGCGAATCCCGCGATTGTGACACCGATCGGACGCTTTCATCCGGGGCCGACGTCCTCCAGATAGCCAACCCGGCCATGACCGCGGCAGCGATCACGAGGATCGTATCGACCCAGCCCCAGGACGATTTCCTCCGTTGCGTCGCATCGGTCACTTCCTGCGGCACGGAGGTTCGAATGACCGATCGGATCATGAATCCGAGATATCCGACCGCAATGGCGATCAGGGCCAGCCCGCCGAGGCGCAAGACCCAATCGAATCCATTGGGTGCATGCCTCTCCCGCCATTCTCCAACGCTCAGAAGCCCCAATTCGCCAACGTGGGCCTGAAGCAACGTTCCGGGCAGGGTGACCAGGCTTGTCGGAATCAGGAAGGTCCAGAAAGGAATCGACGTGAGACCGAGAGCATAGTTCTGAAGCCCGAACGGAAGCAGATGCGACAGGCGTATGGCGGCCACCACTTTCCATTTCCCCGCTTTCACCGACTCTTCGACAACCCTCAATCGCGGTGATCGCTCCAGCCAGTCGCGGATCCAGGTCTGTCGCAACAGACGAGCGAGCCCGAACGTGGCCGATGCAGCAAGGGCGATGGAGAGCACGGTAATCCCAGTTCCCCACACGGTTCCGAACAATGCCCCGGCCAGGAAGGGCATGGGCCACGTGGGAAGAGACAGAACTGTCAGGGCCAGGAACACACCGAGGTAAACCGGTGGTGCGGCCCAACCGAGGCTTTGCGACCAGGACTTGAGTCGGAGCGCGGCTTCCCCGACTGGCAGAGATCTGGCAATGGCCACGACGGAAACGAGCAACACAAGGAGGGCGATGCGTCGCGCCCAAACAGGGGCTGATGCATATCGCCGCGCATTGGACACCGCGACGGGGAAACGGAGAGAACCTTGTGACATGACGGGCCTTGACGTGACCGCTGCGGCTGATGTGACGGGCAGCGGCTTCCGAAGTGGGCCTATTCTTTTATTGAGTGAGGCGCTCGCAGCGCGGTTGCAGGAAAGCCAGGCATGAAGTAGGGGACGCCACTCTCCCGGTATTCGTCGTAGCGCCGCCCATATTCGGCTCGCAGACGCTGTTCCTCGTGAAGAGAGCCCGCGACCAGATACGCTGTTGCCACGACGTTGAAGGCCAGGAGACTTGTCGTCATCCGCGGCCACAGCCAAAGGAGGGGTATGGGCGCCAGGTTGAGCGGATGGCGGCTGAACCGGAATGGACCTGCAGGATGCCGGCTTCCTTCCTCATCAAGCGCCGGTCCCTGGGCCTCGGGTTCCTTCGGAACCACGCCGTCTCCCGACCAGGCCGCGAGACTTTCGATCCCAGTGATCCGGCGGATGCCAACCTGCGCCGCAGCCGCTGTGGCATAGACCAGCGCACCGCCATGGACCGCGTGCATCAGCCAGGCGAGCGGGCCTTCCACTCGGTAGAGCTCACGACTCGGATGCCGCCGGATGTATGCGGCCAGAATCGCCAGCGTGGCGAACGATTGACCGATGAAAATGACCCGGTAAAGACCGTTTCGGTTCCGTTCTCCGAATGTCTCCTGCACGGCCCTCTTGGCGGCTCGGCTGGCCAGAAGGCTGTGCACGACGCCGAAAGCCGCGGTGGCGGCTGCCACTTTGAGCATATTTCGCCACATCTGCCGATCCTTGTGAACGGATTTTCTTATCGAACCAGCAAACGCCGGGCCACGATACACGCCGACCGCGAGAACGGTCTCGCGGCCTCGCCTGCGGCTTCACTGGATTACCGTTAAACAGCGCAATGGTTGAACAGCGCCATGAATGGACGCAGCCGACAATCGGAAGTCATCGCAGAAGCGGAGCATGCCGCAGGTGGCAGCCATGCTCCAGGCCCCGTGCCAGGGGATTCCGGTCGATCGCTCCCTCTCGCCCGATCTGGCGGTGTCTCAGGGAGCGGCCCTCTATGCCAATCTGCTCCTCAAGCGAAGGAAGGCAGGGGAAGGGGCGACGACACCTCGCGCGTTTTTGAAAGGGGTCGTTTACGGGGAGAGCTCCGCCATGGGAGTGCCTGCAATGATAGGGGCTTTCGCGCCAAGTCCCGCCGCCTCGCGCATGTCATAAAACATCGCGATTTCAATGCGCGTCGGTGGTTTGGCGAAGCGATTTCGCACGCGCGGTTCCGAAAACGGATGGTCTCGCCGAGCCTCTGCCTTAGAACAGCTCGGAGATCGCGTGGCCACCCTCGCTGAAGTCGATCGGGCGGCCGTCGGGCATCTTCAGACGCTGCTCGGTGTCGATGCCCAGCTTGCGGTAGAGGGTCTCCGCATAGTCGCAGGGGGTGTACCGGCGATCGAGGACGTCGGCCGCCTCGCGATCGGTCTGGCCAATCACCTGGCCTCCCGGCACGCCAGCCCCGGCGAATGCGATCGACATGGCCCGCGCCCAGTGATCGCGCCCACCCCACTTGTTGATCCGAGGCGTGCGACCCATTTCCGTCACCAGACAGACCAGCGTCTCCTCCAGAAGGCCGCGCTGCTGCATGTCCTCGAGCAACGCGCTGAACGAGCGGTCGAGGCTTGGCATCATCACCGGATGCGGCAGCCCATAGCGCTCGCCGTTGTTCATCGACTGCGGTCCGCCGCACGGTCCGTTCCGGTAGATTCCTTCGTGGTGGTCCCAGTTGAGGAACGCTCCGTTCGGCTCACCATTATTCGGCCGGCCGACCAGGTCCGACGGCTGGATCACGGTGACCGTGACGAACCGGACCCCCGATTCGATCAGCTTGCGTCCCATCAGGTAGCACATCCCTCGATGGTCCCGCCCGTAACGGTCGAGCACCCCCGGCGAATCGCGATCGAACGAGAGCGCCTGCTGCACGCGCGGGCTCGTGAGGAGTCCGAGCGCATGCAGGTAGTTCCGCGCGAAGGCTTCGGCCGTCCGCTCTGCCGCCGTCGGCGAAGCATCGAGCGTGCGCAGGAGGTCCATCCGCGCCGACATCCGATTCGGATCGAGCCCCGGCTGCGGATCAAGCGACTTGACCCGCCAACCGGAAGCCGCGACGTTCTCGCCCAGGCTCCGCGTCCCCAGCTTCCAGGCGGCCCGGCTGCGGTGCAGAAAGCCCGCGTTGTTGACGAAGTTCGGGAGGTTCGCGCCGGGACAGAAGATGTATCCGGGAAGCTCCGGGCACTCGGTCCCGAGTTGATCGGTCACGATCGAGCCGATGTCGGGAAAGCGGTGCGAGTTCAGTCCGGTTCCCTGAAAGGCCGGTGAATCGAACCGATACCCCTTGAGGAACTCGAGGCACCCCTCGATGTGTCCAGCGACGCGCGTCGTCGTCATCGATCGCACGACGGAGAGTTTGTCGGCATGCCGGGCGATCTGCGGCATCAACGAGGTGAACTGAATTCCGGGAACGCTCGTATCAATTGGCTCATAGGGACTGCGATGGTCGACGGGAGCCTCGGGTTTCGGGTCCCACGTATCCATCTGGCTGATGCCCCCTTCCTCATAGAGGACGAGCACGCTCCGGGCCTTCCTCGCTCGGGTTCTCGAACCGGAGGCAACGGCCTGGAGCGCCGAGAGGTCGGAGAGTCCGATACCCAGCACACCCGCGGCGACGCTCGACAGGACGCGTCGCCGGGCAAGATTTGTCGCCAGAGGAAGGCTCGAAACGGGGATCATGTCGCGGCCTCAACGAAGACTTCCTGGAGTCAGCGACCGCCGCCGATGCGGGTGATGCGGTCCGCAGCAAGGAAGCATCGAGCAAGCGTATCAGATGAGGAGAGGCTCCCGCCACGCAGCGACCAGGGAGGAGTGTGACACTGGACGGATCCGGCGGATGAGAACCCGCACGCCCGCAACTCGCGTGGAATGGCGGAAGTTCCGACAGAGAAGGAACGGGAGTGCGAGGGGATCGCTCGCCGTCATCGCCGGCCGCATGACGAACGGTTCGACGATGCCGCAGCGAAAAGAAGTCCCCGACCGGGAACGACCGGGCAGGCGTTCGATGAAATAATCACCCCCGCTCTGCTGGCCCCGTATCGTCCTCGGAGTACACTCGGCATCTGCCCCGCGCCGCACGTGATCTGCGGCGTGGCCAACTCTCACCCTCGGGGCCCCTATGCGCTTGTTGTCACTCGCCGGTCTGTTCCTCTTTACCGCCGTCGCTTCTGCGGAGGAGCCAGCGCTTTCACGAATCAGCTTTGGGTCGTGTGCGCGGCAGGATCGCCCGCAGCCGATCTGGGACGCCATCGCCGAGACACGGCCTCAGCTCTTCGTCTTCCTGGGAGACAATATCTACGGAGACACCGCGGACATGGACGTGCTGCGCGCCAAGTACGGGCAGCTCGATGCACAGCCCGGCTTCCGGGCGTTGAAGCAGGTCTGTCCGGTGATCGGCACGTGGGACGACCACGATTACGGGGCGAACGACGCCGGAGCCGAGTATTCGAAGAAGCGTGAATCGCAGCAGATTTTCCTCGACTTCTTCGGCGTGCCCACGGACGACCCGCGGCGCCGGCAGGAGGGAGTCTACTCGGCACGGGTCTTCGGGCCCGAGGGGAAGCGGGTGCAGGTGATCCTGCTTGATGCCCGCTATTTTCGCAGTCCTCTGAAGACCGGCTTTCAGCCGGGAGAGCCCGGAGACGGCTACCGCGGCAAGTATGCTCCGAACACCGACCCGGACGCCACGGTCCTCGGGGAAGCGCAGTGGAGCTGGCTCGAGAAGCAGCTTCGGGTTCCCGCCGAGCTGCGGCTGATCGGGTCTGGGGTGCAGGTCATCGCCGACGAGCACGGCTCCGAGATGTGGGGTAACTTCCCGCGGGAACGCGAGCGGCTTTTCCAAGTCATCCGGGACACCAAAGCGCAGGGCGTGGTCATTCTCAGCGGCGACCGGCACCTCGCGGAAATCGCGCGGCTACCCGTCGACCATCCGCTGGGAATCGGATATCCGCTCTACGATGTCACCAGCAGCAGCCTCAATACGCCCAGCGGCAATATCACGAAGGCGGGCATCCGCTTCGCCAACGAAATCAACTCCTATCGCGTGGGGCTGACGTACTTCGACACAAACTCCGGAGCCGTTCATGTCGACTGGGACCAGCCCGATCCGATCGTGCGTCTCCAGGTCCGTGACGAAAAAGGGGGCGTGGTGCTCCAGCAACGATTTCCTCTCAGCCGTCTGAGGTCGCAGGCTGCGGTTCGCTGAGACGAGTCCACTCCAACGGAAGTTCGTTTTCCGACATTCCTGGTCTGAATATTCCTCACGAGGGCTTCTGATGCGCGTTCCTGCAAAGCTCCTGATTGTCCTTGTCGCCATGCTGCCGGCGCCGGTTTTCGCCGATGAGCCGGCTGCGGAGGACGGGAAGGTCCGAATCATTGTCTTCGGAGCCCATCCCGACGACGCCGAATACAAGGCGGGGGGGACGGCGGCGAAATGGGCCAGGCTCGGGCATCACGTGAAACTGGTCTCGGTCACGAACGGCGATATCGGACACTGGCAGATGGCTGGCGGGCCCCTTGCCCAGCGCCGCACCGCCGAGGTCAAGACCGCGGCGAAAAAGCTCGGCGTCACTTCGCAGGTTCTCGACATTCATGATGGCGAACTGCTGCCGACGCTGGAGAACCGCAAACTCATCACGACACTGATCCGCGAATGGAACGCGGACATCGTCATCGCGCATCGCCCGTGGGACTATCATCCCGATCACCGTTACGTCGGAGTGCTGGTTCAGGACGCGGCGTTCATGGTGACGGTCCCGTTCTTCTGCCCGGATGTGCCGCCTCTCAAGAAGAACCCTGTGTTCCTTTACTCGAGTGACGGATTCCAGAGGCCGTATCCCTTTCAGGCCGACATCGCCGTGTCGGTGGATGATGTCTTCGACACGAAGCTCGATGCGATTCACGAGCTGACGTCTCAGGCCTACGAGGGCGGGGCGAACGGCAGCGAAGAGCACCTGCGCAGCGTTCCGCCCGCCACGGACGCCGCGGCGCGCAAGATCTGGCTTAAGGCGAAGTGGTCCGCCCGGCAGTCGGCCGAGGCCAACCGGTTTCGAGACGTTCTGATCCGCCGCTACGGAGAGGAGAAAGGTAAGGCCGTCCGATTCGCCGAGACGTTCGAGATCTGCGAATACGGCAGCCGTCCGAACGCCGAAGAAATGCGACGGCTGTTCCCGTTTTTCCCGGAAGAGAAATAGAGGTCCCGACGGCTGTGGCAGGGGGATGCCGGTCTCAGGGGCAGGACGATAGAGGCAATTCAGCGCTTGTAGACCGTCCGTCCGCCGACGATCGTCCGCTCGACTCTCAGCCGGGCGATCTGCTCCTCGGGGCAGGTCAGATAATCGCCGTCGAGCACCGCGAGGTCAGCCAGCTTTCCCGGTTCGATCGACCCGAGCCGGTCCTCGTCGAAGCTGAGCCGTGCGGGCCAGAGAGTGACCGTCCGCAGCGCGTCGAGCCGGTTGAGCTTCTGACGTTCGCCATGGATCCCGCCGCCAAGCGTCTTCCGCGTGACGGCGATCGACAGCATCAGCAGCGGGTTGAACGAGTTCATCGCGTGATCGGGATCGAGCCCGATCATATGGTCTGAATTGAGTGCCACCGGAATGCCGGCGCGCACCCAGTCTCCAAGCCCGATGAACCGCTCGGCCCATTGCGTGCCGTAGATGTCCGCGAGCACATCGGCGTCCTTGTAGTAGAGGTAGCCCTGTGTATCGACGCAGACGCCGAGATCGGCACACTGCCGGAGGATTTCGGGGGAGGGGAAGTAAGCGTGGATCAGCGTAAAACGCCGCTGCTTCACTTCCGGCGCGTCGGCTGCGACGCGACTGAGCGCTTCCAGCACCCGCAACGTCCCTTCATCCCCCGTGACATGGCAGCTCATCTGCCATCCGAGACGCTGGGCGGTCGCGAAGATCGTCTGCATCTCGGCGACCGTGTAGAACTGCTCGCCGCGGTACTCGGGATCGGTGAGCCGGTAGAACGCGATCCGCTTCGGGCCGTAGGGCTCGGTCAGCCGCGTCGTTCCCCAGTGGATGCCGCCGTCAACGGTGATCTTGAGCGGTCCCGCCTTGACCCATTCGTCCCCCTCGCCCGGCTTGAGGTTCAGGCCGGCGACATACTTCTCGACCGCTTCGGCCGACTTGGCCGAGAATCGGAACGTGCCGGTGACGCGCGTCGTGAGCCGGCCTTTCTCCTGAAGTTCGCGGAACAGCTCGAGGTTCTGCGGATCGGTGGCCCGCTCGAAGATGCTGGTGATGCCGACCGAGTTGTACCGCTCGAGGACTTCGGCAAGCGAAGATAGGACCTCGTCCCGCGGATGCTGCGGCGCCGCGGGAATCAGGGCGCGGATCGTCTTCGTTCCCCCGCGGACGAGCAACGGCTTGCCGTCCGCAGCTCGCAGCAATTCGCCATCGGGAAGCTTCCCTGCGGGGGCCATCACGCCGAGCCGCTCGAAACCGAGCGAGTTCAGCACCCACTTGTTGGAAACCGAGTTGTACAGGACCGGGTGCGTGGTGCAGGCGGCGTCGAGCTCGGCCGGCGTCGGGAATCGGCGCTCCTTCAGCCGCGTGATCTCGTTCCGCGGCACCTCGATCCATCGGCCGGCGGGAAGCTCGCGGGCGCGGCGGCGGATCCAGTCCTGCATTTCGGCGATGCTCGTCAGCTCGGCGTAGGTCTCGTCGAGAGCCCCGCGCGCGACGCCCACGGCGTGGCAGTGCGACTCAATGAAGCCGGGGACCACCGTCTTTCCTTCGAGACGCAGGACCTCGGTGCTCCCGCCGATCAGTGGCTCGATTTCCTGATCCGTGCCGACCGCGATGATCTTTCCGTCCCGCACCGCAATAGCGCTGGCCGTTCTCTCTTTGGCGTCCAGCGTGACGACCTTCGCGCCAAGCAGCGCCAAGTCGGCTTTCTGCGTCTTCGCGGACGGGGCCGGAGTGGCCGTGTCGGGCGGAGCCGCTACTGCAGCGGCCGAAGACAGAAGCCCGCAGCCGAGCAGCAGCGCGACGAGCGATCGTGTGCGTGGACTCATGGGAAGCACTCCACAAAGACCTTGACCGCCTTCGAGTAGAGGAGGAAGCGCCGGCGGGCCGGGACTGCAAGCCAGTCTCGCCGCGTCACTACGTCGTCAGGCGGTCGCAGATTCCGTCGAGACGAAGCACTCATCGACCGTCGCCGTGTTCTCAAGGCTTGCGGATCGGATTGTCGAGGGCGTCCACCGGCTCCTCGATGGCGACGTGGCCAGGGTTCAACGTCCCCAGCAGATCGGGCAGATCGTAGAGTGTCAGGGCCGCATGCACGGTATTCGTCAACTGGCGTCCGGCCGTCGCTTCATCGAGCAACCGGCTCCAGGAGTCGAGGCTGCGGCGCAGAGTCAGCCGGGTGAAGGTGGACGGTTCGAGCGCGGCCGCATGCAGCGCCGGGAGTCCGGCGGCCGTTCCGTCGGCAACGAGTTCCAGACTCCCCTTTCCGTCCGCCGGCATCTCCCTCTGAAGGGATCGTGCGACGGCGAAGAGGGATTCCGTGCGGAGGCTCACGAGCGACCCGCCGAGGAGATAGGCGACGAAGAACTCCTGCGTGTTGGGGCCGAACAGCTCGCGCCCCCAGTCGCGCGGGTGGCGGACGTCGAGTTCTCCCAGCCCGGGGAGGTCAACCGCCACCACGCGGGTTCCCTCGCGTACGAGCCGCTCGATCGGACCGCCGGCTTCGGCGCCGGCCTGTTTGCCGGACGAGTGCACTTGGAGCACAATCCGTCCCGTCGGTTTCTCCGGCCGGAAGTCGAGCGCCGGAAGAGCCAGTGTCGGCTCCAGTTCGTAGAGCGTCTTTTCGATCCGGTAACCGGAGCGTTCCAGGGTCGCAATCACTCGTCGGCCCGGAACGGGAAGTTCTGTGAGCCGCCGGATGCGCGCCAGGCGCCGCACCGCCGCGAGGGCGTCCTCGCGCGGCGTCTCCTTCCAGAATGCGGCCCGTTTCGGCGCGAGGTCGGCTTCGCGGTCCCGGTTCAGGTCGAACACGCTTCGCTCACCCTTAGTCCGCATCACCTGCCCATCCGTGGTGCATTGCAATTCGGAGGCCGGACGGACGGGAAGTTCGGGCTCGGTGACGGCATCGTCCTGGTTGAGCAGCCAGCGCCGCATCCAGCGCACGGCACCAACGCGGAGCGGCTTCGTGAAGCCGTGCGGTTCATCCGCCTCGCACAGGTCGATCCGTTCGGGATAACCCAGCCGCGAGAAAAACCGCTTTCCCTCGCGGTAGACGTCCCAGGTTCCGGCGATGTCGAACGTCGCGTCGCGCGTGCCGGCACAGAGCAGAGTCGGTTTCGGCGTGCGGAGAAGAACGTAATCGGCTTCGTCGAGTCCGTCGGCGATCTGCCCGAAGAGGTTCTGCTCGGCGTCCTGCGGGCCGGACGTCGCCAGCAGCCGGCGGTACGACGTCAGAGAGCATGTCGGTGCGGCACACGCGATGCGATCGTCGAGCGCCATCAGATAGGCGGTGAGCGTGCCTCCGCCCGAGTTCCCCGTGCAGCCGATCCGCTTCGGATCGATCTCGGGCCGGCTGGCGAGGTAGTCGATGGCTCGCATCCCGTCATAGATGCGGTATTGTGCGGTGTTCGTCCCGACGAGGATCGAGCCGATCCCCATCAGCGTGTGCTCTTCGACGGGGTCGAACCGCGGGTTGCCGGGAATCGCTTTAAGCTGGCGGACGCTGCCTGGGCCGCCCATGTAATTGCCCCCCAGCGGCGTGCCGTCGGGGGCGAAAGCCTGATATCGCTCCCCCTGGCCGATGGGGTCGTAGCAGAAGGCGGCGATGCCATTGCGGGCCAGCAGCATGCTGACGCGCTGATACCCGTCCGCGGCCTTCCCGTTGAAGCTGTGCCCGCAGGGGACAATCACTCCGGGATAAGGGGGCTTCGTCGCCGGCAGATAGAGATTGCCCGTGACGTGATGCCCGGGCCGGCTCTCGAACAGGACGTTCTCGATTCGGTAACCGTCGCCTGGAATGGTGCCCGTGACTTTCGCGTTCAGCGGAGTGCGCTCGGGGAATCCGCCGAGCGTCTTCAGGAACATTTCACGCCGCGCCTTCTGCCATGCGGCGACATCCTCCGGCGTCTTCACCTTCTCGTACTCGTCCCGCCGCCGGTCGAGCGCCGCGATCGCCTGGCGTTCAAGATGGGCGTAGAGGGTCGAGGGAAGTCGGACCGAGGAGTCTCTCGCCGGAAGGACACGCAGGTCGTCGGCTGCCATGGCGGTCGCCGGAAGACCGAGGGAGAGAAAGAGGCACAGGCTGAACGAGGCACGGGGCGTGTGAGAATCCGAGAACACAGAACCCTCCAACGGCACGACAGAAACGCTCGCAGTCCAACGGCGTTGCATCATAACGCCGTGACGACATTCGCTGCAGGGACTCGGATGAGATGGTGCGTGTGCGGACACCGCGGCATCGCGACACCGACGGGGCTTTGGCCTGAAGTGCTGTAAGGCTTCGTCACGGAGTGCCGGTGTGCAACCGCCGCAGGAAGGCGGCCGGGTTTCTGCCGCGCCGAGACTCGGGGCCTCTTCCAGCGCGGCAGAGCCGCAACCAACGCAAAGGCATCTGACGCAATGGCGCAAAGTTCGCAAAGGAATGCACGCAGAGAAAACGCCAGAGCTGAGCGAGTGTCAGCAGCATCTCCATCCCATCCGAAAAGACAATGCCGCAAAGGAAATCTTCGCAAGACGCAAATATTCTGGACGTTCGTACTACGAAACACCTTCAACGCTGTCAGTCCCATGCTGCCGGAACGAAGGTTCGTCCTTCCGCTCGCCGCGAGGCTTGTCACCGTCGGCGTGGCGGCATGGAGGCCCCTCGTGCCGCATTTCCCAGAGAGGTCGGATGAACACGCCATCTGCCGATGGGAAACACGGCGATATCGGAATACGATGCCATTCGCGATGTCTCCTGAGGAGAACTGAATCTCCCGTGTCGTCGATCCGATCCCTCCACGCATGAGCCTGCAACTCCCGCTCATTCCGGCAACGGGGAACCAAGCCGCATTCGGCGGCCGCATCGAATCGTTCTTTCAAGTGGCGGTCAACCCCTGCTGCGCTGGAGTCAGGGACGCCGCCGCTTTGTCTCCATCCTGTCCGCGCCGCGTCCAGCGAGCGATTGACGGACGCTCAAGGCCTGGTCGAGATTCCCATGCAGCGCTCGAAATTTCCGGCGGCATTCCTTTCCACGTGGCTGATCAGTTCGCTCGCGCTCGGGGCGATCGGCCAGGCCGCTGAGCCGGAGCACGATCTGATCGTTCGGAACGGGCGGATCGTGGATGGAACGGGCAACCCCTGGTTCCGCGGCGATGTCGCCATCCAGGGGGACCGCGTCGTCATGGTCGGACGGGTACCCGGTGCGGGGAAGCGGGAGATCGATGCGAAGGGCCGCATCGTCTCCCCCGGCTTCATCGACATGCATTCCCATTCGGATCTGTTGCTGCTGGAGGATGGCAACGGGGAAAGCAAGATCCGCCAGGGAGTGACGACCGAGATCCTGGGCGAAGGAGGCTCGGCGGGACCGTATCAGGGGAAGCTGCCTCCCAAGCGCGTGACGCTTGCCGGCGAAACCGTTCAATGGACGCGGTTGTCAGGCTACTTCGATGCCGTGGAGAAGGCGGGAATCTCGCCGAACGTGGCGTCGTACGTCGGACTGGATAACATCTGGCAGTGCGTGCTCGGACAGTCGTTTGAGCGTCCCCGGGCGGAACAGGTCGCGGAGATGCGGCGGCTGGTCGACGAGGCCATGCAGGACGGGGCGCTCGGACTTTCGAGCCAGCTCATGATGCCGCCGGGTTCGCTCGCCACCACCGACGAAATCGTCGAGCTGTGCAAGGTCGTCG
>JADZEF010000242.1 GCA_020850695.1 Planctomycetaceae bacterium | reverse complement strand
GCGGCTTGGCAACATAGTCGTAAGCGCCGAGCTGCATCGCCTCGATCGCCGTCTCGCTCCCCGCACCGGCCGTGATGAAAATCACCGGGATGCGGCGATCGATCGATTGAATCTGCTTGAAGACGTCAAGTCCCGAAACGTGCGGCAGAAAGATATCCAGAAGCACCACATCGGGCGCCTCTTCCTTCACCACCTTCAACCCGTCGGCCGCGCTCTGCGCGGTGCGGACCTCGACGGAGTCGCCCTGGAGGGCCCGCGTGACCAGGTGCAACACGCTGCGATCATCATCGATGACCAGCACTCTCGACATGGATTTTCTCTCCACGACCCGTGATGCTTATTGTACGGGTCGGCCCCTCAGCGGGGACGATTGTTGCGATGGAATGGCCCGAATCAGCAATCGATCCGATTCGATTAGACAGTACGAAAAGCCTCGCGGCGTTGTTGGGTCTGCTCCAGGCACGTATCAAGCCGCCTGGCCCAGCGATGCTGCTCAGAAGGGAGTTGCCGCTCGACAATCATTCCGCACTTCGAAAGTGTTGGCGGGCAAGTCGTGTCGTGAAGCGAGACGTGATGTCGGTCAAACTATCATTCCCGGGAATCTGCGGCTACTGCCTTGCGGTGATACTCGGCGAGGAGGTTGAGCAGGCGCCCCCTGTCGACGGGCTTCGACAGGTAATTGTCGCAGCCTGCCTGAAGGCAGCGGTCTCGATCTCCGGACATGGCTCCGGCCGTCAGAGCGACGATCGGGAGGTGATATCCTTTGGCTCGAAGTCGTTGCGTGGCGTCAAATCCGTTGAGCACCGGCATGTGCATATCCATCAGGACGATATCGTAGGGAGCGTCGGCAGTCGCCGCGCGGGCGATCTCTGAAATGGCCGCTTCTCCATTGTTGGCGAGCTCGACAAGGTCGACGTGATTCTCGAGCATCCGCTTGAGCATGATCTGGAGACCACGGTTGTCCTCGACCACCAGAACCCGGATCGGAAGTCGCCCGAATTCAGGACCGTCCGTGCCCGCCTCATTCGACTCAGTCAACGCCTTTGGATCGACCAGTTGCAGGGTCGAGACTTCCCCGGCGGGAAGTTCGACACAAAATTCCGCCCCGCGGCCGAGTTCACTCCGGACGGAGATCTTGCCAGAGAGAAGCCGCACCAGCTTCTCGCAGATGGTCAGGCCGAGCCCCGTTCCGCCGTACTTCCGAGTGATCTCCTGATTTCCCTGAGAGAATGCCTCGAAGATCGCCTCGGTCTGATCCGGGGGAATACCGACCCCGGTGTCGCGAACGCTTAGCACAATGTATGCCAGACCGTCGGCAATCTCACACCGGACGCCGATCGTGACGGACCCCGCGTCTGTGAATTTGACGGCATTTCCCACGAGATTCAGCAGAATCTGCCGCACACGCAGAGGGTCGGTCTGGATGCGGGCCGGGATTTTTCCATCGAACTCGGTCGACAGATTCAGGCCCTTCTCTGATGCCTGAGGACTCATGAGTGATCGAACTTCTTCCACCACGGCTTTCACAGAAGTCGGCTCGGGAAGAATTTCAAGGCGGCCCGCTTCGATCTTGGACAGGTCGAGGATGTCGTTGAGGATCCCCAGCAGCAATCCCCCCTGGCTGCGGATCATCCGCAGGAGTTCCCGCTGCTCCTCCTGCTCGATTCGTGGGTAAAGGGCGTCGGCACTGCCCAGAATGGCTGCGAGCGGCGTCCTGATTTCGTGGCTCATGTTGGCCAGAAACTCGCTTTTGGCGCGATTGGCGGCATTCGCCTGCTGCCGAGCAATTTCGAGCGAGCGTTCGAACTCCTTGCGTTCGGTGATGTTGAAGTTGACACCGACAAGCCGTGCGGGGCGACCATCGGAATCTTTGATCAAAGCCCCGCGGCCGGCCAGCCAGCGGGTCTCGCCGTCGGGCAGAACGACTCGGAACTCGCTGTCGTACTCCGAACGATCTTCGATGCACTGATTGAGGGTTCCCATCAATCGGTCGGCGTCTTGCGGATGGACCCGTTCAAAAAAGATGGAATCGGGATGCCTGCCGGATTCGAGATCGAGCCCCAGGATCTCAATCTCCTTCGCGTCCAATACAGCCGTTTTACCCCGAATGTCCCAGTCCCAGGTGCCCATTCCGCCGGCCCGCAAGACCATGCGCAGCCAGCCCTCGCTTCTTTCGAGCTGTTGTTGTGCCGTCTTGCGAGCGGACATCTCCTGCTGGAGCCGAAGGGCCGCGACCTTGCGGTCGGTCACGTCATAGTTGATCCCCACCATGCGGACAGGGACATTCCTCGAATCGGCCAGAACTTCAGCCCGGCCGACAAGCCAGCGAGTTTCCTCCTCTCCGCGCAAGACGCGGAACTCTTCGTGGAATTCGCCCCGCTCGCCGATCGCCTTGCGGACCGCGTCGCGGATTCTGCGCTCGTCGTCGGGATGAATCTGTTTGAACAAAGACTCGATGGGGACGGGCCGATTTCGCCCTTCCATGCTGAAGAGGTCGAATTCGGTCGAATTGACCCGCGTTTCGTTCGCCTGCAGGTCCCAGTCCCACGTTCCCATCCGTCCCGCCCGGAGCGCCATCCGCAGCCGCTCCTCGCTTTCGCGAAGGGTCCGTTCCGCCACTTCGCGGGCCGCCACCTCGCTTCGAAGCTGCGCGGTGAGCTGCTCCAATTCGAGCACGCGGCGCCGGACTTCCGCCTCCATCTGTCGCGGACTTCGCAGCGAGATGGCCGCGGGAGCAATCGTCAGGAGCGAAAAAGCAGTTCCCAGCGAAACCACCGCGGTCGCCATCTTCAAGACCGCGGAAAAGCGGTACGCCGGCCACCAGAAGATTATGGCTTCCATGAGGTGCGTCGCTCCGCACGCCAGGATGAAGGCCCCGAACAGCCAGAATATCCGCGGAAACGGAAGGTCTTGCCGCCTGCGGATGAAGTACACCAGCACGAGGGGAATTGCGAGATAGGCCGCGGCGATCAGGAGATCGGCAATGATGATCGCCCAACCCCAGAACGGTTCCTGACTCCAACCCGTGCCGCAGGTCCAGCGGGGGGCAAACCCTCGCGTCTCAAAGATATGAGTCAGCCAGGAAAGCATCGGCCGACAGCCTCTTCGTGAGGGGAAGGAATGGGAGCGGAGCCCCGCAGACCGGAAATGAAGAATCTGCCATCGTCTCGATCGGAAGGAAAGGCCGCAACGACAGGATTCCGAAGTCGGCGCATTGCAGGGTCTTCTGACGGCGGGTAAGGAGGGTGGCGGCATCCTGCCGGACGCGAACCAATGTTGAGAACTCTGATCCCCCGTCAGGGAGCCAGAATACGGAGACGGCGTCCGGTCGGGAGGGTCGTGATGGGAAATGTCGTATCGAGACGACAACAATTGCCGTCCTCTGCGCGCACCGCGATCGTTGTGGGCCGAAAGCGGCAATTCTTGGGCCGCGCTCATTGGCAGCGAGGCTTGGGCGACATCGACAGACAATCAGGCGCAGCATCTAAAATGACTCATCCCATCAACTTGGACGATCCTGAAGCGACAATGACGCGACAGCGGGACCGGATCAAGACGAGTCCCCAACCGCAACGGCTGGATGATTGGCAATCACAATGGAACCCCGGAATTCACACTAATGTTCAGTGGCTGTCGCACAGTGAGATCGACCTCACGGGGAGTTATCCGGTCGCACCGCGCCTGACGGGGCGAATCCGAATCCCCGCATCCGTTTGTCCGGCAGGCTCTTGCCTCTGCCCCGAGGCTGTGGGAGACTCGATGGACTTGGTTTTTTCGACCGTTGAACGCCGGAGTTTCATCCGATGCGGCGTACCGCGATTCTCAGTCTGGCTTTCGTTGCGAGCCTGTTGTGCGCTCGTGGTGCCGAGGCGCAGGGAATTCTCTGGTCCCTCCCCGAGGATGGTTCCTGGGTCCGCTTCGAGGGGACGCTGCAACAAACGGAAATCCGGCCCGAAGCCGCCGAGGGAAACCTCGTGATCCAGTGGCTACGGCATGTGACGGTGAAGTCGGTGGGAAAGGAAAATGCCGAGTTCAACGGCGAAACCGTTCCCTGCCGGTGGATTGAAATTAAGGTCGTCACCGGAAAGGAGAGCGAGAAAGGGCTCGATGCGGGGCCGGTCGGCACGCGGATCGTCAAAGCCCTGATTCCCGAGTCTCGGATTTCCGGCAAGACTTTGTATGGAGACAACATTCCGGTCGCGTTCATTCCCGTGGTGAAGGGGTATCGCAAGCTGGGCGAGCAGCCGGTGCAGCCGATTGAGTCCAATGTCCTCAATATCTATCCGCTGCTGTCGCCCTTGATGTATTACCGCAAGCTGGAAGCCGGCGAAGGAGAAGAAGACCCCATGGTGAAGATTCCAGGCGTCACGGCGGCTGCGAAATTCACCGGGCAGATGACGGTCGAAAGTCCCACGACCCGCACCGAGAACACCGGTGAGTTCTGGGCATCGGAAAACGTCCCCTTCGGCCTGGCCAAATGGAAGGTCAAGGAAGTCCGATCCGGCAAGGACCGCGCACAGTCACGAGAAGACTTCAAGCCGATGTCCGAAGTGACGGTTGAAATGTCGGCTCAGGCGTCGGGGAAAGACGCCCAGTCGGAAATTGAAGCCCCAGCCCAATAATGGGAATGGATGCCATGCGGCGGCGGAGTCTTGAGCTGGCGCTCGGAATGACTGTCGCTCTTCTGGGATCGGCCGCGAGTTCGGCCATCGGTCAAGACACGCCCAAGAGGGCGGCGCCTGCCGATGCATCCGCAGCCCCCACCGTGTTGATGACGGCAGGCGGCGTGCGGTTCGGAGTCTGGCCGAAGCCCCCCGACAAGCCGAGTCCGACGCTCTTCATCCTGGGAAGCACGATCGACGGGACGTTGGGAAGTGCTTACTTCCGGCAGGCGGGGAACGCGCTCTCCGAGCGTGGATACGTCTGCGTGTCGATCGACCTCCCGTGCCATGGACAGGAGCAGAAGGAGGGAGAGCCCGAAGGGATTGCCGGCTGGCGAGCGCGTGCGGAAAAGGGCGAAGATTTCATGAAAGAGCTGACGGACCGTTTGACGGCCGTCCTGGACGACCTTGTGAAGCGGGGTTGGACCGATCCACACCGCGTGGCTGCGTGCGGGACGTCGCGCGGCGGCTTCTCGGCCGTTCATTTCGCGGCCGCCGAGCCGCGCGTCCGGTGCGTGGCGGCGTATGCTCCAGTCACCGAACTGACCGTTGTGCGAGAATTCGCAGGAGCCGGCGACAATGCCGTCCTCAAGAAGCTCTCGCTTGAGCAGCAGGCCGAGCGACTCGCGGGCCGGGCGATCTGGCTGATCATCGGTGACCGCGATGACCGCGTCAGCACCGATCATGCCATTCGGTTCGCACGGGCGGTGACGAAGGAATCGCTCGTGCGGAAGCAGCCCGCGTTGGTCGATCTGCATGTGGTCGTTGAACCGCAGGGACACACGACGCCGAAAGGAGCGGCGGAACTCTCCGCGGCATGGATCGATGAGCAGCTTCGGCAATCTGTGGCACAGACGAAGAAATAATGGCCGGAGCAGGTTGCGGGTTGGCGGGGTCTCTGTCGCTTCGCGTTCCGCCGCGGCGTCTCACTCTCAACTGAACGTGCCCGTCATCCGCCGCCGGTACAGCTGCGCCAGAATGGCGAAGTACAACGCCAAAGTCATCGACAGCCCCACGAACAGGACCAGTCCCCGCCACAGGATGACCGGCTCGATCACGTCCATCCATTCCAGCGCGACATACCACCGCAGCAGACTCACGGCAAAGATGATTGATACGGCGAGCGGCCAAAGGCAGTGAAACATCAGCGGCAACTCGGACATCCGCAGCGGCACCAGCCACTGCCGGAGCGTCAGGTGGGAGCCGCCCGTCGCCGCTTTCAGGAATTCGATGCGTCCTGCGGGCTGCGACTCGGCGATCGATTCGATGAGCACCGGAAGGTGCTTCAGGAACGTCACCCATAGCCCGCAAAGCAACAGCACGCTGGCGGCCTGCGTCAGACCGGTATGGGCGTAGACGAACGTCAGCGAGTGTCCGTGGTCGATCAGTTTGCGGACGTAAGGATTCGCTTCCAGCGACAGATCGGGATTCACGAACACCGTCGAGAGCAGGTCGGTTGCCGCGGCGCCGGCAACGAAGAGCACGCCAAGCAATGTCGCACTCACGGACGCACGCGGGGTGCATGTCCGATTCACGCGGAGGAGCAGGCCGAGGCCACAGATCACCAGGCAGGGGAGCAGGTAGGTTGTCGCCAGGCGGAAGGAATACTGGGGAAGCAGTAAGTCCACCACCATGTCGATCACCAGGCCGCCGCTCACTGCTCCGCCGTAGACGACGAAATCTCGGAGCGGGCGATTCTGATGCAGCGAAACCGTCGTCGGGACATCCATGAAGGGCTCCCGCGGGAGTCGGATGAACAATTCCGATCACATGGCCCGCACTCATCGTATCGGGCCATCGGAACGTCCGACAAGGGGCTTGCCCGCGCTACCGCCGCTCGGCGGCGGCAATCATCAGCGCCGCGATGACGCAGCCCACCAGGTTGGCCACGAGGTCCCACCCAGTGTTCTCATAGCCGCCGACGTTCGTCCCAGGCAACGTCAGCACGGCAACAAACTCCACGACTTCATTCGCCGCACCGAAACCCATTCCGCCCGCGGCGCAAAGCGTCAGCAGGCCGAGCGTCGGTGAAATCGGGACACCGCGTCGATCGAACGCCTGCTTCAACGAAGTCCAACAGATCCAGGTGACGAGCCCGAATCCGGCCGCATGGACCAGTTGGTCGTACTTGATCAAATCTGGAATCAGCCACAGATTATAGAGGACCCTTTTCTCGCCGAGCCTCGGCCACGCGTCGGGAATGGGCATCAGGCCTCCCGCCATGTGGGCCAGCCCCCAGATCGACAACCCCCACAAAGCCCCCAACGGAAGCCGGACCCGCCAGTGGAGCAGGCCTACCGCCGTGATCAGCACGCACATCACGACGAAGTAGAAGATGAATTCGCTGTTTTGAAGCTGGACTGAAGCGACAAGAGCAATCGCCATGTAGAACGCGGTGAAACCCACGGTCGCCAGCACCGCGGGAGAAAAGGGTGCGGCTCTCTGCGATCCTGCGGACGGATCGTGTGTCATGAGAATTGTCGCCTTTGATCGAATAGGAACGAGGCCCGTGGGAGGGGCTGGCCCGTGGATCGCAGAGTACCGCATTTCGAATGCACGCGCGCGATCCGCGCGGTTCAATCTCGATAGGGCCGAGGAACCTCGAAGTTGTCCAAACCCGCGGATGGCATTGATTTTCCAGCGATCTTCCCAGATAGTTCGCCGGGATTCGATGCCCTTTCGCCTTCCGAACTCCTTGTCTGATGCTGGTTTCCCGAAGGATCGCCGCCCGCCATGACTGATGCTCCCAGCCCCGCTCCCGCATCCCCGGACCGTCTCGAACAGGCCCGCCTCGAAAAGCTCGCGAAGATCGAAGCGCTGGGGCACGACCCATGGGGCCAACGCTTCGACGGGCACATCACGATCCGCGAGGCGCGGGCCAAAGCGCCCGCCGACACCGGCGTCGATGCGGACCTGGTGCGAGTGGCGGGCCGCGTGATGTTGAAAAACGACAAGGGGAAGCTGAAGTTCGCCCACATCCAGGACGCCACCGGCCGCATTCAACTGATGGCGTCGAAGGCGGACGTGTCGGAAGAGGTGTGGTCGCTGCTCGAATGCGTCGACCTCGGCGACCTCGTCGGCGTCGATGGCCCCGTCCGCCGCACGAAGACCGGCGAGATCACCGTGTTCGTGCAGAGCTTCACCGTCCTCACGAAGTCGCTCGCCCAGCCGCCGGAGAAGTTCCACGGGGCAAAAGATACCGAGATGCTGCTGCGGCAGCGGTACGTCGACCTCATTTACAACGACGGCGTGCTGGCGCGGCTCTTGAAGCGGTCGACGGTCATCGACTCGGTGCGGCAGACGCTGCGCGCCCGCAGCTTCCATGAAGTCGAGACGCCGGTGCTGCATGCGATCGCCGGCGGCGCCGCGGCGCGGCCGTTCATCACGCACCATAACACGCTCGACATCGACCTCTACCTGCGCATCGCCCTCGAGCTGCACCTCAAGCGACTGATGGTCGGCGGCATCGAGCGCGTCTACGAGATCGGGCGGGTTTTCCGGAACGAGGGGATTGATGCCACGCACAACCCCGAGTTCACGATGATCGAGATCTATCAGGCGTACGGCAACTACGAGTCGATGATGGACCTGACCGAGGCGATCATCGTCGACGCGCTCGACAGGATTCACGAATCCGACTACGTGAAGATCACCAACCCCGGTCCGACGGAGTTCAGGGTCGACGAGCTGGTGCGGCGCGAGACGGTGACGGCCGCGAATGATCTCCTGACCAAGGACGCCCAGCGCACCCGCACCGAGCCCAGGCTGGCGGCGTTCGTCGACCACAAGCTGCCGCCGCGGACCATTCCGTGGGGCCGGTCTGAGACGCTCAACCTCGCACCGCCCTGGCCACGGAAGAAGTACGCCGACCTGTTCCTGGAACACGCCGGCTGTGACATGCGGGATGCGGCGGCCGTGCAGAAGAAGGCCCGCGACCTGATCGCCCACAAGCACCTGGGCGAGGAGCTGCTGCCGTTGATCGAGCAAGGGAAGATCCATCCGGACGTACTGGTGAATGACGTCTTCGAGGCGACCGTCGAGCACGTCCTGTCGGGACCGGTATTCGTCATGGATTACCCGGCGAGCATCTGCCCGCTCACCAAGCGGAAGCGGTCCGATCCGCACATCGCCGAACGATTCGAGCTTTACATCGCCGGCATGGAAGTGGCCAACGCCTACACCGAGCTGAACGATCCGCGGCTGCAGGAAGACCTCTTCCGCACGCAGCTGGCGGGTCTCTCGGAAGAGGACTCGATGGCCAAGATGGATCACGACTTCATCCGGGCGCTGAAGGTCGGCATGCCGCCGGCGGGGGGGCTGGGCATCGGAATCGACCGCCTCGTCATGCTGCTGACCAACACGCAGACAATCCGCGACGTGATCTTCTTCCCGCTGCTGCGGCCGGAAGCCGGAGCTCACCACCCGGGTTGACAATCAAGGGAATTGCGCCCACGTTGCCTGTGGATCGCGGCACACACCAAACGGCCGCCAACCCTTCGCGCATTAGAAACTTATTGGATGAGTGGGAGAGTCAGAATCCATAGAAGCAACAGTTCGATGTGAACTCGCTCGAATACCGTTCACACATCGGCTTGAATTGCCGCAACAGCCGAGTGGTGGAGGTTTTTCTGTCGTCTTTCGGCTAAACAAAGCAATCAACGCAGAGGATCGCAGAGGGAAGACGCAGAGATGAGAGAGATCTGTCAAACCGCTCGGAGCGTTCCTTCACGTTGAGGGTCAATTGGAAGAGACGATGCCGATTTCTCTTGGGCACTATGTTTTGTCAAGTCGCTCTCTTCCAATCTTCACTCTCCCCCTCTCTGCGTCTTTCCTCTGCGATCCTCTGCGTTAGTCTTTCCTGCCTGGTGCATGCTCACTATCACCAACAGGGGTGATTCAATGACAGTATTCATGGGGGTCAATGAGTTGACGGAAGCGATCATCGGAGCCGCAATCAAGGTCCACAAGACACTCGGCCCGGGGTTGCTGGAATCAACCTATGAGAGATGCCTTGGTTACGAACTCACGAAAATCGGATTGAAAGTCCGCCATCAAGAGCCGATTGCCATTCAATACGAAGAGATGCGCATCGAATGCGACTTCAAGTCGGATCTGCTCGTCGATGATCGAGTCGTCGTCGAGTGCAAGGCGAAGGATAAGATCCATCCTGTCGACCGAGCTCAAACACTGACGCATCTGAGGTTGCTCAAATTGCAAGTCGGCCTTCTGATCAACTTCAATGTTGTGAAGCTGGTGACCGGAGTGCATCGCATCGTGAACAATTTCCGTCCAGATGATCCGAATCCCGCATGGCACCCTGGAGGTCCGCAGCTTGGACCGCTCCATGAACCTGCCTCAGGGTTTGGACGCTCCGGAAGTTCGTCACGCGGTGGAGGTGCTCGACATGATTTCGCAGAGCGAACGGGATCGCGAGCAGTACGAACTGGAATTCAAGCGCCGGCACGACCTGATCAATCGAGAGAAGTTGCTATTCGGCCAGGGAAGGGAAGAGGGATTGGAGGAAGGCCTGGAGAAGGGCTTGGAAGGGGCCTGGAGAAGGGTCAGTTCATTGAGCGCATTCGAATCCTGAATCTCATTCTTGGAGAGCCCGTGCCGTCCATGGAAGAATTGAAGTTGCTTCCAATCGAAGTCCTCTCTGAGCAGGCAGCGGAATGCCAGCAACGGGCGCGGGAGCGTGGAATCAGTGTCTGACAAGGTCCGCTGTGACAAATCCATTGTCACCGGATTCCTTTGTTATGCCATGCGGCACTCGAACGGATGCACGGATTCACCATCGGCGACTCGAACAGCGCCACGCAGGTGAGCCAGCGGGCCGATGCGGCAGTTCGAGCCGATGACCACCGGGCCTTCGATCACTGTCATCGGATGAATCACGGTGTCCGCGCCGATGGTGACACGTGGGTCGATCGAGGTATTGGAGGGGTCGATGATCGTCACACCCTCGGCCATAAGGCGGTCAAGCGTCACTTTGGAGATCGCGGCGCGGGCTTCGGCCAACTGGGCCCGGGTGTTGACGCCGAGTGCTTCGGTCATCGTGAAGGTCGAAGCAGCGACGACCGTGCGACCGGTCGATTTGAGAATGGCCGGGACGTCGGTGAGGTAATATTCGCCCTGCTTGTTGTTCGGACGGATCTGCTCGAGCGACCGAAACAGGAGTCGGCTGTCGAAGGCGTAGCAGCCAGTGTTGATCTCGCGGATCGCCGCTTCTTCGGGCGTGGCGTCCTTCTGCTCGACGATCCGAAGGAACTCGCCGGCGGAGTCACGGACGATGCGGCCCAGCCCCTGGTTGGCCTCGGTTTCGGCGGTTCCAATCACACACGCTGCGCCCCGCCCCGCCTGGGCTTCCAGGAGACCACTGAGCGAGGAGGCCTGCAGCAGCGGAGTATCGCCCGCCAGGACGAGTGCGGGGCCATCGTGATCGGCGAGCGCCTCGGCCGCCATCCGCACCGCATGCCCGGTCCCTTTCTGCTCGGACTGCAGAGCGAAGCGAATGTCGGAGTGTCCTGACAGGGCCGACTTCACCATGTCGGCCTGGTGACCGACGATGACGACAATCCGCTCGACGCCCGCCTTGCGGGTCGCGTCGAGGACGTATTCGATCATCGGCCGGCCGAAGATTTCGTGAAGGACCTTCGGCACCGCGGACTTCATGCGGGTGCTTTTGCCGGCGGCGAGAATGATGGCGACGGGAGGCATTGGAGGACGGGGGGATAGGGGCAGGGGGAGATGGGGGGATGAAGACTGAGAGTCAGAGGGATGGAATGAAGGAGAGAACAGATCGATTCAGTAGCGGATCCCGGCGCGGAGGATGAAGCCGTCCTTGATGTCGAAGTCGGGGGTTCCGTGGGCAAAGTCGACTTCGCGGTCGAAGACCCAGCCCCCTTCGAGAAAGCTGCCGATGCGGCCGGTGTCCTTGCGGATGCCGACGAGGAGCCGCCAATCCTTGATTTCCATTTTCTCGCGATAGCCGCCGCCGAAGGGGTATTGAAGCTCGGTTTCGTAGGCTTCGACGTGATACTCGCCTCGAACGTAGGCCCACGTCGCGACGCCGTGCGGGGTGCCGAGAAAAAAACTGATCCGCGGTTCCGGGAAGACGAGCCGGAATTCCCAGCGGTCGTCGGGAGTCCAGACGACGCCCGCATACGGGATGATGCGGTCGTTGACGCGGTCCCAGAAGCCGGCGCCGAGGGCCCACATGAATTGCGGGTTGGGGCGGTAGAAGAGGATCGCGCGGCCGTCGAAGTTCCAGGCGTCGCGGGTGATCGATTGTTCGAAGTCGCTGTTGATCGACGGATTGAAGGCGAGCTGGTAGCTCCAGGGGCCGTTGAGGGGCGACGCGACTTCGAAGTCCCAGCCGATGCGGTAGAACTGCTCGGAGAAACCCGCGTTGGTGAGCGTCCCGGGACCGGTTCGAGAACTCGTCGGACCGTCCCACCACCGCATTCCAAACTGCTGCGTGAACGAGTAGATCCAGGCAGGGCCAAGTGGCGTGGTGTATTCGGCTTCAAGGTCGACGGCATTGATCCCGATATCACCCAGGCCGTTCGAGGCATCGGCGCTGGGCATCGACGTGTGGTCGGCGCGGGTGGTCCAGCCGTAGCGGTAGGGTTGCGGTCCGTTGGTGCCGAACGCCCAGAGGGGGCCGCCGTAGGGATTCACCGGAACCTGGTATTGCGGGACGTCGGTCGGAGCGAGGAATGGATCTCCCCCTTGGGGCGATCCATAGGAAGGAATGCCGTAGCCCGGCGCCGGCTGATAGGGCTGGTACGGCTGATACGCGGTGATTGGTGCGGGGCCGGTTCCGCCGAAAGGAGCCACATTGCTGGAGGCTGGAGGCGCGACGTTGCCGGGGAGGGGGCGGGCCGGTGCGCCGCGCGGTGCGAGCGGGCGGGCAGCCTCGGAGTCGGGGAGGTCGGCGACCGCGGGCGACTGTCCTCGGATGACAGGCCGGAACGGCTCGCGCAGGGTGTAGATCGTGGCTGCTTCCGGAGGCGCGCAGAGCGCCGCGGCGAACAGCCAGGGGACGGCGGTCACGGCAGGTCCTGCGGGGGAAGGAACTCCGGGCAGCCGCGCCATGTTGGCGCAGTCTGGGGCGGATTCTCGCGACGTGGCAAGATCCGTCAACATCAACTTCGCAGTCTCATCCCTCTTCGCCTCTATCCGCTCTCGGACGAGGCGAACGAGCGAAGCACCGGCAGACGGCCTTCTGTCAGTAAGCCATGAGAGTCGCGACCGCGATCATCCGGTCATGTCGGGGTTGTCGGCGCAGACCGGCAGTCTGACGAGTCCGTGATATCGGTCGGATGATCGGGGCTTCAGGCCGCCGGACTCGACGGACTGCGATCGAGGCCTTTTGCCGCTCACCAGAGGGGCTCGGCTTCATGATCCCGCGGCAGACTCGGCACTGCCGGTCGGCTGCCAGCCGAGGACATCCCTGGTGTGCCGGGTCTCGCGCCAGCGGAACCTGTTGTCCGAGATCGCGTTGAAGATGTCGAACTTCAGCGAGTCCGGGGCGCTGAGGCATTTGTCGAGGAGTTGGACGCAATCGGCTTGCGAGAGGAACCCGGGGAAATGGCGACGCACGAGGGGGCGGTCCTCTTTCAGCACGGCTCCAAGGCGGATCACGATCGTCGAGATCCCATATTTGTCGGAGTAGAACCGGCCGAGGTTTTCGCCGAAGAGCTTGCCGACGGCGTAAGGAGAATCGGGACGGACCGGCCAGTCGAGGTCCACCATCGGCCACGACTCGGGAATCTGGTCGTCCGGGCCGTTGGCAAGCGTCCCGTAAGGAAGCGACGGGTCCCATTCATACGCGAGCTGGCAGCAGCCGCTGCTGAAGAAAATCACGCGCTGCACGCCCGCTTCCCGCGCCGCCTCGTAGACGTTCAGCGTTCCCTGGATTGTGATGGCCATGGTCGGCTCCCAGCGCTGCCATTGATCGGCTCCGTTGGCGGCCGCGAGGTGCAGTACGGTATGGACGCCCTCGAACGCCGGTCGGATGCCGGCCGCGTCCGTGATGTCCGCGGAAAGGTGCGGGATGCCTGCGACCGGCCGGCGACTGAGTCCGCTGAACTCGTATTTTTCTGCCAGGTGCCGGATCGCGAGACCACCAATCAGCCCGCTGGCGCCGGTGATGAGAACTTTGCGACGAGTCATGGAATGGATTCAGGCAGAGAGAAAAGTGAGTGCATTCGGCCCGCGGACCCAGGCAGAAAAGCAGAGTCGAGAGACGGCACGGTCTCTCACCGATCCAGAGCAAAAATAAAAGAGCGGCCCCCGAACTCGAAAGTCGGGAAGCCGCTCATATTAGCATGCAATCCACATCGTCGACGTCGATCGGGATTACCACTCCGACTGCACTTCAGTCCATGCACCGACCGACGTCCCCGGCTTCCACATTTCAGCCAGACCCGGCGAAAATGACGACAGGTAGCTCCAGTTCGTGTCCGTGCTGGTGAGATTCAGGCCATTGTTCGTAATCCGCTTGGCCGATCCCATCGACACCCAGATCAGCGGATTCACCTTGTCGCTGATGAACCGCACCGCTCCGTCTCCGGCGCAACCATGCACACCCCCGGAATGCCCGCTGGAGAAGACGTCCCCGCGGCCAGGTCCCTGGTTCGGCAGAATGGTCTTGTAGGTGGCGGTACACCGGGCCGTCGGCTGCCAGTCGCCGTGCGGCGAGCCGATCCACTGCGGCTGGTGACCGTGGCTGGAGGCGTAAGCGCTGGTGGGCGATCCGTTGCATCCCGCTTCGCTGATGGCGAGCGTATACGTGAGACCGTCCGTCATGTCACCCATGGTGGTGAAGCGGCCTTCAACGCCGAAAAAGCCGGTGCCATTCCCCGCGTGATGGGGCCAGGTGCCCGAGCTGGCCGCATAGCCGACCGTCGCCGTGCCCCAGTCGGTGACGCCGGTGTTCAGCGAAGACGGACAGACGTACGCGGGAATCTTCTTGCCCGCGAAGTTGGTCAGATTCACTCCGCCCACCGATGCCAGATCCGCACTGGAAGCGATCGTGGCCGTGCCGATGGCGGCGCGGACCGTTTCGCACATCTGAGCGTTGTAACCAATCAGCGTGCCCGACGCATTGCGGGGGCTCTGGGTGCCGACCAGCGACAGCGGCTGGAGATCCTCGGCCAGCGACGGCATGTCCATGAAGGGGAGGAGGTAAACCATCCAGCTCACGCCGGACCGTTCCTGGTTGTCCGTGCCCACTGCGGCATTCCGGGGAAATCCACTCGCCGACGGAAAGTAGTTGTAGGTGTCGTGAAAGTTGTGCAGGGCGAGGCCCATCTGCTTCAGGTTGTTCTTACAGGTTGAACGACGGGCGGCCTCGCGGGCCTGCTGCACGGCAGGGAGCAACAACGCGATCAAGATCGCGATGATGGCGATGACGACGAGCAGTTCAATCAACGTGAATCCGGATCGGTTCTCCGATTTCGGAGCTCCCAATCCAACCGGCCGAAACGAGCGCATCAACGGTCTCCCAGAGGTTCGAAAAAACCGAAAAACACGCCCCGCCGGAAGAGCATTCCTGTCTGTCACGGCGAGGACGACGAATCGACACGAGGAATGAACGTTGCAACAGATGTTAGTCGCGTCAACGTATAATTTCAAGATGATCCTTCGGGGCAAATTCCGGATTGTCAAGTAAACGCTTCCGCAGAAGTCACCCGTCAAGTCGGGAAGGAGCGCCATCGAAATGAGGTCCTTCACCAACTCGCGCAGGATTTCTCCCAACATAAAAACGCAGCGACCCTTTTTCCGTCAACCGGAAAAAGGGCCACTGCGCAAAAAGTCGCTTTGCTCTCGACGACCGGACGACCGAAATCGCTCCTACGGCCATTCGCTTTGGACTTCAGTCCAATAGCCGGTCCCCGAGGTGCCCGGCTTCCACATCTCGTTGAGGCCTGGGCTCAGAGTCCCGAGATACGTCCAGTTCACGTCGGTCTGGGTCGAGCCGGTGAAATTCCGGTTCGTGCTGCGCTTGATCGTCCCCAGCGATTCCCAGATCAACGGGTTGATCTTGTCGCTGACGAATCGCACGGCGCCGTCGGCGGCCAATCCATGGACGCCTCCCGTGTGACCGCTCGCGAACGCGTCTCCACGGCCGGACGTCGCATTCGGCAGACGCAATTTGTAGGCGTCCGCATGGCGGGTGGTCGACTGCCAGTCGCCGTGCGGCGAACCGATCCATTGAGGCTGATGGGCATTGCTGGAAGCGTAGGCAGTCGTCGTATTTCCGTTCGTGCCTGCTTCAGAAACCGCGAGGGAGTAGGTGAGCCCGTCCGAGATGTCTCCCAGCGTGATGACCCGGCCTTCGATTCCAAAGAAGCCAAGCCCCTGCCCCGTTCCATAGCTGCCCGCATAGGACGCGGTCGCCGTCCCCCAGTCGGTCAGCCCGGTGTTCAGCGAAGACGGGCAGACGTACGCAGGAATCTTCTTGCCTGCGAAGTTCCTCAAGCTGACCCCGTTGACCGTCGTCACATCATTGGTCCCCGCGGCGAACACCATGGTGACGTCGGTCCGCGTGGAGAGCGACAACTGAGCGTTGTAGCCAATCAGGTTTCCTGCGGAGTTTCTCGATCCGCGTTTGCTCTGCTGGGTCAGTGTCGCGAGGTCCTCGGCAAGCGACGGCATGTCCATGAAAGCCAGCAGGTACGCCATCCAGCTGGGACCGGAGCGCCGCTGGTTTTCGGTGCTGGGAGTGGCGGATGTCGCCGCACCCTCCGGGAACCCATGCGCCGAAGGGAAATAGCCGTAAGTGTCATTGAAATTGTGCAGGGCGAGCCCGATCTGCTTCAGATTGTTCTTGCAGGTCGACCGCCGGGCGGCCTCGCGAGCCTGCTGAACGGCGGGAAGCAACAATGCGATCAGAATCGCGATGATCGCAATTACGACCAGCAGTTCGATCAGCGTGAAGCCTGACCGCACGGGGCCGCGAATGCGAGAATCCATTCGACGGACAAAGCGCATGAAGAAACTCCCAGTAAGACCACGCAACGAAAAAGGCGGGCGCAATAGGAACCCGCAGAGATTCCTCGGTAGACAGGCATCTCACCCGTCCATCCCCATTCCCAGTGGCGCATTCCGGCAACGGGTCGCCACTCGGCGGTCCACAGCCGTTACGGCCATTCGGATTGAACCTCCGTCCAATAGCCGGTTCCGGATGTTCCAGGCTTCCACAACTCGTTCAGTCCCGGCGAAAGCGATCCCAGATAGGTCCAGTTGGCATCGGTCTGAGTCGAACCGGTGAAGTTCCGGTTGGTGCTCCGCTTGATGCTTCCCAGCGACTCCCAGACGATCGGGCTGATCTTGTCGCTGACGAACCGCACCGCTCCGTCCCCCGCGAGGCAATGCAGCCCGCCGACGTGTCCGCTGGCAAACGGCTCGCCGGCGCCGGGCCCCTGATTGGGTTGTCGCGGCTTGTAGGCGTCCGCATGACGGGCTGTGACGCGCCAGTCGCCGTGTGGCGTGCCGATCCATTGCGGCTGGTGTCCGTGACCCGATGAGTAGGCCGACGTCGGACTCCCGTTCGTCCCGGCTTCCGACACGGCCAGCGAGTACGACAGCCCGTCCGAGATATCGCCAAGGATTGTCACACGCCCTTCGATACCGAAGAACCCCAGCCCGTTGCCGGCGCCATAACTGCCGGCGTACCCCGTGGTGGCGGTGCCCCAATCGGTCAAACCCGTGTTCAGCGAGGAAGGACAGACGTAGGCGGGAATCTTCTTCCCGGCGAAATTCATCAGGCTCACGCCGTTGACGGTCCCCAATCCGTTCGTTCCCGCGGCGTACGCCATGTTCGGATCGACCCGCAGCGACAGCGACAACTGGGCATTCCATCCAATCGCGGCCCCGGCATTGCGCAGTCCGCGCTCGCCCGGGAGGGTCAGCGTCGCCAGATCCTCGGCCAGGGACGGCATGTCCATGAACGGGAGCAGATACACCATCCAGCTCGGGCCCGTTCGCTCGTTGTTGTCATTCAGCGTGGTCACGGTTTTCGGATGCCCGTGAGCCGAAGGAAAGTAGGTGTAGGTGTCGTGGAAGTTATGCAGGGCGAGCCCGATCTGCTTCAGGTTGTTCTTGCAGGTTGAACGACGTGCCGCTTCCCGTGCCTGTTGGACCGCCGGCAGCAACAGGGCGATCAGGATGGCGATGATCGCAATCACGACGAGCAGCTCAATCAGGGTGAACCCAGACCGCTGCCCGCGTCGATCCCGCGAATGGTGTGGACGAGCCGCGCGCATGAAACCTCCTCCAGTCCAAGGGACAAAATGGCAGGGAAAAACAGGCCTGCCGTAACTCCGGTTTTCGCCGGTTCTCCAGCAGTCGAACCCTTGCAGCGACTCCACACCTTCTCTCGCGAGAGATGAGCGATGGCGACGTTCGACGATCTGCGGACCAAGTCGACCACGGGCGGCGACACCATGATCTGATCAGAACAGCGATTGGTCCGCAGGCATTCCGGCCGCTCAAGCTCCTCGAGGAACTCGTCACTCAAAGTTCGTCGCGTCAATTCCTGAGAAAAGATTTCGCGACACGTCGCAGGCAGATCTTACGGCCATTCGCACTGCACTTCCGTGTAACGGTCCGCGGAAGTGCCAGGCTTCCAGAGCTCATTGATCCCGGGAGTCATCGAGGCGACGTAGTTCCAGTTCGCATCGGTCTGTGTCGCGGGGCCCGCATGATGATTGACATGCCGGGCGATCGATCCCAGCGAATGCCAGATGACCGGATTGATCTTGTCGCTGACGAACCGGGTCGCGCCGTCTCCCGCCAGGCAGTGAACCCCCCCGACGTGCCCGCTGGAGAAGGCGTCGGTCCGGCCCGCTGTCGCATTCGGCAGCCGCAGGCGGTACGAATCCGCATACCGTGCCGTCGCCTGCCAGTCTCCGTGGACCGATCCGATCCACTGGGGCTGATGTCCGCTTCCGGAGCCGTACGCTGACGTCGGATGGCCATTCGCTCCTGCCTCGGCCACGGCGAGTGAGTACGACAACCCGTCCGAGATGTCTCCCAGAATGCGGACGCGGCCTTCGAGCCCGAAGAACCCGTTGCTGTTTCCATAGCTGCCCGCATACGACGCCGTCGCCGTGCCCCAGTCGGTCAATCCCGTGTTCAGCGACGAGGGGCAGGTATACGCCGGAATCTTCTTCGAAGCAAAGTTCGTCAGGCTCACCCCATTGACCGTCCCGAGACCATTCGTGCCCGCCGCGTACGCCATGTTCGGATCGATCCGGAGCGACTGCGACAACTGGGCGTTGAAACCGATGGCGACACCCGCGTTGCGAAGCCCGCGCTCGCCGGAGAGCGTGAGGGTCGCGAGGTCTTCCGCCAGCGACGGCATGTCCATGAAGGGGAGCAGATACACCATCCAGCTCGGTCCCGTCCGCTCGGCATTGTCATTCAATGTCGTGACGGTCTTGGGGTGACCATGGGCGGTCGGGAAGTAGGTGTAAGTGTCGTGAAAGTTGTGGAGGGCAATTCCCATCTGCTTCAAGTTGTTCTTGCACGTTGAGCGCCGGGCCGCCTCGCGCGCCTGCTGGACGGCGGGGAGTAGCAACGCGATCAGAATCGCGATGATCGCAATGACCACAAGCAATTCGATCAGTGTGAATCCGCGACGAATGGCGGAACCTCGGAACCGGTCGGTCTGGCGTTGCATGTCGGGATCCCGTGCAAGAGTGAATAACCCGTCCCGCGAAAATCGCAGAACAAGACCAAAGACTGGGAGTGGGATCAATGCCGAGCGACAGATAAACCTGTCGACCCGTAGTTCAGACGAACAGCCCAATCATCTGATGTCAGATGATGACCTGCCCGGGAAGGATCGAACGGTGCAAACCGAAGACTGTCGTGAACCCGATAAGAAGTTTTCGGAAGAATCCGAGAGGTGTCGAATGACACAACTGGATTTCATAGGGAACGGCACCAGTCGTCAATAGTCTCGTTCCTGAATTTCTGCCCAAAAAACGAAATTGGCTTGAAAGTCCCGAAACCTTTCCGCCAACTCCGGGTTGCCCGCGATGCGGGAATAGGATGCTGAATGCGAGAGGCCGTCGCGTCTCAACAGAGCAGGGCATTGAAATGCAATGCTTTGCTTTCAGGCAGCGAGCGTGCTCTGATTTCTGCAACCGATCGCGCAATCTCGATCACCTGATATGCGAAAGGCGGGGAGAAGGATCCGCCCTTCCCGACTGCCCGTCGAACGTTTCCCGAAGATCTCGCTGCCTTGGGACGCACTTTCGCCACATCCCGAGATGATTCATGACGTAATGAGATGCGTCTTGAGCATGTTACTTTGAACCGCCGGGATCGATGCCCGCAGGTTCGGGCATCGCTTCTGTAATCAGCTTCCAGGTCTCTCCCATTTCCCGCATCGCCTTGAAGTCCCGGGAAATGTAGCTGACGTCGAGATGCGGAGTTGGCACGCTGCGGTGCTGCTCGAAGCGGGAATCCATGGCGGCCGCCAGCTCGCCGGTGACAAGCAGCGTCCGTTCGACCGGGTAGGGCGCGCGTCCCTCGCGAAGGTGAGATTGAATCGCATGGGCGAGGGCTTTAAACAGATTCCGGTTTCGCCACGGACCCACAAAGAAGCTGGTCGTCAGTGGCTCGCGCCGGCCACGCATACGGCACCCGAAGCACCATCGCGTCGCACTGTTGCCGATCCGCAGCACGGTTGCCCGCAGTCCGTCGCGATAGGTGACGAGGATCGCATGCACGGGATGCTGTTTCCCGTCGGCCGGTTCGACATACTTCGCCAGCGGTCCCACGTCCTTGCCGGTCTGCGCCCGCATCGCCGCCTCGGCCAGTTCCATCGACCATCGCCCCTCCGCGGCCGCCTTCCAGACGTCGTCCCCTTCCAGAAGTTGCACTTCGCGCACGCCGGTCTCGCCGCCGCGCCGCGACTCCACCATCGACTGCAAGACCTCCAGCCCGTGGAAATCGTAGATCTCCACGGGACCGCTGTGGACGGAGACCGCCTCTTCAATCGCCGCACCCTCGGGCATCTCGAGCGCCGGGCGACGCTGGGCGAGCGGCACCGAGCTTCCCGCCATGAAGGGGATCTTGAGTTCGCGGGCGACACGCACCATCTCGTCCGCCCAATCCCAGCGATACGACAGGTGCTTGTCGTTGAACAGCGGCACGACGCGTCCGCTCTGCCGGAACACCGCCACAATTTCGTCGAAGAACCGCTTCCGCGGGTACATGATCACGCCGCGGTCGGTGGTGGGGTAACGCCCATGCTCGCCAATCGACACCACTCCGTCGACCGCCAGGTCCTTCCCGCCCCGCCGCAGCGCCTCGCCAATCGTCGGGTAGATCGTGATTCCGAACTCGGCAGCCACGGCGCGGGCCATGTCGCCGGCGGGAAACTGATCGACGAAGAGGCTGACCAGATCCACGCCGGGGTCCGTCCGCTGCCCGTTGAAGTAATACGGCTTCAGAAAGTTTTCGAGCAGGACGTGGGCGTGCGAACGATGCGTGAACTCGGTGATGACCGCGGCGACCTTCGGCCGCTTCGTCTCCACCGCCGCCGGCATGGAAAGCCGGCCTCCGGACGCCAGTGTGAAAGCCCCCGCCGCAGTCAGCCATTCGCGGCGCGTGAACGAGCGAGGGTCGCGAAGTGAAGCGTCCATGAAGGCTCGCAGGAAGGAAGGGACGGCGGGAGCAAACGCGATCGAGGCAGGCCAGTGGCAAGAACCACTTGTCGACGCGTCAGCCTTCGACTTTTGGCCGAATCAGAGCGCGGGATCGAGCGGCTCTGTTGAACCCCGACGCATAAACGTAACTTGATGGTACTCGTGGGTCGGCTATCCTTCCACCGATCGAACGGGAATCCCTTCCGCCAGCATTTGATTCACAATCTCCTGCAGCTCCATCTCATCCTCGATGAGCCATGCTGCTCCTGTGGTGACGTCATACGGAAGGTATCCGTATCGGCTTGCGTTCTCGGAGACAACCTGCAGTCCCTCCTGCCGCAATTGACTGATGAGCGATCGCGCCACCTGTCCCGGCAATTCGCCGAGGTCCAATGCTGGGATGCTTCGTAACCGCTCGCGGAACTCGGCCGGCGGCATGTTCCGATATTCCGGAAGCGCCCGCCGCAACGATCTCATTTCCGCGATGGAGGCGACGCCGTCGCGGAAATGTATCGTGATGCGGATCACTTCGGTGAAAAATCGGACCAACTCATACTTGTGAGAACGATCCCACTCGAGCATTCGCTAATCCTCGACACTCGGTTCATTCACAAGCGTATCACGGCCGCGGCTCGAGAGCCTTTCTCGCGATGCTGCAGACAGCTCGACGTGGCTCCCAACCCAACTCACGCAAAGTTCGTTGGGCCGGCACGGGGAAAGCAGAAAAAGTCTGAACGTGCCGAGAGGATTTTCATCGTGCGAACCCTTTCGGTAACGTCTGCCGAAGGCGCTTGCCACTTCTACCGACGGGGAGATCTGCGTGACAATCAAAAGCGTCGGCATCGCGACCGTCGTCCTGAGCCTCGCTCAATTCTCGATTGCCCAGAACAAGCCTTCCCCCTGGGCGGGCGCCGTGATGCCTCA
The DNA here is from genome assembly GCA_020850695.1 of Planctomycetaceae bacterium. GTDB lineage: Bacteria > Planctomycetota > Planctomycetia > Planctomycetales > Planctomycetaceae > JADZEF01. The sequence continues at coordinate 16,820 of JADZEF010000242.1, read as the reverse complement.
GCCCTTCGACACCGCTCCATTCCAGCGTGTTCGCGTCCCCCAATGGGTCCAGGAGACGATCGGGTGCGGGTACACGCTGTCGGCCATGGCCTCGAAGTCCCGCGAGGCGGCTGCTGCGCACGGCGTCACGCTCAGCGAGCTTGGCTTCGTCGATCCGTTTTATGCCTACTACGACAGTAAGCTCCTCAAGCGCCGCAGCCCGCACGTGCCTCTCGGCCGCGTCGAGACGGATATCGCCGAAGACAAGCGGCTGGGCGTGCGGATCCTCGGCGTCTATCCGCCGACGCTTCAGGGAGAAGTCTACGAGGAGCATCCCGACTGGCGGCGGATCGCGACCGACACCACCGAGATTCCGACGATCGACCTCAAGAAGTATCCGCACGGGGGCATGCTGTGCCCGCTGGGTCCCTACGGAGATTTCTTCATCGATGTCCTCGCCGAAATCCTGACGAAGTACCCGGATGTCGACGCTTTTTCATTCGACGGACTCCATCACGGCGGAGTCTGCTACTGCCAGCATTGCCGCGCCAACTATCGCAGGGAGACCGGGCTCGAAATTCCCAGAGCCGACCTCAACGACGCCGCGTTCCGAAAGTATCAGCATTGGGCCGATCGCCGCCTGGAGGCGATGGTGCGTCGGATGCAGGAGCGACTGAAAGGAATCAAGCCGGATGTCGCCCTGGTGACATGGAGCACGAATGCCGGTCGCTGGGGACACTTTCTCAGCCTGCCGCGGAACATGCCCGCCCGGCTGAATCTCTTGTTCGACGCGCCCGACCAGGAGTTCTGGATGGACGAGTCGAACCGCGGCAACACCATCCTTCCGGCCTTCACCAACGCTTACATGTGGGCCCTCACCGATCACCGCGTCGGCTTCAGCGAGCCCTACCTGATGAGCCACGGCAATCCCTACGGCAAGGATAGCTTCCCCCCGCACGAGATCGAACGCCGCATGATGCTGACCCTCACCTGGGGGGCCGCGCCCAGCATCGCAGTGGCCCAACCGCCGCGACTCCAGGACGAGCTGTACCGCGTCATGGACGAAGTCCAGAAGCGGAAGCCATGGCTCACCCACAAGCAGCCCGAGCCCTGGGCCGCCCTTCTCATGAGCGACAATACCCGCACCTTCTACGGCCGCGAGGCAGGGAAGGTCGAGGAACGCTACATGGCGAATGTCCTCGGGACGTTCCGCGCCTGTGTCGAAGAGCATCTTCCGGTCACGCTCATCAACGACTGGAACCTCAATGCCGCCGACCTGGCGAAGTACAAGGTTCTGGTCCTACCTAATGCGGCATGCCTCGACGAACGGCAGATGCAGGGAATCGACGCGTTTGTCAGGAACGGCGGCGGCCTCGTCGCGAGCCTCGACGTCTCGCTGTTCGATGAGTACGGCAACCCGCGCGAGAACTTCGGACTCGCGGAACTCGTCGGGCTCGACTATCGCGGCATTGCCCCTGCAACGCCGGTCAAGAACGATGAGATCGACGTCAACTTCGCGAAAGCCATCGGCCCCGACTATTGGGAGAAGCGGAAAAATGTGTTCGACTTCCGCCAGGATGTGGCGTCGTTCCTGAACCAGGGGCGGATGCGGACCTACGTTGGCCCGGAGCCCGTGACGTTCAAGGGGCCGGCTGTCCGCGTCGCGCCGCGCGAAGAAGCAAAGTCGATTGGCACGATCCAGGGAAAGGACAATGACGCTCCGTCCGTTCCGGCGGTGCTCACCCGCACGCATGGCAAAGGGCGGGTCTGTTACCTCGCCGCCGGTTTTGATGCGGCGTACTACCTGTATGCGTATCCGTATCACCGTCTCGTGATGAAGCACGCCATCGAATGGAGCGCCGATTCCCCGCCCCCGGTGCAGGTCGCGGCGCCGATGTGCGTCCAGTCAACCGTGATGCGGCAGGCGAAGGAGGGGATGAACCGCCTGGTGGTCCATCTTTACAACAACTTGAACACGACAGGCGGGCATGCCCTTCCGGGCGACGACGTCCCTTTGCGTGAGGAAGTCCTTCCGATAAGCGAGATCCGCGTGACGTTCGCGCCGCGATACAACATCCGGCGTGTCACGCTGGAGCCGGGCGGAACCAGGCTCGAAGCGAAAGTCACTTCGTCCGGCACGGTTGTCGTGGTCCCCCGCCTCGACGTCCATGCGATGATCGTGGCAGAGCTGCCGTAGGAATTACCGTCGCCCGGTGGACGACCTCTATTTCCGCGCCGAGCGGGCCGGGCCGATGGAGACCGATTCGTCGATCTCCACCGCGTCGTCCACGCCCGCCGCGCTCGCGCTGACGCTCAGCCAGACATCCCCCTCGCCAACCCCTTTCGCACGCAATTGGAGCGTGAGTGCCCCATCCACGGGGATCGCGTCAGAGAGGGTGACGTGGACGATTCCCTTGCGTCGAGCCACTTCCGGATCAAGCGTCTGTCCGCCGATCCGGGCTTCGATTTTCCCCGCCTCGAGCTCGGCGGGAAGGTGGAAGGTGAGTGCCAGCTTTTCCAGCGGCTGCAGACCAATGTTCTGCGCCGTCAATTCAAAGACTGCGTCTTCTCCGACCGTGACGGGGTCCCGGTCGTCGGTCAGATCAAGGCGCAGATGCGGATGCCGCGGACGGATCCGGACGTACGCTGTAGCCGTCTGAGACTTCTGGCCATCGGCTTCGACCGTCGCCGTCAAAGCCGTCTCTTCGGAGGGCTGGTGGCAATCGAATTCGGCCTGCAGCTGAACTCCTTCGCCCGCGGCGATGGTTCCAAGATTCCACCTCAATTCGTTTCCGGCACGCTCTCCTCCTTCCGACCATTCGAAAGCCCGCAGCGTCGATTCGGGACGCAACACGAGCGTCACGTGCTCGAGCGCGGCGCCGCTGACGTTCGCCGCCTTGATCGTGAATTCGGCCCGCGTGCCAAGCGGCCGCGTCCTGGGACCAATGATCCGAAGGCTCATGCTGCGCGCCGCCGCCTCAACGCAGACCGACTGCCGCGCCTGCTCGAGACCGTCGATCGCGACCGAGAACTGACTGCAGTGGCGGCCGGCCCTGGTCGCCGACAGCGTCAGTCGGAAATCATGCCGCTCGCCCGGTTCGAGGCTTTCGAAGGTTCGCGAGACGCGCTTGTCCGGCTTCCCGAGAAAATCGAGTTCGTCGTCGAACTCGCAATCGACGCGGACGTCTTCCAGCGTCTCGTTGGACGTGTTGACGAGCGTCACATCATAGGTGATCGGCTCGTTGAGACCCGCGGTCTTCGGCGCGTTGATTTTCAGATCCACTTTCGAGGACGGCACCCGCAGCTCAGGCATGCGCGTGTCCGACGGTGTCAGATCCCGGATCGGCGTGCGCGTGGACGGCTTCTCCGATTCGCGCGACGGCAACTCGTCCGACGGGACGCTCAAACTGCTCCCGTCGCTCGGATCCGATTCGGGAAGAGTGTCGGTTCCCTTGCGGGGCGAGGGCTCGGGGGATTTCGGGGCCGTGCGGGGGTCGCTTTCGAAAATTGGCCGGTTCGTCGCCGCAACCAGTGCAGGCTCGGTTCCCTGGGAGGCACCGGCCGGCGGCCGCCCCACCTGCACCGAGCCGGGAGACTGTCCCCTCGGAGAGGGAAAGGAATTCAGCGGCCGCGCATAGGGGGAGAGCCAGGGCGGGTCGTCATAGCCGACCTGCCCCATGGGCATTACGCAACCTGCGAGTAAGACGACAGCCGTCATCCCCGCCAGCGTCAGAACTCTCACAAAATGGCCGGTATTCATGGCCGATACTCCCGCCATAACAGGAAGAATCGGTCTTTCCGGCGATACTCTCAACGAGTCGAAAGGGAAGCCCGGAAGCTGCGATTCTCCACGCTGAAACCGTAGCACATGCTCCGGCCAGTGGCGGAAAATCCGAAGACTGCATTGCCGATCGGCCGACGAATTCCTCCTGTGAACGCCCGCAAGTTCTCACACTGTCGTCACTTTGCCGCGTCCCATGATTCGCCGACCTTCCATTTGTAGTTGAGCACCCGCATGCCGCCGACCTGCTCGGCACGGATCCACAACTCCTGTCCCCGCAACGCGTCCGCATTCGCGAGGTGATAGAACTTGCGGTCCTCTCCCTGGCTCAGCTTCGTGACGAACAGGATCTGTCGCCGCTGCTGCGGGACAAAGAGACTGCACCGGAAGTTGAGTGTCTCGGGGGGGGAGGTGGAGTTCTTGATGACCTGTTCGATCTCGAGCCGGCCATCGGGCAACCTGCGGTCGACGACCTCGACCCCAATGTCACCCAGGCCGACTTCGTAGGTGTGAGTCACGCGGAACTTGTATTGCCGGTCGGCCACGATGTCGAAGTCGATCGAGACAGGTTGTTTGCCGAGGCTCGCATTCGGCGGCAGGACAATCCGCATTGGGAGGCGGAAGTTTTCGCCGGCTCCCGCCTGGAGCATCCATGCCTTTGGCTCGACTTCCCACTCGGGCGGGAACATCACCGTCACCTGGCCATTCACGCCTTGAGGAAAGGTGTTCGTCCCCACAATGGCGTCCCGATGTTCGCCGTACGCGCTCGGAACGCGTCCCCTCTCGAAGCGGGTTCCCAATCGCAGGCGGGCGACGGGTTCCGACCCGCCGCGAATCGTCAGCGGCATCGGCCCGACGGCGAATGTCTGGCACCCGGTCTTCGTGTCGACGGGAATGAGTTGCTGTCGCCCCTGGATGTCGTTCGCGACGACATGTTCGCCGAGGTAGATGGACTCCTCGGCGGGCGTTTCGCTCCACACGACCATCATCATCTCGCCCCCGCGGACGAAGACATGATTGACGCTCCGGCCCGCCATGTCGAAGGAACCGAGGTATTCGGCCCCCTGCAGGGCGATCGCCGTGGTGCGCCACGGGAGATAAAGTCGCGTCGGCGCGCCGCTCGGATTCAGGATGCCGTATTCCGGATGGAAGACGTCGGTCGCGAAGATCGCGTCGGCTCCGCCGATGCGGGCCGCCACCATCTTCCGAACGAGGTCCGAAGCCCGTTCCTCATCCGTGTGTTTCGACCTTGCCAGCGGGCGCAACAGCGCCCACCGCGCCCCCGAGCGCGGCCTGCCGGAGCGCGCCGCCGACTGCAGCGCGTCGGCCGTCATTTCCTCTCGACTTCCAAGCGACAGAAAGAGGGCTGAAGGGTTGGTGGTCTGCGGCGGGGGCGTCTCCCACGTCCAATGCACGCCAATTCGCGTATCGCGGCCGATCCGGTCGAATTCGTGCTTGACCGTCAGCAGCGTCTCATCAAGGCGCGCCATCCCGAGAAAGCTGTCGTCGGATTCTCCTCCCAGTTGCCAGTGCCGCACGGTGGACGCATACCGGGCCAGCACCGGCGAAAGGGACGGCGACCAGAACTTCGAGGGCATCGTGAAGATCTCGCTGATCCCCGTCCAGTTGCGGGCAAACTTTCCGCGCAAAGCCGGAGGGGGATCGTTCAGCATTCCGACCGGCGTGATGCCGCGGATCGACAGGCGGTCGAAAAACTCGGCAATCTGTCCGGGCCTCTCCTTGTCGTCGTCATAGACCGACTGCCACAGCGGCAGTTTCAGCCAGTTGATGCCCGACTGCACCGCCACGTCGGCGAGTTCGCGCAGCGGCATCTCGCCCGGCCCCCCTTCGAGCGACCATCCGAACTCTCCTTGATGAACCGCGTCGCCGAGGTCGAACACCGTGAACGACGTCCGAGCCTCGAGAATGGGTTTGCCGGCCCGCTGCAACTCGGCTCGAACGTCGTAGTAGCCGTAATCGTGCGGCGGGAGCGACCAGTTCACTTCGATCCGATGCGGCTTGCGAAGTTCCCCAACCGTGGGGCCTGCCCAATGACCGTTGCCGGGGCCTTCCGCCTGCGCGGGCTCTTCCGGCGTCAGGTCACGGTACGTTTCGGAGAGTGTCCGACCAGACACGTCGAGGATCTGCATCTTCAAGTGGTACGACTCGCCGTCGTCCAGCCCGCTGACCACCGACCTCACTTCGATTTGAGCCGAGCGTTGCCGGAAGTGAGTGTGGAAATTGCTCATCAGCTCCATCTGCGGGAGCTTCTTGAGACGGATCCCATCGAACCAGGCGGTCCCCTGCAGATCGCTCTGCGAACCGGGAACGAGGTGGCACCCAATGACGACGAAATGGGCCTCGCGCGGAGGCGAGATGGGGCCGAGCCGCACCGGAACCCAGCCTTCATGAGTTCCGGTGACCGGCCGCGTCACATGACGCTCGATCCGCTGCCAGCGATGATCGAGAAATGAAACGGACACCAGCGCCGCGTCAAGCCGGAGCTTCTGCGTGCGGAGGGACGCCTCCAGCAGCCACGAGTGCGCCGCATCGATCGGCGTCGGAGGCGAATAGAACGCCGCCCCGCCGCCGTTGGCTTCGATCGACAGGCTCGCCTTCCCCTCGGCCGCCACGCTCCGATCGATGATCGACTTGATGTAGGAGGGAAAGCCCGGCCCCTTGCGGCGCGACCAGTCGTCCGGAAAACCGTCGTAGTCGGAGTCTTCGTTCGCTTCGAAAGAATACTCGAGGACGGGGACGGCCCCGTGAAACGGGTCCAGCATCATCAGCACGCCGGGTGCCGCCCCGGGCGTCGTGAGGGCCATCATCAGGGCGGCGGCGACATTCATGATCAGGAAGCCATCGCGGACCGGGAGCGCAGAGATTCAGGGCGGTCCGTCGCCTTCCCATTCATCGACGCGCGCGGCCTCCCCTCCGTGCGGTTTGTTGCCCGTCCGCGTTTCGTCCCTCGAGCGGATGCCCAACGAACCGATCCGCGAAACTTGTCAGCCGTCGTCGGAATGTGGTTTGTGAGGTTCGAACCGCATGGTTCGATCGTCGCGGTTACCGCGACTGTGTCGCCCCGCGAGGAATCGTGAGAAAGCAGAGCCTGCCAAGCGTTGATCCTGTCGCGGGTCGGTCCATCCTTTTGTCGTGCGGGGTGTCTGCCGTTCAAGGCGGTTGGCCCGTCGATCCAATCCACGGCAAGCTTCACGAGGAATAGATGGAAGAAGGCAAAGACATCTAAACAGGATCAAACAGAGGAAAGGCAGGTTTCGAGTGACGCAGTCGATGATGCATCCGAAAGATGCGTGAGCACGGAATCCCTCTCCGTTACGGCTGATCCCTTCTCTCCGTTCCCTCTGTTTGCTCCTGTTGAAGTGCCTTTCGCGTTTCTGCCTTGGCTTTGTCCATACCGCCGTTCCCCGGCGGTGGACGCCGCCGTGCGAAATGACCAATCCCGGGGTGCCCCATCAGACGCACCGCCACCAATCCAAGTTTGCAATGGCGGCTACATCCTTGACTCACCAACGTCGAGTGGACGATGTTGCCGCAAGGAGGCACAGAAGACGCAAAAGCATCTCTGGTCTAACGGTGTCGAGACGATCTCATTCTTCCATTCTCTTTTGCGACTTTTGTGCCTTCTTGCGGCCATCTCTTCCAAGCCCCAAGCCTCTTCAGCGGCTTGATGAGTCAAGTATGTAATCGCCTTTGCAATAGTCGCGGCGTCGCAAGATGCTCCCACGATTTCTTTCAACGCACGTTTGTCGGCATAATCATGAAATCGCGAGAGGAATTGCTCCACCCACACTGATTGGTCTGAGACGATATGGCTCCGAAGGCAACACTGGAGACGGGGCGGGCGGTCAGGCTGGCCTGCCGCAATCAAACCTGGACCGAGCAGACCTCCGGTCTCGCCTATGGTTTCGCGCAGGCCAACCTCGTGATCCTGCCAAAAGAGCACGCGTTCGATTTCCTGATGTTCTGCCGCAACAACCCGAAGCCCTGCCCGCTGCTGGATGTGACGGAGCCGGGCGATCCCGTTCCGCGGAACGTCGCCCCCGATGGCGACTTGCGGACCGACCTTCCCCGCTATCGCGTCTGGCGGCAGGGCGAGTTGGTGGATGAGCCGGCCGACGTCACGTCGCTCTGGCGGCCGGACTTCGTCAGCTTCGTCATCGGCTGTTCGTTCACGTTCGAAGCGGCGTTGCTTCGCGCGGGAGTGCCGGTGCGGCATGTCGAACTGGGCCGCAACGTGCCGATGTTCCGCACCAACATCCCTTGCCGTCCGGCCGGTGTCTTCCACGGACCGCTTGTCGTCTCGATGCGCCCGATGACGCCGTCCGACGCAATCCGGGCGGTGCAGATCACCTCGCGGTATCCGGGAGTCCATGGGGCTCCCGTGCACCTCGGGCTCCCCGAGCGGATCGGCATCGCCGACCTGCAGCGTCCCGATTTCGGCGAGCCGGTTCCCGTGGCCGACGGAGAGCTTCCCGTTTTCTGGGCGTGTGGCGTCACTCCGCAAGCTGCGTTGATGCAGGCGCGCCTTCCGCTGGCGATCACTCACAGCCCGGGATGCATGTTCGTCACGGACGTCCCCGACGACACGCTTGCCGCCGGGTAACGTCCGCTGTCGGTTCCGGGAACGAAAGCTCCGACGGAAATGGAACTCAGCTGGACGACTTTCTGTCGGCCCGCTCGCGCTGTCGCTCCGCCTGATTGAGCGCCTTCAGGTAGGCACGGGCGCTCGCCTCGATGATATCGACGCTCAGTCCGGTCCCTTCGTACGTCCGGCCGTCGACGTTCACCTGCACCACCACTTCGCCCAGCGCGTCCTTCCCCTTCGAGACACTGCGGATCTTCAGGTCTTCGAGCGTCGCGTTGATTCCCGTGACCCGTTCGATCGCATGCAGCACCGCCTCGACAGGCCCGCCACCGGTCGCCGCATCGTGGTGACGCTTTCCGTCGCCGCTGTCGAGAGCCACCGTCGCCGTCGGAATGGTTCCCGTCCCGGCGGACGCCTGACAGCTGATGATCTTCCAGTGGTCCTGCGTCTCGTGCGTGCGGTTCTCCACAATCGCGACGATGTCCGAGTCGTAGACTTCTTTTTTCTTGTCCGCCAGTTCGATGAAGTCGTCGAACACCTTCTGGAAGGTCGCGTCGTCGACGGTCAGTCCCAGTTCCTTCAGGCGGTCGCGAAACGCATGCCGGCCGCTGTGCTTGCCCAGCACCAGCTTGGTCCCCACGAACCCGACGTCCTCCGGACGCATGATCTCGTAGGTCGTGCGGTTCTGCAGCATGCCGTGCTGATGAATGCCCGCTTCGTGGGCGAAGGCGTTGCGCCCGACGATCGCCTTGTTCCGCTGCACGACCATACCGGTGATGCCCGAGACCTGCTGGCTCGCCGCACACAGCTTCCGCGTGTTGATCCGCGTATCGACGTTGTAATAGTCGCGGCGAGTGCGGAGCGCCATCACAACTTCTTCCAACGCGGCGTTGCCCGCTCGTTCGCCCAGCCCGTTGATCGTGCACTCGATCTGTCGCGCTCCCGCTTCGACACCCGCGAGGCTGTTGGCCACCGCCAGTCCCAGGTCGTCATGGCAGTGCGTGCTGATGACGGCCTTGTCGATGTTCGGGACGTGCTTCTTCAAATGGCTGATGCACTGGAAGTACTGCGTCGGCGTCGCGTATCCGACCGTGTCGGGGATGTTGACGGTTGTCGCGCCGGCCGCAATCGCCTTCTCGACGACTTCGCTCAGGAAGTTGAGCTCGGTGCGGGCGGCGTCCTCGGGGGAGAACTCGACGTTCACCTTTTTCCCCGCCTTGACGAACTTGTCGACCGCCCGCTGCACCATCTCGACGGCGGTGCGGACGATCTCGGCCTCGGCCATCTTGAGCTTGAACTCGCGATGGATGGGGCTGGTGGCCAGGAACAGGTGGAGGCGGACGTCATCCCCCTCCTTGAGAGCGTCCCACGCCCGGTCGATGTCTTCCGGACGGCAGCGGGCCAGGGCGCAGATGGTCGTGCGGTTGCTGAAGGTGCGGGCGATCTGCCGCACCGCTTCGAAGTCATCCGGCGAGGCGATGGGGAACCCCGCTTCGATCACGTCGACTCCGAGCTCGACCAGCGTCTCCGCCACGCGAAGCTTTTCGGCGGTGTTCATGCTGCAGCCGGGGGCCTGCTCACCGTCGCGGAGAGTGGTGTCGAAGATGACGATACGGTCGGCGGACATGGGGAACTCCATCGGGTTCAGGAGGCGGAAATCCGGGAAGGCTCCTGAGACAGAACGGACTCGACGGCCTAAAAAGCGAACAGGCCCCGAGACCGGGTGGTCTCAGGGCCTGGAAACTGACGCAAGGAAAACTGCGAACCGTTTCTGAGCCTAAGACCCCCGTCGGGGAAGGCGAAGCAGCGCCAGGCTCAGAAGTCGGGTGGTCGACACGGAATTCATCAGTGGGAGAACGTGAATCTGGCGACGTCGATCGCCTCTAGGATTGAAGTGTATCACTCGGGACGCTCTTTGCAAGATCGGCCGAGAGGAGGGCGTGCGATAGGGATCCAGTCTGTCAGGCAGAAGGGAAATGAGAGGCTGGAAGTCTATCCCGCGGGTCCGCCCGCGCTCGACATCCTTCGCCCGAGCACGATACTCTCAAAGGACCCCGACACGGAGAGGCCCGATGAGTTCGCTCAGTCGTCGTCATTTTCTGCAGAACGCCGGAGTCGCTTCGTCCGCGTTCCTGGGCTCCCTCGCCGCCGGGCAGCCCCTCGCTCAGCGGTCTTTCGCCGCCGAAGCGGCCCGTGCGAAGCTCGACGCCAAAGCCGACACGCTCATCGTCCTCTGGATGGCGGGCGGGATGGCCCACACCGAGACGTTCGATCCGAAGCGCTATGTCCCCTATGAAAAAGGGATGAAGGCCGAGAGCGTCCTCTGCACGTTTCCGTCAATCGACACGGCCATCGACGGCGTGAAGATCTCGCAGGGACTGGAAAAGACCGCCGCCATCCTCGACCGCGGCACACTCATCCGCACCCACGTCCTGGGAGACCTCGGACACATCCTCCATTCGCGGCATCAGTACCACTGGCACACCGGCTACGAGCCCCCGCAAACCGTCGCCGCCCCGCACCTCGGCGCCTGGATCGCCCATGCTCGCGGTCCCAACAACCCCGCTCTTCCCGCCTTCATCGACATCGGCCAACGCTACGAAGGAAACGGCGAAGCGGAAGAACTGAAGGCCTTCCAGACCGGCGGCTGCCTCGGGGGCGAGTACAACCCGTTCCGCATTCCCGACCCGTCGCAGGCCGTCAACGTCGTCCGTCCCCCGGCGGGAATGAGCCGCGAGCGGTTCCGTCGCCGCTTCGAGGCCTACCGCAAGCTCGTCAAGGAATCTACCGCCGGTCGCGAACTGTCGGACGCCCAGCGCGATGCTCTCCTTTCGTCCGTCGACAACGCCCACAAGCTGATGGACTCGCCCGCATCGCAGGCGTTCGACTTGTCGCTCGAACCCAAAGAGTCCTACGACCGCTACAACGTCTCGAAGTTCGGCCTCGGCTGCCTTCTCGCGCGTCGCCTGACCGAGCAAGGCGCCCGGTTCATTGAGGTGACAACGGAGTACGGCCCGTTCCTCCAGTGGGACACCCACGACAACGGCCACACGCGGCTCGCCGACCTCAAGCGGCAGATCGACGCGCCGATCGCGCAACTCGTCCTCGACCTCGAGGCCCGCGGGCTTCTCAACCGCACGCTCATCGTCCTGGCGAGCGAGTTCAGCCGCGACTGCCTCGTCGAAGGGAAGCCCGACAAGCGCGTCCCCGACCAGGTGCAGCAACCGCCAGTGATTGAAGACCTGAAGTTCTACGGCATGCACCGCCACTTCACGAGCGCCTCGAGCGTGCTGTTGTTCGGCGGCGGCATCAAGAAGGGATTCCTCTACGGCAAGACCGCCGACGAGCGCCCCTGCACGACGATCGAGAACCCCATCAACGTCACCGACCTGCACGCCACGCTCTACCGGGCAATGGGCATCCCCGCCGACTATGCGGTGAACGTTGAACAGCGGCCGTTCTATGTGACGGTCGATGGCAAGGGGAAACCGCGCGAGGCGCTGTTCGCCTGAACGTGGCAGACGCGGCAACGCGGCGATTCATCTTGCCCAAAACCACCAGGTATGGCATAACCCCGTCGCGCCGGAACTTCCGGCCCCGCCGCCGGTTGAGTTCAGACGTCTGAATTCACAAAGCGGTCGCTGCGGACGACCCGCGACGGAACGCGTGCCGACCGATGGAACCCCCTTCTCCCCGACTTCTGCAGATCCTGCGGGATCTGCGGCTCTGCACACCGTCCGACCTCAGGCGGTGCCGGGGGCACGTGCGCCGTCTGGCCCGCGACATTCCGGCGTTCGATTCGGTCTGGATCGATGCCCTGCTCCACCTGCGGAAGCTGACGCCATTCCAGGCCCGCATGCTGGAATCGGACCGCCCGGAAGATCTTCGCGTCGGCCCCTGCGTGCTGGCCGACCGCCTCGGTGGCGGCCGCTTCTCGACGACCTGGCTGGCCCGCCGGATCGAGGGAAGCCAGAAGTGCATCCTCAAGCAGGTCACACTCGCTCCGGAACTGCTGGATCGGCGCAGCCGGGCCCTTGAGGACGTCGTCCACAAGTTGCGGGGAATCGCCCATCCGGGATTCGTCGGCCCGCTTCAGACCCTGAAGCATGAGGGCCGCCTGGTCGCGATCAGCATACCCGTCGACGGCCCGCACCTCGGCGAACTGATGGTCCGCCGTGGTCGATTTCCCGCAGCCATCGTGCATGACCTCGCCGAACAACTGCTGGAATCGCTGGCTGTCCTCGAATCGCACGGACTGGTGCACGGGGACGTCAGCCTGCGAAACGTCCGCGTCACATCGTCCGGGCAAGCGGTGCTGACCGACGCCGGCCTCACCCCGGCCCTGTTCCCCGAGTTGACCATCCATGCGGGACTGGCCCCCGATCGCTACGACGGCGTCGCTCCCGAACTCATCGGCACGGGACGCACGGCGAACTCCGCTTCCGACGTGTATGCCCTGGGATGTCTCCTCTGGCACCTGCTGGCCGGCCGACCTCCCTACCCGACGAACGATCCGCTCGGCAAATTGGCCGCGCATCAGACGCGTGTGATTGCCGACGTCCGCGAGTGGGCCCCCGAAACGCCCACATTCCTGGCGGAAGCGATCCTCGCTTTCACACGCCCCAACCCCAAGCGTCGCCCTCAGTCGTTCCGCGAGATCCTCGGCCGCTGGGGCGCTCGTCGGTCAGGAACGCGACGGCGACTTGCCGCATTCCGCCGCCAGTTCGAGATGCCCGCCGCCTTCGTTCCAACCGGCGGGTCGGGTGGATCACGGTTCTGGCCCATTGTTGCGGCCTGCGTGTTCGTTCTCTCGGGGTTGCTGCTGGCCGCGTTCGATCAGAACACGAAGGAGACGCTCCTGAGTCTCCCCGGCCAGGCGACGCGCTGGGCGCGGGCGACATTTCGTCCTGCACCGGCCATCGCCAGTGCGGGCCGCGATGCGACGGAGCACTCCGAGGGTAAGCCAATCCCCACGCCGGATGCTCGCGGCGTGATCGAACTCCCCGACGCGGGACCGTGGGAAGCCGCCGACATCTCGTCGTCCTCCGTCGTCGTGCTTCGCGGCAACCCGTTGAAGCCCGCCGTCGTCCTCATCCATGACACACCGCTTCGACTCTCCGCCGAGCGAGTCCGCGTCGAGAATATCATCGTCCGTTTCGTGGGCCGGGCCGCATCTCCCGGAGATTCCTCGGCGCGCCCGTTTGACGACAAAGTCCCGCCACTCAATCACCTCATCGCCGTCGAGGCCAACCGTTTCGAGCTTCGAACCTGCCGCCTGGAAGGCGACGCAGAGACCAATGAGCCGCTTCGCGCCACATCGTCGAAAGACCCGGCCTGGCCGAAATCGGACGCCGCAACAGGCCGCCGTGCCATCGGAGGCATCGAATGGCGACCTCTCGAATCGGACTCCTCCCGTGACGTGGGTCTCGCCCTCCAGGATTCGGTAATCCAGACCTCAGGCGTCCCCGTCCGCTGCGAAGCGGCCCCGACGCGGCTGCAGATCCGCAATGTCCTCGCGCTGAGCCCGGAACCGTTCGTGACACTCGGGGCACAGCTCCCCGCTGCCCGGCATCTGCACGTGGACGCCGCCCGCCTCACGCTGCGTGGCGCCGCCGCACTGCTGCATGTCCCCGTCTCGGCGGGTGACGCACTGGGCCGTCTCCATATCGATGCCACCGATTGCGTGCTGTCTTTAAAGACGGAGGGATCCTTTCTCATCCAGTTCGAAGGCGACCGCATGCCTCCCGATTGGGCCCGCTCCGTTGCGGTCGACGGCGAGGGTTCGCTGCTCAGTCCCGGGTGCGATGTTGCAGGTCTGCGGAATGTGTCGACCGATTCCGTCGCTCCGCTCGACTCCACGGACGTCGACGTCGGCGGACTGACTGCCGCGACGTTCGAGTTCGCGGGACGGGATCCGGCGACTGACCTGCACCACGTCGTCCGGTCGTGGAACGCTCCGCGAAGGTCGTCCACGCCCCCGGGAATCGACCCCACCCGCTTCGCCGGCCACACGCCGCGCCCCACGCTCGCCCGCGGCGAACGGTAATCGAGCCGACATCGCAGGCCAGCAATCGCCCTGTGGGTCCGAACGAGTGCTCCCCGCAAGATTACGGTTTTGCAATGAATCCGACCTTTCCTACTACATCCGTCGTAAGTAGGATTCGCCGCGTTCCGACCAGTCAATTCACGGCTTCGCGCAAGGATGCACGCCATGTCAATCGGACGTCATGCGGTGGACCTCGGACGGCGCGGCCGTCATGTCGTCAAAGTCACTCTTCCTTTCGTAGGAATGATGATCGGGCTGTTCGCTCCGGCCGGCGTCCAGAGCCGCGGATCATTCGCCATTCCTGCAGAGACTCCCAAATCGCCGACCTCCGGAGATGTGGACACCGCGTCGAGCCGAGTCTACATCTATGTCCCGAAAGCGGGTTTGGGACACGACCATGCCATCGAAGGGAAATTGAAGTCTGGACGGCTCCAACTCGGGGAGGCCCAGGACGCCGGCGAACTCCTCTTCGACATGTCCTCCTTCGATGCCGACACAGCCGCCGCGCGGCGATACATCGGCCTGCCCGGCGCCACGGACGCCGGAACGCGCCGCGAGGTGAACGCGAACATGCTTGGCGCGGACGTTCTGAGCGTTCGCAGGTTCCCGACGGCGACCTTCGCCATCACGTCCGCCGAGCTCTCGAATCAGCCTGGCCGTCGAGGCGCCGTCTACCAGTTGACGGGCAAATTCACGCTGCACGGAACGACCCGCGCTTTGACCGTGAATGCCGAGGCCGAGAAGGTCGACGGTAGAATTCACGTCAAAGGCAAGTTCCCGCTCGTGCAGACGCATTACGGGATCCAGCCATTCACGAAGGCGTTCGGAGCGGTGGGCGTCGCCAACCAGTTGACGGTTCACGCGGATCTCTGGATCGCGGACAAGCCGTCGGAGAACAAAGGGGCCACGCCATGATGAACACCCGCGACGTGCAGCCGGAGATGATGGACCAGCCGGAGTTGTGTCCCAACCTGCATCGTACCGCTCTCGCCGCGCTCGGCCTCATCAACCGTCTGAGCCGGACCGAGGCCGTCGTCTGGGAGCCGATTCGCCGTCTCGCGGTTTCGAAACGTCGACCGATCCGCGTGCTGGATGTGGCGTGCGGGGGCGGAGATGTCCTGCGTTCACTGGCGTCTCGGGCCCGTTCGGCCGGCCTTCCAATTGAGTTCTCTGGTTGCGACGTCAGCGAACTCGCCCTGCAGTTTGCATCCGAGCGGGCCCGCAGAGCCGGCCACGACTCGATCACTTTTTTCGAGCACGATGTGCTGAAGCACGAGTTGCCGAGAGGCTACGACGTCATTCTCAGCACGCTTTTCTTTCACCATCTTCAGTGGGAAGAGGCGAGTTCGTTGCTGACCGAAATGGCCCGGCAGTCAGAGCGCCTGGTTCTTGTCGATGACCTTCGCAGAACGCGAGCGGGTTACGTTCTCGCCCACTGTGCGGGGCGCTTTCTCACGCGCTCGCCGGTTGTCCAGTCGGACGGACCCTTGTCGGTTCGTGCAGCATTCACCGAGGCCGAGTGGCGCGACATGGCCGTGTCGTGCGAGTTGCATGGAGTGACGATCCAGCGTCACTGGCCTCAGCGGATGCTGCTGAAGTGGGAGCGGCCGCAATGAGTGACAGCGTCACGCGGCCAGCGACTTCCTCATTCCTCCATGACGTGGTCGTCATCGGAGCGGGCCCCGCCGGAGGTCTGGCGGCACTTTTGCTCGCGCGCGAAGGCATGAACGTTCTCCTCGTCGATCGCCGTCCCTTTCCGCGCTCCAAGGTGTGCGGGGCCTGCCTGAATGCGCGGGCTCTGGCGACTCTGCGGTCCGCCAACCTTGAAGATGAGGTGCGGTCACTTCCCGGCATTCCGTTGAATCGAGTCTCGTTCAGCAGCGGCGGTCGGCGTCTTCAGTTGCCGTTGCCCGAGGGACTGGCGGTCGCACGCGATCGTCTGGACGCGGTCATCGTCGAGGTAGGACTCCAGGCGGGTGTGGAGTTCATACAGGAGACGACGGCCACGGTGCTGGCTGGATCGCGCGGGTTGTCTTCCCGCTCGGTCCAACTCACGTCTCATGGGATGCGTCCTCGCGAAGTCGCGGGGCGGGTCGTGCTGGCCGCCGATGGACTCGGTCAGTCGAGCCTGCAACATCTTCCGGAGTTCTCCCACCAGATCGCGCCAGGCTCGCGCATCGGACTCGGAGCGACAGTGACCGAGTTTCCGGAGTTCTACGAACCTGGCTCGATCTATCTTGCCGTCGGTCGGGAAGGGTACGTGGGGCTGGTGCGGACGGCCGAAGGGGAGTTGAACGTCGCCGCCGCCGTCGATGCGGCGTTCGTCAAGCGACTCGGCGGCCCCGCGCAGGCTGCCGCCAACCTGTTGGAGTCGGCCCGGTGTCCGGCGGTTTCTGCGCTGGCCGCCG
>JADZEF010000241.1 GCA_020850695.1 Planctomycetaceae bacterium | reverse complement strand
GAGGCCGTAGAAGCCCATCCGCTCGGGGTCGACGTTCGGCAGCGAAGCGAGGAAGTCGAGCGTGCGGGCGTGCTGAGGAATGATGTAGCTGTAGAGCGACCGCTTCATCGGGTTCGACTTCCGCTGGAGCGTGCGGAAGAGGTCCTTGCCCCGATACGGATTCTGCGGGGCGTAGGTGATGAAGCCCCGCTTCGCCAGTTCGGACGTGAAAGCGGAATAATACTTGAAGCCGTCGAGGTCCTTCTGAATGGTGTCGCGCGGCACCCCTTCGAGTCCGTGCTGGCAGACGACGACCGGTCGCTTCTCGCCTTCCTTCATTCCCTTGGGGAGAAGCAGGATGCCTCCTGCAATGACGTCGGGATAAACGTCGAGAACGACTTCGTAGGCGGTGTATTCGGGAGTTTCGAGATCCGCGAGCTTGCGGGTCCGGGGGTTGAGGGGCATCGTCGGGTCGGGCAGGCGGCCGATCAATTCGTTGTAGACTAGATCGCGATACGGCTTGAGCGACTCGGCGCACTTCTCGGGCGATGACCGATCGACCTTCGACCAGAGGACGTCGCGGACGGAAGCGCACTTGCCGAGGAGGGCCTGCGTGAAACGGCTCAGCTCTTCCACCTGCCGCTTTTGCCGGGCGACGATGTCGTACGGAGGCGTGCCATCGGGCTGACCAGTGCGGTTGGCAGCCGCTTCACTCGGCTTGAGCTTCTCGAGCCTGAGGCCCTTCGCGAAGGCCGCGATTGCCGATTCGCTGCCGGCCGGGGCGTCTCCTTCACCGCTCGAAACGAGCGTGATCGCACCCTCAGACTTGAGCTTCGTGTAGTGCGTCTTCGCCTTGTCGAACTCCGTCCGGACATAACCCAGAGTGCAGTTCTCGATCTTCCCGGGAGCGGCGCCGCCGCTGCGCCCGGGCTTCACGGCCGGCGGACCCGCCACTTCCGGGACGCCGCATGCCTCAACAACCAGGGTTCGCGGGGCGATCAGGCTGGCAATCTCGGCGTCGCCGAACTCCGTCAGCTGCGACCAGAGGTTGCGATAGATCGGCTCTTCCCACACTCCGTCGCGGCGCTGGAAATACCCGCACACCATCGCCGCATCGATCCGCGGATCGAGGGCGGCGCTGTGCAGGGCGAGCAACGCCCCTTCTCCCACACCGCACACTCCCAGCGGCAATGGCGTGTCCTTCCGCTTCCGGAACTCTTCGAACTGATCCACGGCCGAGAGGACCTTCTGCACCTCATATCCAATGATGTGCCGGCCGAGCTCGAACGCCTGGCGGTAGATGTATTCGCGATGCGGCTGATTGGTGAACCGGACGGCCGGATTGCCCGAGTAGGTGTCGTCGCGACTGATCAGCGTCGGCACAAGGACGCTGAAGCCGTTCTCGGCGAGACGCCGCGGGAGCTGTGCCTGTGCGGGGACGCCGGGCTCGACTCCGCAGAACATCTCGGGAGTCCAGTCGGCATCCGGCAGGGCGATCACGAACCCGATCGGCGAATCGGTCGGCGTCAGCCAGAGACCTTCGGCCGTCACGCCGTCGAGGACCTGCCACCGCACCCGAGAAACGCGATAGTTCGGGGCATGGGCGATTTCATGGTGTGGGTAGTCGGTCGAAAGGATGAACTCGATGCCGAGTCCCTTCACCCGCGGATCGACCGCACCGAGGATCGTCCGGAACCGTTCGCGGTTGGCAGCGATGCTCTTGGCGTAGGATTCCGGATTCGAGTAATCACGCTTCCAGAGCGCCTCGCGACGTTGGGCCGACGCGGCGAGTTCCTTCAGGGCAAACCGGTCGATGCCGGCCACCATGGCCACATCGAGCGGCTCCGCCAGCGTCAGGGGCTTCGTTCCAGCCAGCGGTTCAGGTTCCGCCGCCGTTCCAAGCTTCGTCGAAAAGAGCGCGGCACCCCAGAGGGCGGCCTGCATCAGAAGGCGGATGGGAGAGTGGAATCGCGTCATGGAGCAGTTCCTGGCAGGTCGATCCGACGAAGAGGCACGTCGAGTCACGTCAACGCGTCCGGCACTTGACCACAGCCCGCGGCGACTGTCAACGAAGTCGCCATGCTACGAGGCGGACTCCGCCGTCAATTGCCCGACGAGGCCGTGTCGTTCTCGTTCGCAGCGATCTGCCCACGTCCCGTTTCCATCGCATCGACTTTTGGCGGTGGCCGGAAGAAGACGACGAACACGATGAGCAACACCAGCACCAGGATGGCGGGGAACGCAAAGAACTGCGGGTAGTTCATTTCGTGTGTCACATCGTTCTCGCAGTAGCGGGCATAGGCGCCGCCGAGGATGAATCCAAGAGGTGCCCCAATTCCCGCCGTGACGAAGGCGAACAGGTTCTGTGCACTGGTCCGCAGGTCGGCCCGGCAACGTTCATCGATGAAGAGCTGGATGACGATGATGATGAAGACGTGGCAGACTCCGTTGAGCCCCACGCCGAAGAGGATCAGCGCGGTGGGGCGGCTGATGGCGAACAGCGTGTAGCGCACCACCCAAGCCAGCATGCCCAGGGCAAACGTCCGCTTGAGGCCGAGCCGCTTCAGACACAATGGCATCAGAAGGAGAGCCGGGAACTCGGAAATCTGGCCGACGGTCATGGCGGCCGGAACCCACTCGGCTTGAATGCCGCGGGCGTGCAACAGATGCGGCACGCCGAGCGTGTAGAACGAAACCACGACCGCCAGCACCAGGCTCAGGATGATGAGCAGCGTGAAGGTGCGGTCGCGGAACATCGCGAGCGTCTGCAACGGGGCGACGGCTCCGCGTGCGGTGCGTGTGGGGGGAGTCGGCGGCAGGAAGACGCAGAAGCTGCTGAGGCCGAACGAGAGGATGGCGGCGATACGGAAGCAGTCGGCGCTCGACGGTTCTCCGATCCATCGAAGGGCCGACTCAAACGAGTTCCACTGAGTCCGGAAACGCGGCAGCGTCCGGTGGAGCCAGTCGAAGAAGTCCTCACGACCCAGCCACACTGACAGGGAAAGCCCCGAAAGCACCCAGCCGACGGTTCCCCAGATCCGCACGCCGGCGAACTGCTGATCCGGTTCCGGGAGGTGCCGGAACGAGAGCGCACTGGCTAATGGCACGGTCGGAAAGTAGGCGATCGCGTACAGCCCGACGAGGTACAGGAGCAGCGCGAAGTTCTCTTGCGTCTCTCTGTAGACCTCCGTGGCGAAGGGGATGCAGAGGAGCGTCACTCCGCCCAGAAAATGGGCCATTGCGAGATATTTCTCGCTCGCCATCCAGCGGTCGCACACCTGCCCAACGATGAACGGAGCGACCCACAGCCCGATGGCCGCAACGGCGAGGAGTTGTCCCTGTTGAACCCGGGACAGCCCGTTCTCCTCGAAGTAGAGAGGAATGTACGTGAGGATGGCCCCGGTGACGCCCCATTCGAGCGCCCACAGGGTCGAGAGCCTCCATCTCAACCGCCACCGGAGACGTCCGGCCATGACGTCTCGCTTTCAATGAGCCGTCGCCGGCGCGCCTTCGACCTTGGGTTGGGTGGCCGGCGGCCAGAAGAACAGGAGCAGGATCAGCGCAGCAGCCGCCGAGGCGCCGGCCGGATAGAGGAGCAGCTTTCGGTAATTGATCACTCCATTCGATTCATGGAGCGACTGCAGGTAGGGCCACAGGTATCGCGAAATGATCGGACCCAGCCCGAGAATCAGGAAATTGAACAATCCCTGCGCACTGGTGCGGGCATCCTTCGGGAAGACTTCGTCCACGAGGATGTAGAGCGTCGCGAAGAAGAAGGCGTAACAGATCCCGTGGAGGACGTTGACCGCCACCGCAGCCCACGGATCGGGGAAGAACGCCCATGCTGCGAACCGCGCCGTGTGCCCCAACACCCCGAGCACCATCGTGTACCGCCAACCCAGGGTCTTGAGAACGTAGCCCAGGACGGCCATCGTCCCGATTTCGGCGAACTGCCCGACCGTCATGGCCGGCTGGATCCAGTTCGATGGAACGCCAACCTTTCCAAGGTAGGTGAATGCATAGAAAAAGAACCCGTCATGCACCGTCGCGTCGATCAGGGCGACGATGAACAGCACAAACAGGAAGGGCCGCTTGAGCAGCTTCATGGCTTCCAGCCAGGCCAGCGAGTTTCCCGATTCGACAGCGGGTTTGGGCGGCGTGTGCGGCAACGTCAGGCTGAACAGTCCAAGGAGGACGGAGGCGATCCCGGCCGTCAGGAACGCCCAGCTCTTTCCGAAGTTCAACTCGCGACCGGACAGGCTCGTCCCGAGTGCCTTGCCGAGCCAGTTAATGAACCCGCCCGCTTCAGCCATAGACGGAATCTTCGCCCAGTCGGCGAGAATGAAGATGAAGGGCCAGCTCGCCGCGATCCACCCGATCGTTCCCCACAGCCGCACCGGGCCGAAGTCCTTCTGTGGCTCGGCCATGTTGGCAAACGCGATGCTGTTCACAACGGAAATTGTCGGCACGTACAGAAGGCAATGAATCGCCATGCACGCGAAAAACAGCCAGTAGTTGGGGACGGCCGCACCTTCTGTGCGGAACGACGTCCACGAAAGATATCCGAATCCAAGCATCGCCAGGCCGCCGACAACCTGGCTGAAGGCCAAAAACCGCTGGGCGGCGAAATTCCGGTCGACGAACTGGTTGCTGAAGAACATCGCCAGGATCGCCGAAACGGGAAACGCGATGTTCAAGCCCAACTGCTGCATATCGGTGAAGCCAAGCCCCTCGCTCCCGAAGAATCCGAAACTCGGCGGCAGCCACGCCCCCCAAATGAAGAACTCGAGGAACATCATCACGGAGAGCTTGAAACGGATCGCGGAATTCATGAGCGGGCTCGGGACGTGTCGCAACGACAGAGCGAACGGAAGATCGAGGACGGGCCATCTTGTTCCTCTCAGCGCATGACTGCAAGCGAACTCCGACCGACACCGTCGGATCCCGTTGGATCGTGCGGTCGAAACCCGGGAATGACGTCGGCTGGGACGGATGTGCAGCTCTAACAGTCCGCAAGAACTCGTTCGAGCCAGCGGTGCGGGACGCCGATGTCGACGATGTCGATCGGCCCCGTCCAGGCAACACTCTCCGGATTGTCAAATCCGACTTTGCGGGCCACGAATGTGACGGTGCGGGTGGCACGGATGCACGAACCAAGCGGAATGCCAGTTTCGCAATCGAGGCCCGAAGGAAGATCGATGGCGAGCGTCTTTCGCCCGGCGGCGTTGATTCGATCGATCAGACGCGCGGTTGCGGGGCGGATGGCTCCCTGCGTACCGGTTCCGAGGAGCGCGTCGACAATCCAGTCCGCGCCGGCGAGGACGGCGTCGAGCCATGCGAGATCGGGGGAATCCGGAGAAACGACTTCGACCGGATCGCCTGCCGCCTGGAGGACTCGAAAGTTCATGAGGTAGTCGCTCGGAGGGACGGCGCCGTCACCGGTGGAGATCGTCGCGGGATCGCAGAAGAAGAGCGTCTGAACGTCAAACCCCTGGTTTGCGAGGTGGCGGGCAATGACGAACCCGTCGCCACCGTTATTCCCCTTCCCCGAACAGATCACCACCGGCCCGGAGATGCCCTGTGCCACGAGTCGCTCCGCCGCGCCGCGGCCAGCGTTCTCCATGAGGACGAGCCCGGAGATGCCGAGTTCGCGAATGGCCCGAGCGTCGATCGAGCGGACTTCACTGCGGGTGAGGGAGCGGAGCGTCATGGACGTTTCTGCATGCAGGTTTGGTGGCCTTATGGCGCATGATTTTTGCGTTTGCCGGAACAGATGCAAAAGACACGATCAGGAAGAGGATTGAATGAGGAACCCAGGAAGGCAGGAAAAAGCAGGGAGAATCGTGAACAGTTCCGAAGCGAGGCCATTCCTCTTCCGAGTCGTTCCCTTCCCATTTCCTGCCTTCCTGGGTTCCTCATTCACATCTCTTGCGTCTTCCGAATCCACCGATCACAGACCGATCTCTTCGCTTCAGAAGCATCAACGGCCTCTTCGAGCGTCAACGAATCCACACCGCCGGAACACGCGCTGGTCACGCGCCATAATGCTTCTGGCTCCGATCGGTTATCCTGACAGGGCGCACCGTCGATCACGCTGTCCGTCATGATCCCGCTCTCGAAGCCGCAAAGCCACCGCTGATGACTGTCACGGCCGACGAAACCTGGAACTTCGAGGCGTTGCAGCAGGAAGCGGACGACATCCGAGCGCGGCTCAACCGGTTTCGGCAATCGCTTGGTCGCTTCTTCGTTCAGAAGCAGCCGCTGATCGACCTGATGGTTGTCTCGGCCGTCGCTCAGGAGCCGCTGCTGCTTGTCGGTCCGCCCGGCACGGCCAAATCGGACCTCGTGCTGAAGTTCAAGGACGCAATCGGCGTTTCGGACGACGACTACTTCGAGTACATGCTGACGCGGTTCACCGAGCCGTCGGAAATTCTCGGGCCGATCGACATCAACCAGCTGCGGGACGGCCGCTACATCCGTCGCGAGCAGGGGAAAATTCCCACCGCACGGCTCGCCTTTCTCGACGAGATCTTCAAGTCGAACTCGGCGATCCTCAACATCCTGCTGACGATCGTCAACGAGCGGAAGTTCTACCAGGACGGTGTGCCGCAACCGGTGCGTCTGCGGGTGCTGTTTGCGGCAACCAATGAGATTCCCGAGCACGGCGAGCTGGCGGCGCTCAAGGATCGCTTTGTACTCAAGGCGGAGAGCCTGTCCGTGCAGGATGGCTACTTCACCGAATTGATCGATGCGGGGCTACAGTCGGAGGTCTACCGCAACCTCAACCAGAAGCCGTGGGCCGAGGGGCACGCGACGCTGGAGGACCTGCTGAAGGCGGGTCGGTACTTGACGGGGCTCTTTGCGCGGCGCGAGGCGGGAACGGCCGAGGGGGCGACCGATCGCGAGCTGTTTTTTCCCGCCGACGTGTTCCGCGAATATCAGCGGCTTGTGAAGACCCTGGTGCGCGAGGACGGACTGTTCCTCAGCGACCGCAAGCTGGTGAAGCTCTACAAGCTGCTGCGGACGCGCGCGTGGCTGCTGCGCGGCGGAACGGTGTCGCGCGATGATCTGCAGCTGCTGACGTACCTGGGCGAGTCCCATCGCGAGATGGAACTGCTGCGTACCAAGGTGCCGGCGCTGCTCGGGCTGACGTGACGGTAGCCGAGTCACTCCGTGACTCGAAGCACAACGCTTCGTGCGGCGAACCATTCCTCTGGAGTCCGGCGACGCGCCGTGCGCTGCACGCCTGGAACTTCGAGTGTGCCCGTCGAAATCGCACCGGTCCACAGGCGGCCCTGCCTGTGGCGACGCAGAACGCGGGTCGGGCAAGAGGCCGGACCCGCGGGCTCAAAGCAGTATCAATAGGTTCCGCACGACGAGCAGCCACCCGGAGCGGCGGCGGCCATCGGCTGGAATTGCGAGTAGTTCGAGGCACAGGCGGGACGGCATCCACCGCCGCAACCGCAGCAGCCAACGCCAAGGACCATGAGGCTGAGAGCGGTGAGCGCAAGGATAACGCGACGCATGGGAACGGCTCCAGAACGGATGGGAGAGAGGGGAGAGGTGATGTGCGGGCGGGGAAATATCGGAATCCCGAAAAATCCACAAGGCCTTTTGGAAAAAGTCTCAAGTTTTGCCCGGCAGAATTTTCAAATCGAAACCCTCAGACGCGGGCATTCCTCACTCAACGTCAACCCGGTCGCAGACTTGTGCCGACGCGGCCGCGATCGCAAGATCGCTGGTAACTTTTGCAATTCTCCGTGGAGGTATCGCGATGGCTCGCACGTTCCTGTCTTTGATCGCTCTCGGACTTCTGGGAATCGCTTTGATGACTTCAAATCGCTCCGGTGAGTCGACCGCCGCCGAGCCGGCCGCGAAGGTGTTGCGGCACGTCGTCATGTACAAGTTCAAGGACGATCTGAAGCCGGGCGAGGTGCAGCAGGTCGTCGACGCCTTCGCCGGGTTGCCGAAAAAGATCGACACGATCATCGGCTTCGAGCACGGGACGAACGTCAGCGCGGAAGGGAAGTCGGAGGGATTCACTCACGTCTTCGTCGTGACGTTCCGCGACGAGAAGGGGCGCGACGCCTACCTGGTGCACCCCGCCCACGCCGACTACGTCAACGTCGTGAAGGGGCGTCGCGAGAAGGTGGTCGTCTTCGACGACTGGACCGCACCGCAGTGACGGATTAACACCTCGTGAATTTCGAGGCCAATCGCATTCGACCGGCGGTGAGTTCGAATTCCGAACGCCTTCC
This sequence comes from Planctomycetaceae bacterium, assembly GCA_020850695.1. GTDB lineage: Bacteria > Planctomycetota > Planctomycetia > Planctomycetales > Planctomycetaceae > JADZEF01. The sequence continues at coordinate 7,492 of JADZEF010000241.1, read as the reverse complement.
GCCTTGCTGCGGGCACGACTTGATTCAATCCGCGGGTTTCCCATGCCTTTCGGTCACGTCGCAGGGCGGCCCGCCGACGTCCCGCAGAATCGTTCCTCGGCGACATCTTCGCAATCCGCACCGGCATTCGTCGCGGACCCTTCGTTGAACTCACCCCGCCCCGCGTTATACTCAAGAGACGCGTTGCATTGGGCTCCTTGAGAAATAGGGTGGATTCGGATGACGACTTCGGAAGCGATGAAAGCGCCTCAGGTCAGCAAGGGGCTGAAAGGAGTCCTGGCCGCCGACAGTTCTGTGTGCGACATCAACGGATCGACGGGCAAGCTCCTCTACCGGGGCTATAACATCGACGATCTGGCCGAGCACAGCACTTTCGAGGAAACGGCGTACCTTCTCTTCCAGGGCGAACTCCCGACCGCCGACCAGCTGAAGAAGTTCTCGTCGGAACTTGCGGCCGCCGCCGCCCTGCCAAAGCCGGTCCTGGAGTTCCTCAAGACGGTCCCGACCGACATTCCGCCGATGACGGCCCTCCGCTCCGCGGTTTCGGTCGCCGGCGAATACGACCCGCAAGCCGAAGAGGAAGGGCACGAGGCCAACTACAGGAAGTCCATCCGGCTGACCAGCACCATGGCGACGCTCGTCGCCGCCATCCATCGCCTCCGGCAGGGGAAGGAGCCGCTCGCTCCCCGCGCCGACCTGAGCTTCGCCGGGAATTTCTCGTACATGCTCACCGGGGAGACCCCCACCGCCGACCACACGAAGGCGATGGATCTCATCCTCATCCTGCACGCCGAGCACAGCTTTAACGCCAGCACGTTCGCCGCCCGCGTCATCGCCGCCACCCTGACCGACATCTACTCGGCCATCACGGGAGCCATCGGCGCTCTCAAAGGCAAGCTGCACGGCGGGGCCAACACCGAAGTCCTCAAGACGCTGATGGAAGTGGGCTCGGTCGACAACGTCGGCAAGTGGGTCGAAGAGACCCGCGCGAAGAAAGGCAAGTTCATGGGCTTCGGCCATGCGGTCTACCACACGGAAGACCCGCGGGCGAAGCACCTCAAGGAACTCTCCCGCCGCCTCGGCAATGAGAAGGGGGACCCGAAGTGGTACGAGATGTCGGTCGAGATCGAGAAGCGGGTTGTGCCGCTCCTCGGCAAGCACTGCAACGTCGACTTCTACTCGGCCAGCCTCCAGCACTACATGGGCATTCCGGGCGAGCTCTTCACCTGCATCTTCGCCGCGAGCCGCATCGTCGGATGGTGTGCCCACGTCCTCGAGCAACTGGCGGACAACAAGATCATCCGTCCGTCGGCGAACTACGTCGGCCCTGAAGAACGGTCGTACGTCGAAGTCGGCAGCCGGTGACGGTGGATGTTCGCGGTAGATGCGAACAAACGTTCGCATGAGACTAAAACGAGAAGCCCCGGCCGATTGGTCGGGGCTTTTTCGTTGGATGCTGTCGATCATCGAGATCATCGCGGCGCGGCCGATGCTCTACGCCGAAGGCATTATGCGCAGTAGCCCAGCGGCTGTGTTGTTTTCAAGCGATAGGCCGAGGGTTTGAGGGAGTTTTCTGGAGTCGTCCGGAGAGTCGGGCTGTAGAGGGGGGAGAGGGTGTGGTGGGCCTGGGTTGGACTTTCCAGGCGAAGAGGGCGAGGACGCGGGCGTCAATGGGATCGGGCTTGGCGTCAACACGAAAGACGATGCTCGGACGCTGCCGCGTCCACACTCAACGCACTTGGAAAACTGGGGGTGACCCGGAATCAAGGTTTCCCTAGAATCGCGCGCAGTGCGGGCTGGATCCGTCGTCCGGGCCCGCTCTCTGCATTTTCCTTTGACCAGGACGTCATCACGGGATGCTGCGCATGCGACGGTCTTTCCTGCCTCAGTCGGTCACCGCTTCTCTCGGCCTCGCCCTCTCGTTCTTCGCCGTCGAGACCGTGGCCCCGCACACCGCCGCGGCGGCCGACACTCCGGCGCCCAAGCTGGCCCTGTCGTTCCGTCCGACGCAGAAGGATGTCGACTACGACATCCCCGAGGAGAAGGACGTCGAGAAGTGCAAGGTCGAGGTCGAGCGGATCGGCAAGGCCTCGGGCTGGGTCGTGCTGAACCCCAACGGCGCCATCCTGCGGCGGTTTGTCGACACCAACGCCGACAACGTGGTCGACCAATGGCGCTACTACAAGAACGGCCTCGAGGTCTATCGGGATATCGATAGCAACTTCAACAACAAGGTCGACCAGTCGCGGTGGATGAACACCGCCGGCACCCGCTGGGGCATCGACACCAACGAAGACGGCCGCATCGATCGCTGGAAGACCCTCTCGGCCGAAGAGGCGAGCCGCGAAGCGGTGAAGGCCCTGGCGGCCCGTGACGAGAATGCGCTCGCAGCGGTGCTGGTCGACAAGGAAGATCTCAAGACGCTGAAGTTCGACGACGAGATTGCGGGGAAGATCAGCGAGTCGGTGGCGACCCCGGGCAAGAAGATGCTGGCGAACCTGCAGGCGTCGAAGACGTTCGACCCGAAGATGAAGTGGATGCGGCTCGACGTCTCGCAGCCGAGTCTCGTGCCGTCGGATGATGGCAAGGCGGATATCGACCTGCTGGTCTACGAGAATGCGATGGCGATCGTCGAAGCCGATGGCAAGACGGCCATCCTGCAGATCGGCGAACTTGTCAAAGTCGGCGACGTCTGGAAGCTGACGCAGATTCCCGTCCCGCTCGAAGGGACGCAGGTGCAGCTCGCCTCCGGCCTGCTGCTGCAGCCTCCCGCACTGACCACGGGCGGCAACGCCCCGACGGGAACGTCGGCCAGCAAGGTGTCGCCCGAAGTCGAGAAGAAGCTGAAAGACCTGCAGGAGCTCGACAAGAAGGCGCCGTCGCCCAACGACAGCGCGAAGGCGATCGCCCGGTACAACGTGCAGCGGGCCGATCTGCTGGAAGACATCGTGAAGATGGTCCCCGCGTCGGACAAGGAGCAGTGGATCCGCCAGATGGTCGACGGCATCGCCGCGGCCGTGCAGACGAACCAGTTTGAGGACGGCGTGAAGCGCTTGCAGCGGAGCGAGTCGGACGCGAGGGAATCGGGGAACAAGAACCTGCTCGCGTACATCACCTATCGCCGCATGCTGGCGGAGTACACGCTCAACCTGCAGAACGCCGCGAGTGCGAAGCGGCAGGAAGTGCAGGACAACTGGCTGAAGGATCTCGAGACGTTCGCCAAGGCTTATCCGGACGGCGAAGATGCTCCCGATGCCGTGCTGCAGCTGGCGATCGCCCAGGAATTTAGCGGCAAAGTGAGCGACGCGAAGAAGTGGTACGAGACGATCACGACGAAGTACGCCAAGTCCCCACAGGCGACGAAGGCCGGCGGCAGCCTGCGGCGTCTTGAGCTGAAGGGGAAGTCGTTCCAGCTGTCGGGCGCCGGACTGAAGGGGGGGAAGATCGACAGCCGAGACTTCCGCGGCAAGACCCTCCTCGTCCTCTACTGGGCCAGCTGGTGCCAGCCCTGCACCGAAGATCTCCCGCAACTGAAGGAGCTCTATCAGCAGTACAAGGGACAGGGTTTCGAGATCCTCGGCGTCAACCTCGACAACGCACCGAACCTCGCGACCGCCTACCTCACCGAGCACAAGGTTCCCGCGTGGCCGCAGATCTACGAGCCGGGGGGCCTCGACAGCCCGCCGAGCGTGGCGCTCGGCATCATCTCGCTGCCGACGATGATCCTGGTCGAGTCGGATGGCGTGGTTCACACCCGGAGCGTCTCGATCGCCGACTTGAAGCAGCTGCTTCCGGACATGGTCAAGGCGAAGAAGAAGTGAGCAACGGACCGCTGACGTTGCCTGACTCGAAACGATCCTGAAATGCGGAAGCCCTCGCCACCGATTGTGGTGAGGGCTTTTTTCATTGGCCTTTCCATCCCCGAAAGAGACCGCGTGGCGTGTGACCCCCCGTTCGAGTCGCTAAACTCGGAAAGAGCTTTTTTGAGTGCTGAACGCGTCATGCCGGAACCTTCATGATGTCGACACCGTCCGAAGTCACACCGCCGCAGGATCCCCTCGCCCCTGTTCTCGGACGGGTGGCCAGCGGGGTCTTCATTCTCACGGTGGGGGACGGACAGGGGAACGAGACCGGCATGCTGGCCAGCTGGGTGCAGCAGGCCGGGTTTGATCCGCCCGCGGTCACCGTCGCCGTCAACCGCGACCGCTGGTGGCGTCCCTGGCTCGACGCTCATCCTCGCATGGCCCTGTCGATCATCGCGTCCACGCAGAAGGAAATGTTGCGGCACTTCGGCAAAGGCTTCGCAAAGGACGAGGCAGCCTTCGCCAACCTGGAGATCACCCGCGGCTCGACGGGACTGCCGCTCCTCGCCCGCTCGATTGGTACGCTCGAAGGGAAGATCGTCTCGCGGATGGCCTCGGGCGATCATGAAATCTGTCTCGTGCAGATCGAGTCCGCCACTACCGGGCCGCTGCTCGAAGGAGACACGCCGATGGTTCACATCCGCAAGAGCGGGCTTCGGTACTGACGCACCGCACGGCTTCCGGAACGGCACTTCATGTCCCCCACACTCGAACAATCGAAGGTCTACACACCGGAAGACCTTCTGACGATGCCGGACGGCGATCAGTACGAGCTCGTCAATGGTCGACTGAGGGCGCGGTCGATGAGCACGGAGTCCAGCTGGATTGCGGGAGAGCTCCTCTATCGCCTGCGGGCGTTTGACGAATCGCTCAACCGCGTCTGGGTGCTCCCGGAGGGGACCAGCTATCAGTGCTTCCCTTTCGATCCATTGCTCGTCCGCAAGGCCGGTGCTTCGGTAATCGTCCGCACTCGCATGCCGGGTGGGCCTTCCCGCAAGGGGCACTGCCAGATCTCACCGGATGTCGCTATCGAGGTGAATTCGCCCAATGATCTCGTCGATGAAGTCGACGCAAAGGTCGATGCGTGGCTCGCCGCCGGCACGACCGTCGTCGTTGTGGCCAGCCCGCGGACCCGCCATCTGATGATCTACCGACAGTCGGGGCCAGTGCTTCGCCTCGACACCAACGACGTCCTAACGCTTGAAGACGTTCTTCCCGGCTTCTCCTGCTCGGTCGAGAAGCTCTTTCCGCCCGTCCTTTCCAACGCCGACAGCGAAGAGTAACCCCCCGTGACTTTGACCGCGCTTGCGTCCACCGCCACCCCCGCCGCGGAGTTTCTCGCCCGATTTCGCCGCATCGTGGGCGAAGAGGGGATGCTCTATAACCCCGAAGAACTCGTCGTCTACGAGTGCGACGGGTACACGGTCGAGAAGAAGGTTCCCGATCTGGTCCTCTTCCCGACGACCCGCGACCAGGTCGTCGAGATCGTGCAGACATGCAACGCGCTCGGCGTTCCGTTTGTTCCGCGCGGTGCGGGGACAAGTCTTGCCGGCGGCACGTTGCCGGTCGGCGGCGGCGTGATGATCACGCTCACCCGCATGAAGCAGATTCTCGAGATCAATGTCCGCGATCGCTATGCGGTGGTCGAGCCGGGGGTCGTCAACGTTCATCTCACGCAGCACCTCAAGGGGACCGGGTTCCACTACGCCCCCGATCCATCGAGCCAGGGGGCCTGCACCATCGGCGGGAACGTCGCGACCAACTCGGGCGGCCCGCACACGCTGAAGTACGGCGTCACCGTCAACCACGTTCTCGGAGTCGAGGCGGTGATGCCGGACGGATCGGTCGTCGAGTTCGGCGGCGTGACCGAGGACATTCCCGGCTACGACATGACGGGCCTGTTCGTCGGCAGCGAGGGGACGTTCGGCATCGTGACGAAGGTCATTGTCCGGCTGACGCGCGATCCCGCCGCCTACCGCACCATGCTGGGGGTGTTTGAGACGGTCGAAGCCGCCACGCAGGCCATCAGCGGGATCATCGGGGCAGGGATTGTTCCCGCGGCCCTCGAGATGATGGACCAGGGAATCATCGAGGCGGTCGAGGCGGCCTTTCACTTCGGGTTCCCGCTCGATGCAGGGGCGGTGCTGCTGATTGAGGTGGATGGCCTCGACGTGGCGGTCGACGGTGAAGCGGTTCGCATCGTCGACATCTGCAAGCAGCACGGGGCCCGTGAGGTGCGGGCGGCGAATACTCCCAAAGAACGGCTGCTCCTTTGGAAGTCGCGCAAGCAGGCCTTCGGGGCGATTGGCCGGCTCAGCCCCAGCTATTGCACGCAGGATGGCGTCGTGCCGCGGACGAAGCTTCCGGACATTCTTGCCTTCATCACCGAGGTGTCGGCCCGGCAGAAGTTGCGGATCGTCAACGTCTTCCATGCGGGGGACGGGAACATCCACCCGATCATCCTGTTCGACGAACGCGATCCCGACCAGGTGCGGCGGGTGATCGCCGCGGGAGACGAGATCCTGTCGAAGTGCATCGCGCTCGGTGGCAGCGTGACGGGCGAGCACGGGATCGGCGTCGAGAAGATCAGCTTCATGGATCACCTTTTCTCGCCGACCGACCTCGCGGTGATGGGGGACGTCCGCAAGGTCTTCAACCCGGACGGTCGCTGCAGCCCCGGCAAACTACTCCCGACTGCCGGCGGTTGCGGGATGGAGCACATCGAGCGGACGGGAACGCGGCGCGCGATGTGAACAGAAGGTACGTCGGCTGGCGTTGTAATTTGCGCTTTGCCGACTATACTCTCTGTTTCGGCACGATCAGCCAGACTGACCTTTGAGCGAAGGATCCCGGGCCATGGCCCAGAGTTGCGACGTTTGCGGCAAGTCGATCATTTTCGGCAATCAGAAGCAGCAGCGCGGTAAGGCGAAGTACCTCGGCGGCAACGGCCGGAAGACGACGGGCATCAGCCGCCGCATCTTCCGCCCGAACCTCCAGCGCGTCAAAGTGCAGGAGGGACCCTCGGTTGCGACGAAGCGCGTCTGCACCACGTGCATCCGCGCCGGCCGCATCATGAAGGCCGTCGTCCGGAAGCCGTTCACCCTCCCCGCCGCGCACTGAGATTTCAGACTCTGCGGAAGCGTCGCCATGGCCGAACCCCTCTCGCTCGACAAGGTTCAACGCGTCGCCAACCTGGCGCGGTTGAAACTCTCGACCGATGAGCTGCAGGCCATGACGACGCAGTTGGGCCGCATCCTCGACTACGTCGATCGCCTCAGCGAGCTCGACACCGAAGATGTCGCCCCGATGGCCCACGCGGTCGAGGTATCGAACGTCTTCCGCGAAGACGTTGTCGTCGATTCCCTCCCGCGGCCCGAGGCCCTGAAGAACGCCCCGAAGACCGATGGCCGGTTCTTCCTGGTCCCCCAGGTCATCGAGCACTGACCGCGGTGCGATCGCTGCGTAGCCCGGCCTTCCAAGGCCGGGATGTCTCCGCGGACGACATTCTCCCGGCCTTGGAAGGCCGGGCTACGGCTGGAAGGCACGCCCAGTCATTCCTTGCGCCTTGGAGTCGCTCCCCCTCCGGTCTAGAATGGGAGCGGACGAATCCCGACCGGTTGGCCGCGCCG
>JADZEF010000240.1 GCA_020850695.1 Planctomycetaceae bacterium | reverse complement strand
GCCTCTTTTTCCGTGAGCGTCGTCTTGCCGCCGATCACCGAGGCTTTGCCGACCGGTTCCGCGTCGGCCTCGGCGTTCGCCCGTCTGGCTTTGGCTGCGGCCGATCGCTTCGCTTCCCGCTCCGAAGCGGCGTTTTTGTCGTCGTCGCTCGCAGGATCAGCGCCGCTGGCATTCGAAGCCTTCGCGACCGCCGATGACTCCTCTTCCGCCGCGCCCGTCCCCTGCTGCCCGCACGCGCTCATGGCCGTCGTGACGACGCCGACCAGAACCAGCCGCAGCACACTCGCCCGCAAGAACACCGCAATCATGCCTGATCTCCGACCGTTCGTGGAAGCCTCGAACAAATCTCCGCCTCCCCACCGGTCTTGTGCCGGTGCTTCCGTGACTGATGGCGGCGCGACTTGCGCCACTCCGGTTCCCAGTCGACTCGCCGTCGGGAGGTCTGCCATGTCTGCGGAAAGCAGTCGTCACACACTGGCGTCGCCACCAGCCATCTCATCACCGGGCAAGCCGGGAGGGCCGCCCAGGGACAGCTTACCCTGCCAGAAACTTCTCGATCTGATTGAAGCCGGCTTCGAGCGCCTTGATGCTCGTCGCGAACGACAGCCGCACGTATCCCGGAGCTCCGAAGGCATCCCCCGTCACCAGCGCAACGTGAGCTTCTTCGAGAAGAGCCGTGCAGAAGTCCGTCGCATTCTGGACGACGCGACCGTTCATCAGCGGCTTGCCAAAAGAGGAGGTGACGTCGAAGAACGCGTAAAACGCCCCTCCCGGTTCGGCGAGCTTGACCCCCGGAATCCGCTTGAGGCGATCAAGCACGTAGGCCCGTCGCTTCTCGAATTCCTTCCGCATGTCCTCGATGCAATCCTGGGGGCCATTGAGCGCCGCAATGGCCGCGTACTGGCTGATGCTGCACGGATTGGACGTTTCCTGGCTTTGCAGCTTGTCCATCCCCTTGATGATTTCGACCGGACCGATGGTCCAGCCAATGCGCCAACCCGTCATGGCGTACGCCTTGCTTACCCCGCTGACGAGAATCGTCCGAGCACGGACGTCGTCGCCGAAAGTCGCGAAGCAACGGAACCTGGCCGGCGGGTAGATCAGCTTCTCGTAAATCTCGTCGCTCAGCACCATCAGGTTGCGATTGACCGCGACCTTGGCGAGACCTTCGAGCGTCTCGACCGGGTACGCGGCCCCCGTGGGGTTGCACGGGTTGTTGAGCATCAGCAACTTCGAGCGCGGCGTGATGGCGGCCTCCAGCTGCCCGGGCGAAAGGGTCCAGCCGCTTTCGCGGGTCGTGTTGACGAGGACCGGCGTCGCCCCGGCGATCTCCACGAGGTCGCTGTAGCTCACCCAGTACGGCGCAGGAATGATCACTTCGTCGCCGGGGCCGACGAGCGTGGTGATGACGTTGTGAATCGAATGCTTCGCCCCGCTCGAGACGATGACCTGGGCCGGGTCGTACTTCAGGCCGTAGTCGCGCTGGTAGGCGTCGCAGATCGCCTTCTTGAGCTCGACAATTCCACCCGAAGCGGTGTAGTGGGTGTGGCCGGCTTTCATGGCGGCCACGGCCGCTTCGCAAATGTGCTCGGGCGTGTTGAAGTCGGGTTCGCCCAGGGTGAAGTCGTGGACATTCACCCCTTTGCTCTTGAGTTCGCGGGCCTTGGCGGCGGCGGCGATGGTGGCGGACGGCTTGATGCGGTTGACGGTCGCAGAGAGGGACATCAGAGGTCTCGAAAACGATTCCCGAGCGGCCGCCCGGCGCGGCCGACATGCCGGCAATTTGAGGGCAGAAAGGCGATTGCCGAAGAGAGATTGTTTGACGGGGCGCGGGGATCGTCAAGCGACCTGCAGCAGAGGGACAGGGCCATGCTGAGCCCTCACCTGCCCAGCCTGGCTGGCCGCGCGGCTGTCCTGTCTGGCCCTTTGACGTCGGAGAGGCATGCTCCAACGCGACCGCCGCCTACCCAACGGAAGTCCGTCGAGGAGAATATTTTGCTTTGGCGACGCCCTTCAACAATCCGTGCTTCCGGGCGAGTGCGCCAGATCACGCGGTCGTCGAGGAGCCTTTTGACTTCTTTCGGATCTCTTTCACGTGACTTGCAGAAATCCGCGTCAGCGATCGATTTCGCCCATCACGATGTCGAGTGAACCGACGATCGCGGGGACGTCGGCCAGCAGCGTTCCCTGGCAGAGCTTGCTCGTCACCGAGAGGTTGCAGAAGCACGAGCTCTTCGCCCGCGCCCGCAGCGGCTCGGCGTTGCCGTTGCCGATGATGTAGAAGCCCATCTGGCCGCGGGGACATTCGGTCTCGAGATAGACCTCGTCCTTCGGCAGCTTGGTGCTCATCTTGTAGGCGACGCGGTGTGTGCCGGCCGTCTTCGGATACTTCTCCAGCCCCTGCCGCACCAGTCCGATCGATTCCACAAGTTCAAGCATGCGGACATAGAACCGGCACCAGTTGTCCCCTACCTCGACTTCCGGCGGGGCGTCTTGGAACGGAGCCGCGATCACGTCAAACTTGTAGCCTTCGTACATCCGCGTGTAGATCGGCTCGCCGTCGCGACGCAGGTCGTAGTCGACCCCGCTGCCGCGGAGCACCGGGCCGGTGCAGCCGTGCGAAATTGCCATCTCGCGGCTCATCGTGCCGATGTCGGCCGTCCGCTTGATGAAGATCGCGTTTCGCGTCAGCAGCGTGTGATATTCGGCGACCCGCTTGTCGAGCCATTCGAGGAACAGCAGCACGGCCGCCGACCACTGCATCTTGAGCTTCGGGCTCTTTCCGGTGAGGGCTGCAAGCCCCGGCGGAATCGTGATCTCACCCGGCAGGTCGTGCGTCGAGCCGCCGATGGTCAAGTAGCTGTAGGTCAGCCGCGCCCCGCACGCCTCTTCGAACAGGTCGAGGATGATTTCGCGCTCGCGGAACGCATAGAGGAACGGGCTGAACGTCCCCAGGTCGAGCCCGTAGGCCCCCATCCCGACGAGGTGGCTGGCGATACGGCCGAGCTCGGCAATGATCAGCCGGAGCGTCATCGCCTTCTCGGGGACTTCCATGCCGATCAGCTTCTCGACGGCGAGCGAGAAGCCGAGGTTCATGTTCATCGCCGCAAGGTAATCCATGCGGTCGGTGTAGGGGATCCATTGCGGAGGGGCGAGGTTCTCGCCGATCTTCTCCGCGCAGCGATGCAGGTAGCCGATGTGCGGGGTGGTCTCGTGCACCACTTCCCCGTCCGTCCGCAGCAGCAGCCGAAGCACGCCGTGCGTGCTGGGGTGCTGCGGGCCCATGTTGACCAGCATCTCATCGGTGCGGACATCGAACTCGATGATCCGCGGGTCTTCCAGTTGCAGGCTCATGGGGGGCGAGGCTTGGGGTTGCTGAGGGCCTGGGTTCGACGAATGCTGGGACCGAAAGATCAGTTATCCGATTCCGGTTCCGGAATGTCGAGGTCGCGGCAGATCTTCTTTGCGAGCGGAAATTTGACTTCACGATGCCTGGGGACGGCTGATCTTGCGCCGGTGACCGGATTTCGCCAGATTGAATGCCGGCCCCCTTCTCTTTCTGGCACGCATCCGTGGTTGCGGAGATGCTGAACCAGCTTGGCGCGCTTCACACTGCAATCCTCACTTCCTCGTAGTCAGCGACGGCGGCGGCCAGTGCGTCTTCGCGATTCAGTTCGAGAATGTCCTCAAGGGCGGAACGCAGATTCTCGACCAGTTCCTTCTTCGTTCGACCCTGGCAGTTCACGCCGCGGACTTCCTCGATCCATCCGAACCACATCCGCCCCTCGCGCTGGACCACCGCAGTAAACTCGCGGTGTGCGGGTGCGGGAGGTTTCGGATGGACGAGTTCTCCGGCGGTCATAATTTCGCCTACGTTTCAATGCCCTTCGAAGAACCTGCGGCCGTGAGGATGAATCTTCGACACAGAGAGCATCACCGCCCGCGGACGCCGTGGTACTCCAGCGGGAACTCATAGTCCTTCCGCAGAGGATACCCTTCCCAGTCTTCGGGGCACAGGATGCGCCGCAGATTCGGATGGCCGATGAAGTCGATGCCGAACATGTCGTAGGCTTCGCGCTCGTGCCAGTCGGCAATCGCCCACACGTCGGAAACCGTGGGGCACGACGGGATCTGGCCGGCGATGTCGTTCTTCCACCGCGTGAGCCGCACCTTCACCACGATGCGGTGCTTCAGCGTCATGCTCGACAGGTGATAGACAACTTCGAGGTGCGGCTCATGGCCGAACTTCGCCGCCTTCTTCGGATCGGGCTCAAGATAGTCGACCCCGCACAGGTCGTTGAGGTGATCGAACAGCAGCCGCGGGTCGTCCCGCAGGAACAGGCCCACCTCGACGATGGCTTCGGGCGTCACCTCGATCCACGGATCTCGGGCTTCGGAGTGCAGCTTCGTGATCTTCGAAGCGCCGAACTTGTCGGTCAGGATCGAATGGATTTCGTCGGCGGTCATGAAGAATCCCGAAATCTGATTCTGCATCGAGCCCCACCGGGCTTGCCCCGGTGGTGAAATGACTGGCCAGCTACCTTGTCCGCATCCACGTAGCACGGGCATGAGTGCCCGTGTATCAATCAGCATCCAGTCGGTTTCGCACGGGCATGAGTGCCCGTGCTACGAATGAACCAACTTCGTCGCCAATCTTAGTGCGCCGTCGACGCCAGTTGCGGGGCGGGGGCAGCGACTGGCTTGGGATGGACGGCCGCCTTCCGCGATTCCTTCGTCACCGCACGCACCCAGTCGAGATCGCCGCGCTTCCAGAGGTAGGCGAAGCCGACCAGCAGCACGGCGAAGAAGACCAGGATGTCGATCAGCGTGAACATCGCGAGCGAGGTCGCCTGGCTCGCGGTGATGGCGGCGGAGGCGGGCAGGTCGGGCTGGCTCAGAAGCGTCGCGCTGATTTCGGTGCGGGCGGCTTCCGTCAGGCCAGGGTCGGACAGCTGGACCGCGCTGCCGAAGACGGTCGCCCAAGGGAAGAAGAAGGCGACTTCGACGTCGAACACGATGAATAGCAGCGCGACGACGTAGAACCGCAGGTCGAACTGAATCTAGCTGGAGCCGATCGTCGGCTCACCGCATTCGTAGACCGAGTCTTTCTCGGCGGTGGGAAGCTTTGGGCGGACGAGCTTTCCCAGAAGCAGCGGAGCGAGCAGAAATCCGACGGCCACCACTGTGAACACAACGAAATGGCCGGTCATGTCGATCATCGGAGTCGCTCTTTCGACAGCTGCGTTTCACTTCGCCCAAAACCGCGGGCTCGCCAGCCCGGGCTCCGCCAGAAACTTCAATCGAGTGTTTCTTCCGCCTCGTCCGAGGCAACCGCCTGCGGTCGCTCGGTCGCCAATTCCGTCAGCGGGCGACGGCTCTCGTCCAGATCATCCACTTCGTGCCAGTGACCGACCTGGGTGTCCCCAAGCTTCCAGCACAGGCAGATCGGATGCCCTTCGCGGGGACCCGATTCGACCGCGGACGGGAAGTCGACCACCCCCGTCCGACGATCCTTCAACTCGACACCCAAGACTTCCAGTTCCGCTTCGAACCCGCTCAGCCGGTCCTCGTCGCGGGACATTTCCTCTTCCGCCTGCTCGACCTCTTCCGTGTACAGGTTCGACTCGGCATTCCGCCGGCTCGACCCATGCACATGCGAGGCCGACCGCAACCGCTCGCGGCGCTCGTCCAATTGCACCGCCAACTCGACAATATCTTCGACGATCACGCGAACCAGAGGCAGCGCGAGGTTCGCCTTCTCCACCGTAAAGAATTTTCGCCCGGCTGCTGTCGTCATTGGCTGCTCGCTGCTCCGCTGAACGCGACGCCCGAGGCCTCGCGGCAGCGGCACGCCTCATTCACGCCTCGGGAAACTGGAACGGGCTGGGCTCCCCCTTCCCCCATACCGGCTCGTAAAGCACCTTCGACTCAGCCACAGCCGTCGGATTCAGCGTCGTCTGCCCCCACGCCACCTCGAGCGGGAGCTTCGCATAATCGACGATGCATCCGTCGCGACTGTAACAGCTGAGGTCGTAGTTCGACCCCATGAAGATGCAATCGACCGGGCAAGGTTCGACACACAGCGCACAAAACATGCACTTGGTGTAGTCGATCACATACCCGTTGACCTTGAAGCCTTTTCCGGTCGGAACCTTGACTTTGTCGATATAGATGCAGTCGACCGGGCACGCCACCGCACACTTGTCGCAGGCGATGCACGTCGTCAGGTCGAACCGGTGGAACCCGCGGTATCGGGCCTTCACAGGAACCGGGACCTCGGGGTACTCGTACACTTCAGTAAACGTACGCCGCTGGTACGTCTTCCCCATCGTCCGCAGCGTGACCCACATTCCCTTGAGAAGGGTCGAAACCGCGACGTAGATATTGCGGAACCACTCGAGCATTCGTTGCCTCGCGCCCTGACGCTTCTGGCTCGGGCCGTCGGACGGTCGGCTCGAGCGTCCTCTTCCGTATTCTCGCGGCTCAGAAGGTGTCTGACGGGCGGAATCCGGCGAGTGACGCGTGAATTATAGGGAGAGCGCACCCCCACGCAAGCGACGGGGAACGCCCGGTGAGGTGCGCCCGCACGAATTCGCAAAAGCGAGAAAAGGCCGCTTGGCGCAATGGCGCGAAGACCGCAACGAATTCGCAAAGGGGAAGTGGCGAATAGCGATTCTTCAGCGGTCTGAGTGTCTCATGAGGCTCTTCGTGGGACCAATAATATTCTCGATTCCATGCTGAAACACGGCTTTGCGAGATGACAGGATCCAGGAGCCTTGATCCGCGATCCCGCAACCGGGTGAAGGGCACACCCCGGCAAATGAAGAACGGCGGCCTGCGATGTTGCCATCACAGGCCGCCGCGATACTCGCTTTATTCAGACTCAACAGGCAGTTCTCGGGAAGCGGTTTGCCGATTCGTCCTGCATCAGGAGATCCGGCGATCCGCAGGCAACCCCGAGCGGATCAGCCGTTGAGGCCCAGCAGACCCGCCAGCGACGACCGCTTCGAGCGGACCGGCATGTAGTGGGTCTGATCGGCCGGCGGGGCCGGAGCCGGAGCAGCGGCCGGGGCCGGAGAGGCCGCAGGGGCCGGAGCCGGAACAGATCCCGGGAGCGGAGCCGGAGCGCCTTCGACCGGAGCACCCTGGATCGGGGCGCCCTGGATCGGAGCCGTCACGCCGCACGAGCCGTTGGCACAGCCGCCGGTCGAGCAGCCCGTGCTGCAGGTCGTGTAGTTCGCACAGCAGGTCTGGCTCTTGCACTTCTTGCAGCCGAAGAGGCCGCCGAACACGCTCTTGTGGCCGCAACCACAGCTCTTCTGTTCGCAGCAGCCGTTGACGACTTCGTAGCCGCATTCTTCCAAAGCAGACTTCGCTTCCTTCACCACGCACTTGTCGCAATCGCCCAGGGCGCAGGTGAGGGCCGCAATGACGGCCGGCGAGCAGCAGCAGGGGTTGTCGTCGAGCTGGTCGCCCAGCTTGTCGGCGGCCTTGCGGCGAACCCGTTCATCGGCGTCGTTCAGTCCGTAGATGAACGCCGCCATGATCTCCGGGTTGCAGACGCAGTCGTACTTGCCGAGCTTGCAGAGGGCGTGAGCCCGCTGCTTGGCGTAGCAAGCGGTCTGCGATTCGTAGATCAGCTGAGCAATCTCGCACGGATCAGCGTCGCAGCACTTGGTCTGGCAGGTGCTGCAGCTCTGGCCGCAAGAGGTGCCGCAGGTGTTGCCACAAGAATTGCCGCAGCTGTTGCCGCAGCCCTTCTTGCCGAACAGCGAGAACTTGCTGAAGCAGCTCTTCTTCTCGCAGCACGAGGTCTGGCAGGTGTTGCACGACGGGGCGGCCGTCGCGCAGGTGTTGCACGTCGGAGCCGCAACCGTGCACGTGGTGGTGCAGGTCGGGGCCGGCGCACAGCAGGTCTTCGGAGCACAGCACTTCGGGGCCGGGCAGGTGTTGCAGCACGTCGGCTTGCAGCAGACCGGACGGGCCGGAGCATGCTGCCGCTGATACGTGTGCACCGTCGGTTCGCACGGAATCTGGATCGTCGGCTTGCAACAGACCGGCTGACAGTCTGAAGCGCAGCCGCAGCATTTCGCGCCGCCGCACGAGCCCCCATTACCGGTCAGGCAACTGCCGCCTGCCTGCGCCATCGCGGCAAGGCTGAAGCTTGCCAGCACGGCGCTCGCCATACGAATCCACATCATGGATCAGGGTCTCCTTCCCTAGGTCTGCCGGTTGTGCGGGCCGTCCATGTTCCCTGCGCCGAATTGCAACCTGGAGAGATCCGAACGACGAGTCGCCCTCGGGCGGAACCGTGCATTGTTCGGTCGGGCGGCGTCGGGGGACGCCGCGGGAATCTCACAGGCGGAAATCGAACGTCAGGGGCGGTAGTTTTTCCGCAGAACCGGAATCTTCCTTATTGGCTCGCTGTCGCTTCAGGAGGGGACATCCGATGTCCCCAACGGCCGTTCCTGAACACTCCGCGCCAGCGCCCCCTCGATTTGCCGATCTGAGGGACCACTTGAACTATCGGCGGCCTCGACACGACCCCTTGAACTTCGCAAGTCGCCATCGCAGGAGCAACTTGCGCATTGCCGACAGCCTGATTCTGCGGGCTGTGACGGTCAGTCAAAATGGAGGGGAGCGCGGGCGAAAGACGGGCGAAGTTTGACGGCCGGCGTCGTCACGACGAGGCAGGCTGCGCAAGACGACCGCGAATTGGTCGACTTGATGCGTCGTACGGAAAGAATCGCACTCCGCAGGGATAACCGATGCATCCCTGTCTTTTTCGGGATGGTTACGAAGACTGGGGCGACATTGCGGGCGTGGCCGTGTTGCCATCGTCAGAGGGCTTCGCCGGGCCATTCCAGTCGAATGATCCGGCCGGCGGCCAACCCGACGACGAGACCGGTCCCGAGCGGGTCGACACGAACGGCCGCCGGTTCGTCCGGCAGGTTTGTCCCCCAGAGCATCTCGCCGTCGTCGTCCAGCCAGTAGAGGTGGCGTTCGAGCGTCGTGGCGGCGACCCGCGACGGAGCGAAGCTGCAGTGGATGCGGTTGGCGGTCCCTTCGACCATCCACGAGCCGCGCCCCTGGCCGTCGGAATCCAGCACGCGGATGCCATGGTTGAACCCGGCGACGTACACGCGTCCCCCATCGCCGGTTGTCGCGAGGTCACCCACGTTCGCCCAGTTTTTTTCGCCCCAGACTTCTTCGCCTGTCAGGTTGACGCGACAGATCAGCCCGTACTCCGACGCCGCCACCAGTTCGCAGCGCGTTGCCAGGAAGTGAAGGTGCCGCAGCGGTCGCATGGTGACGAACTCGCCGACCTTCCGCTTGTAGGCGTCGTAGACCAGCGTTTTGCCATCCGCGAGGCCAGCCGCGATGTAATTCCCATAAGGATCGGTCGCGACCGCCATGACCGGCTCCGGCAGGTCGACCGACCATTCGACTTTCAGCTGCCGATCGAACCGGATCAGCCGCGTTTCGTTCACGGCCGCCGCTCCGCTCGTCCCGACGTCGCACCACGCCAGGCTTCCGAGCGCATGGAAGCCGCGGGTGAGAGCCGCCAACTGGCCGCGACGATCGAACAGATACATCCCGCCGGACGCGTCGGCCGCCAGGAGTTCGCCGGTTTCACGGGCCAGCTCGACGGCGACGAGTGCCGCGTCGATCGTGAACGCCCATCGCTTGACCGGCGCGACGCCGTGCCCGGAATCGAGCCAATCGAAGGAGTCGGACATGCGGGGTTCCGGCGCGTCGGATCGAGAGTCGAGGGGGCGACGGCGGAGCGGTCAGACCGCTCGCCGTGCTCTCACTCTACGATAACGCATCGTCGGACACACCGGAGCGACGGGGAGCCGGCTAACGCATCCCGACGAGGCAACTTCGGCGTTATCGCGATTGTGCGATTCAAACGACCTCGCGCACGTGTCACCGCGCGGTGGTCGTCACTCGTCGAGGGGGAAGTCTCCGAGCACACCTGAAAAGGCGGGACGCGGGACGCTGCCGGAACTGTGCGGGCCGTGGACGGCCAGACGCGATTTCAGGGCGTCGGTCAGCAGATCCAGGAGGGCGACTTGCGGAGCGGGATCGGGACGCCGCATGGCGCGGGCGTGTATTTCGGGCAGTTCGGACATGGAAGGGAGAGGGCTTTCGGCGGGAGAATGAGCGGGGAACAGAACTGTACGCAGCCCGCCGCCGGTTGCAATCCCAGTCTCCCGAATTTTTCGCGGCGGGAACCAAAGCGATCTCGACCTCCGCGGTTCGCGACGTCTCAACGTGAGTAGCCGAGGTGGGGTTCGAACCCACACACCCCTTACGGGATACGGGATTTTAAGTCCCGTGCGTCTGCCTGTTCCGCCACTCGGCCGAGTCAACCATTTCTAGCATTTTTCCCACGTTGTGTCCCCTCAAGTCCTGTCAAAGTCCCCCTTTTCGACTTTCCGACACAGGTGGCGGAAATCTTGCGCAAAATCCCTCCGGATCAACACATCGCGCCACGATATCGCAATTCGTGCACAAGAATTGAGCTGCCAACCGGTGCCGGATCGAGGGTCGATTTCGTGTCTCGCCCCCTTGGTGAGCGGGAGTCGACCTGGTGGGAAGAGTCGCTCCGTAGGGCTGCTTGTTTCTATCGACGGGTTTGATTGTCTGGTCGCCCGTCGCGCAGAGTCCACCCCTCCCCCTGGATGCTTTCCATGCTGCGCGCGCTCCCCCGCCGACGGTCTGGATTTACGCTCGTTGAACTGGTCGTTGTCGTTCTGGTTCTCGGGATCCTCGCCGCGGTCGCTGCTCCACGGGTGATGAATACCGCGACCACCGCGAAGTCGAACGGCACCCGGCAATCTCTGGTCGTGATTCGCAACGCCATTGAATACTACCGGTCTGAGAACGGCGCGTTCCCACCGGCCGCTACGTTCGCCACCGCCCTCAAGCCCTATCTCAAGGGGCCTTTCCCCGCGGCCCAGATCGGCAACCTCAATGCGGATGTCGCCTCAACGACATCCAGTCCGATCACGACGCCCGTCGCCGGCGGCGCCGGCTGGGCCTACAACGCGTCGACCGGCGAGTTCGTTGTGAACCATGCGGACGGCATCGTCTGGTAATCCGCATTCAAGGGAATGCTTCCACGTAGGTTGGCTCGCCGTTCGTTTCGATTCGGAGCCCACGGCCCAGGACCTCGAACGTTCCGTGGTCGCGTGTCTCAAGTCGCAATCGGATGCTGCTTGAAATGGCGAACGGAAGGTCGAGACAATTCGCGAAGAGGCGACCGTCGAACTCGACGCTTCCGCCCGACAACTCGAAGGGAACGTCCGGCAGAGGTCGACTCACCGACGCATCCCGGATCAATGCATTCACATCCTGAACCCACCGCGTCCCCGGGTCGATTCCGGGACGTCCCGTCGAGCGTTGCACGGATGCCCGGAGCGACATCACGAGGTTCTTGCCCGAGAATCGCCACGACGTGATGTGGGAATCGTGAAATTCGATGGCGGCGTTTTCGGGGGGACCGGACGGGGCGGTCACGACGGCGTCCTCTGGCGGGATTGATGGACGCTCAGCGTACCTCGATCACTCCGCCTCATCGAGCCTCAGGGCGAATCCAGGATCTCCAGCAGGTAACGCCCGTAGCCGCTCGACTTGAGGGGTGCGGCGAGCCGGCGAACCTGGTCGGCATCGATGTATCCCATCCGCCATGCAATCTCCTCCGGACAGGCGACCTTCAGCCCCTGTCGTGACTCGAGCACACTGACGAACGTCGACGCTTCGAGCAGCGACTCGTGCGTGCCCGTGTCGAGCCAGGCCGAGCCACGGCCGAGAACCTTGACGCACAGCTGACCGCGTTCGAGATACACCCGGTTGACGTCGGTGATTTCGAGTTCGCCGCGAGGCGAAGGCTTCAGGCCCTTGGCCACCTCGACGACCTGTTCGTCGTAGAAGTACAGACCCGTCACGGCGAAATTGGATCGCGGGTTTTTCGGCTTTTCTTCAATCGACACCGGAGTCCCCGCCGCATCGAGTTCGACCACGCCGTATCGCTCGGGATCGCGGACGTGGTAGGCGAAAACCGTTGCACCGGAGGCCTGCCGTGAGGCCGCCTGCACCATCTGGCTGAGCTGATGGCCATAGAAAATGTTGTCCCCCAGGACGAGGGATGACTGTCGCCCGGCGATGAACCGTTCGCCGATGAGGAACGCCTGGGCCAGCCCGCCTGGGTGCGGCTGTTCCTCATAGGAGAGACGGATCCCCCAGTCGGTCCCGTCACCCAGGAGCCGGTGGAACAGCGGGAGATCGACGGGCGTGCTGATGATCAGGATGTCGCGGATGCCCGCCAGCATCAGCGTGGTGAGCGGGTAGTAGATCATCGGCTTGTCGTAGACCGGCAGGAGCTGTTTGCTGACGGCCCGCGTCGCCGGATACAGCCGCGTCCCCGAGCCCCCCGCCAGCACAATCCCGCACCGCGCCCCGAGATTCGTCCCCACGTCAATCGCCATCGTCTGATGCCTCGGCAGGATTCG
The DNA here is from genome assembly GCA_020850695.1 of Planctomycetaceae bacterium. Lineage (GTDB taxonomy): Bacteria > Planctomycetota > Planctomycetia > Planctomycetales > Planctomycetaceae > JADZEF01. The sequence continues at coordinate 1,525 of JADZEF010000240.1, read as the reverse complement.
CTGGATACTCAATCGTCAGTCAACTGACGTCGAAAGGTTGCGCTGGCAAGGAGAGTAGCCCTCACGCTCTGCGTGAGGAAAGCCGGGCGCGCAAAGACTGCTGAAGAACCGCTCCGCCCGCGATCTCACGACGGCTTAACCTCACGCGGAGCGTGAGGGCTACTTTCTTTTTGGCCGTTGTCGCAGTGTAGCAAGAAACAAACCCTCGGCCGGACAGTGCCGGGCGAGGGTCTGAAGAATCTCAGGTTGTTTTGCGAGACGGCCGACCCGTTCGGTCATCCGAGTGAGAAAGTTTCACTCGACATTCATCAGCAGCACGCGCCCCCGATGGAATCGACCGCTCGCTTGTGTCCTCTCAGTAACGACGCGGCATCGAGTAGTTGTAATTGAAGTTGCTGGCCGGGCGGTAGTAGCTGTTGTAGTTCGCCGCACGGCATTTCGGGCAGTTGCCGCTCAGGCAGTTCGGGCAATCGCACGTTCCGTTCGCGCACTTGGCACACGTGCCGTTCATGCAGTTGGTGCACTTGCCCGCCGCACAGTTTCCGTTCGGACAGTAGCCCGTCGAGCACTTGCCGTTCGGGCAGTAACCGGTCGAGCAGTTTCCGTTCGGGCAGCTGCCGTAGCCGGTGGCGTACGGAGTCGAATAGCTGCTGGTGCTGTAGTACGGCGAGTTGGCGGCATAGTGCGACGTCGAGCTGTAGCCCGTCACCGGACGAGCGTAGCAGTTTCCGTTCGGGCAATTTCCGGTGCGGCAGTTGCCGCCATAGCAGCCTCCCGGAGCGATTCCGTACTGAGCGGAGGCCGGAGCCGCCGTAAGTCCGAGTCCGACGATGGCGGCCGCCACGGCAGCGATGGTGAAGCGAGTCATTGAACTGTCCCTTTTCTTTCAGGCACGAGAGTGCATTCCGGCGAACCAGATCCGCGACCTCTCTCGCGGTGTCCCCTGATGTGAGTCACTGTGACTCTCATCCGACTGGTGATGCGGGGACGTAATGCACGCGCCGTGCCATTCGAAAAAAGGCAGTTTCGACAATCGCTTTTCGATGCGATGCATCCGGACGACAGGTTGGGACCGGGCTGACGTGCAGTCCCGCAACGTCCGACCCAATCGCGGCTTGCAGCGCCTTGCGAAGCCTCATTGAGGCGCGAAGCATTGGACAACGAAGGGCGTTCCGCACTCGAAAAGGACGTCCTTCGGGCGCGAAGAAAGGCGTGGAGACATCTGGAACTGGTAAAGACTGCAATTCCCGTTTTCCGCGCGTTGCGCGACGTCTGAAATGGAGCCCGCGCGCGATGCTCAACGACGCTCTCGACGCATCGGTCAGTTGACAGCGGGCCGTCAATCGCGACATTCGTTCGAGTTCCCGCGCTCAATGCAGTTTTGCTCCATCCTTCTGTTTCTCCATCCCTCAATCCTCCCCGCTCCATGACCAAGAGTCCGATTCACTGCTCCGTCGACTTTGACCGCCAGGGCAAGCAGCACGGCCAGCTGATGGTTCCCTATTCGTACAACCTCGGCGGCTGG
>JADZEF010000239.1 GCA_020850695.1 Planctomycetaceae bacterium | reverse complement strand
CAATCCTCCCCTCCCCCCCTCGCCCCATGCCCCCCTGGCCCTGTCCTCCGACCGGCAGGACGATGCGGCTCATCAGCACGTCATGCAGTTCATCGGCGCTCCGCACCAGCGGCTGCGCCTCGCGGCGGACCTGGGCGATCTCTTCCGGGTCGAGACGCGAGAGATCATTGACGCTTTCGACGGTCAGCGAGCGCCGCGTCTGGACGGCCCGCGCGCGGCGCTCCTGCACTTCGCCGCCGTCAAGGAAGGCGTAGGGGTCGGCATTGAGAAGCTCGTAGCAGAAGGGGGAAGGTTCTCGCGTATCTCGGGCGAGAAGTTTGATCTCTCCCGCCTCAACCCGTTCAAGCACGGCCCTGAGTCCGTTCAGGTTCATGAACTCGTGCAGGCTGTCTTCCATCGCCTGCCGGGCGAGGGGATGGTCGGGGACCGTCATCTCGCCGTGGTTGTGTTCCTGGCAGCCGGTGAGCTGCGGGAAGATCGCCGAGAGAACGTCGTCGGCCCGGAAGCGTTGCAGCGCCGGAGGAACCTTTTGGCCATTCTTCCGGCGGAGGACGAGCAGCGCCCGCGTCGCCGCCCACCGGAATCGAATCTGGAAGACGGGCGTGCGAAGAGCGGCTTGTTCGAGAAGCGAGCGGGCGTTGGCCCTGGTCACCATCGGGAACAGGCTTTCGAGCGGAAAGCTGTGCTGTGGTCCGACCGAGAGCAGGAAACCGTCATCGTCGGCCGTGGCCTGGAGCTCGAAGTCGAACGAGCGGCAGAACCGCTTCCGCATCGCGAAGCCCCAGCCCCGCGTCACCGACGTCCCGAACGGGGCGTGAATGACGATCTGCATCCCGCCCGTCTCGTCGAAGAACCGCTCGAAGATGACCGTCTTGCCGGTCGGCAGGACGCCCAACGCTCCTTTCTGGGCGGCGACATACGAGATGATCTGGTTCGCCGCATCAGGCGTGATCTTTGTTTCGTCAAGAAGCCATGCTTCGAGGGCCGGGCGGTCGTCGAGCCGCTGTTCGAACTCCTCGCGAAGCAGGGAGACTTCTTCCGAAAGCTCGATCGTGCGGCCGGGGGCTTCTCCCTGCCAGAAGGGAATGGTGGGGGGCGCGCCGTGAGCATCGGCGACCGTCACGTCGCTGCCGCGGACGTGCAGGATTCGCCACGAGTTGTTCCCCAGCAGGAAGATGTCCCCGCGGTTGCTTTCGACGGCGAACTCTTCATCGAGCGTGCCGACGACCGTTCCTTCGCCTTCGGTCACGACGCGATACGAGCCGACTTCGGGGATCGCTCCCGCATTGGCGATGGCGGCAATGCGGGAGCCAGGACGCGCCCTCAGCCGGCGATTCACATGGTCGAAGTGCAGATACGCGGGGATGGTGCGGGCGGATGTCGGGACCCCTTCGGCCAGGAACCGCAGAGTCTCGTCGTACTCGTGACGGTCGAGGTTCCTGTAGGGATCGGCGCGGCGGAACATCTCGTAGAGTTCGTCCGCGTCCCATTCCTTCGCGGCGACCTCGGCGACGATCTGCTGCGCCAGCACATCCAGCGGGGCTGGGGGGATGGCCACCGCATCGAGCCGGCCGTATTTGATCGCCCGCATCAGCCCCATGCATTCCATCAACTCGTCGCGCGTGAGGGCGAACAACCGCCCCTTCGGGATGAGTCCCAGCGAGTGTCCCGAACGACCGATCCGCTGCAGGAACGCCGCAATCGACCGCGGCGAGCCGATCTGCACGACGAGGTCGATGTAGCCCACATCGATGCCGAGTTCGAGCGACGCGGTCGCCACCACCGCCTTGATCTCGCCGGCCTTCAGCCGACGCTCGACCTTCAGACGGATTTCGGCTGAAAGAGACCCGTGATGGCTGCCGACTGCATCTTCGCCGAGCAATTCGGTCAATTCGTGGGTCAGGCGTTCCGCCAGCTTGCGGGTGTTGACGAAGATCAGCGTGCTGCGGTGCTGCTGGATCAGTTCGATGAGCCGGTCATGAATCTCAGCCCACTGCTCGTGCATGCACACGGCCCCGAGGGGGCTGGGCGGAATCTCGATGGCGAGATCAAGCTTCCGGGTGTGGCCGACGTTGACGATGCGGCAGGGGGGGCGGGGGGAGGTTGATGGGGAGGGGCGGGAGGTTGAGGGTTGAGGGTTGAAGGTTGAAGGTTGAAGGCGTTGCGAACTCGCAGGCGTGGTGGATGCCGCGGTTGCGGCTGCCTTGGGACAGTCTTGGGCCGCGGGCGATTCGAGAGAGGCACTGAGGTCGCTTGCGGGTTCGCAGTGCCTTGCATCATCCGGCGGCGCACCGCCCACCAGGTATGCTGCCACACACTCAATGGGCTTCTGCGTGGCCGAGAGGCCGACGCGCTGCAGCGGGCGGCCGACGAGGGCTTCAAGGCGTTCGATGGTGAGTGACAGGTGCGAGCCGCGCTTGTCGCGGACGAGGGCGTGGATCTCGTCGATGATGATCGTTTCGACGTTGGCGAGCGCTTCGCGGCCGCGCTGGGCGGTGAGCATCAGGTAGAGCGACTCGGGGGTCGTCACCAGGATGTGCGGGGGCTTGCGGATGATGCGGGCGCGCTCGGCGGGCGTCGTGTCGCCCGTGCGCAGGCCGACGCGGATCAATGGCGTGGGAGCCTTCTTCGACGTTCGCGAACCCGCAAGCGGCGGTGGAACGTCGGTTGGAGCGTCGATTGCGACATCCGCGAAGAGCCCCCCTTCAACTCCTGTCTCCTGACTCCTGTCTCCTGTCTCCTTCGACACCTTCTGCCCCATCGCCAGTGCGAGGATTTCCGCGAGCGGCTCTTCGAGATTGCGGTGCATGTCATTCGACAGCGCACGCAACGGGGACACGTAAACGACCGAGACTTCATCGCGCAGCTCTCCTGCCAGCGCTCGCTTCAGCAGTCGGTCGATGCAGGCGAGGAACGCGGTGAGCGTCTTTCCGCTTCCCGTGGGGGCCGCGATGAGCGTGTGTTCGCCCGCCGCGATGTGCGGCCACCCCTGTTCCTGCGGTTCGGTCGGGCCGTGAAAACGCGAAAGAAACCACTGCTCGATGAGCGGATGAAATCCGAAAAACGCCATCCTTGTTCCTCAGCGGAATGTCCTGGCTGATGGCTTCGCGTTGCCTGTTGCCCGAGTTCGAAGACGGGAATCACACGGGTTCCGGGGCTCCGGCCACGGATCCAGTGTGGGTCCTGGTACGGAAGTTCGCCAGTCCTATTGTTGGCGCGCGGGGCGAGTGCGGCGAGGCATCCAGGGGATGCATCCGCGACCTCGGATGCGTGTGGATTCCGACAAGTCAGCCGACGAGGTTGCCGTTCTGCGTGACATGCTCCGGAAGGCTCAGCTTTCCGTCGCTTCCGGGATCGAGCCGACAGCCGGAGACGAGGTTGCCCGAGCCTTCGCCGGTCCAGTGAATCGCCGACTTCATCAGCTTCGTCTCGCGGCTGTCGAGAATCGTGCAGCCGGAGAGAACGGTATCGCGACACTCGTCGAAGGTGATGCCGTAAGGCGCGCCGTCGACCACCTGCACTCCAGTCAGATTGATCCGGCGACACTTCACAAATTCGACGAGCGCCTCGCGCTCTAATTCGACGACATTCGGTACCGTGTGCTTCCCCGCCTGACAGTCCTGGATCAGCGTGCCGCTCATCACGCAGTCGACCGAATTGACGAACCGGATCCCCGTGCAGAGCTCGTTCGCCTGATAGTCGGGATTGTGGCCGAAGCAGTTCGCCCCGACGACGATGTTGCGGCTGTCCTCGACGAGCAGGTTCCGCTTGTGCCCGCTGTAGATGTGGTTCCCGCTGATCGTCACGTCGCGGGCGCTGCTGAGGTGGATGTTGGTCTCCTGGCTGCCGATCAGGTTGCCGGTGATCGACCACATCCCGATCTTGTGGTTCTTGTCCGGCCCCGCCCCGATGAAGCGGATGTTGGCCCCGTTGGGGCTGTAGGTGGCCTGGATGGTATTGCCGACGATGGTCCCTTCGCGGATCGACCCCTGCCCGACGTCGAGATAGATCTCGGCCGTCGGCGCGTCATCGGCATCGGGCACCTTGTGGGCCCGGTTGTTGTTGTACTCGATGTCGCAGCCGGTCACCTGGAAGTTGCGGATCTCGCTCCGCTCGACACGGATGCCGCCGAGCCGGCAATAGCTGATGTGCGATCCGGTAATGATCGCCTGGTGCAGGTTGAGCGTGTCGAAGTGAACGCCGATCCCTTTGTTGTTGTAGAAGTGGCAGGCGCTGACGATCACATTCCGCGCTCGCCCCGTGACGTGCAGCGCCGTCCGCACCTCGCGAATCAGCACGCCGACGAACGTCGGCTGCATGACCCCTTCGACGCGGACGCCATCGGCTTCGGGGTGCTTCCCTTCGATCTCCAGGTTGCTGAGGATCGGCATTCGCTCGTTCTGCCATTCCTCCGGGCGAAAGCCCGACGGATCGGCCGTGGCGGCGTGCGTGCCGCGGAAGAAGAAGGCGGGGCCCTTTCCTTCGTGGACGATCTTCGCCACGCCCCCCGACCCTGCCAGGCCGGTGCGGCCCGTCGTCGCCAGATCGACGAGGATGGTCCGGGTGATGCGATACGTGCCGCGGCCGAACTCGATGAATCCAACCCCCGACTCCACCGCATGCTGGATTGCCTGGGTATCGTCCGCCTTGCCGTCACCGACGGCCCCGTAGTTCTTGACGTCGCTCATGGTGGTCTCCGCGAAGGTGAGGCCCCTGAGCATACCGAAGATGGCCGTCTATTGCTCTGCGAACGGACGCGTGCGCGCAGGGGGCTTTGTGCCCTTCGCGAGCCGGCATCGCCCCAGGCAACGTTCTTTCGCGGTACGAGAGACGACCATCAGCGAAAGAAGACGAAGGTCACCACCACGAACAGCGGAATGAGAATCCCGCAGCTGTAGGCCATGTAGCCGAAGAAGCTCGGCATGCGGATGTTGTTGGCCTCGGCGATCGCCTTCACCATGAAGTTCGGCCCGTTGCCGATGTAGGTGTTGGCGCCCATGAAGACCGAGCCCAGGCTGATGGCCATGAGCGTCGTGAAGTCGACGCCGACGGGTTGAACCAATCGTCCCGCAGCGTCTCCCGCAGCGGCGCGGGCAGTCTCGAAAAAGACGACATACGTCGGCGCGTTGTCGAGAAAACTGGAGAGCGTTCCCGAGCCCCAGAAGTATTTCCACGGCCGGTCGATGCCCAACTCGGCCCCATGCACGTTGAGGATCTCGATCGGAGCCTGCATGCAGATGAAGATCCCCGAGAACAGGGCCGCGACCTCGAGAATCGCCCCGTAATGAAAGTGATTGCTGGCCCGCACGGCGATCGAGGTCGTGAGGAGCGAGAGGGCGGCCAGCGTCAGCATGACCGCTTCGCGAAAATAGAGCGGGGTCGCCCAGTTCGTTCCGGGCAGCGGCTTTCCCGGCACGAGGATGGCCACCGCCGCAATCACGCCGGCCAGCCACGCGAAGTTCACCGCACCGCGGATTCCCAGCGGTTGCGGCTCTCCGTCGGGACGCTTCACCGACTCATCCTCGCGGCGGTAGAGCAGGCTGTCCCACGCGAAATACACCGCCAGCAGGACGCCATTCGCGAAGGCCCAGGGAATCGCCAGATTGAATGTCCAGAGGAACGGGACCCCTTTCAGGTAACCCAGGAACAGCGGCGGATCTCCCAGGGGCAGCAGGCAGCCGCCGGTGTTGCAGACGATGAAGATGAAGAAGACGACCGTATGCACGATGCGCCGTCGCCGGGCGTTCGCTTTGATCAGCGGGCGGATCAGCAGCATTGCCGCACCCGTCGTCCCGATGAAGCTGGCCAGCACGGCCCCCAGCCCGAGGAACCGCACATTCAACGACGGCCGGCCGACCAGGCTCCCGTCGATCGAGATTCCTCCGCTGATGACGTACAGGCAGAACAGCAGCGTCATGAACGGGATGTAGTCGTTCAGAATGGCGTTCCGCACGACGGTCACAGCGGCGGGAAAGCCGGCGGCCGACGTCGTCTCGCTGAGATGATCGTGCACGCCGTGGCCATACACAAAGGCGTAGTAGGCGAGCGTCACAACCCCCAGTCCGGCGGCCACGAGAAACTTGTTGCGATTGTGCTCCCACCAGTGCCCGGTGGCATGAATGAGGGGCAGCAGGGCGATGCATCCCAGCAGCGCAGCGAAGGGGATCACGCTGTAGGCCGCGGGGGCCGTGGCTAGCGCGTGTCCTTTGTCGCCGTGCTCCGAGTCATGAGGCTCGGTTGGCGTCTCGACGTGTTCCGACGGGAGTGGCGCTCCGCGAGATGGATTGACCGCCATGAAGACTGCGTACGCGACGACGATCAGAAAGAGGGCTGAAACCACGAGTCGACGCGAGCGCAATTGCGCCGCATCATCCGCAGTGTGTGGCGAGGCGGCTTCGGCAGACTCTGCGGGGACGGATTCCGACACGGCAATTAAACCTTCGGCACGAGGGCGAGCGCGGACTCATTCTAACGGCGCGGGACGGGAAATCCCCGCTCGTCACTCGTACTCCCATTTCGTGACCCAGGGGTCCCGCGTCCGTTCCTGCCAGGCGCGGACTTTGGCCTGCAATTCCTTGAGTCGTGCGGCATGGGCCGGGTCGTCCGCGAGATTGTGCGTCTCGTTCGGATCGGCCTCGAGGTCGTAGAGCTCGTGCGTGGCGCGGAAGACGTAGTCCTTGACCGATCGCACGCCATACTGCGAGTCCTTGCGTTTGAGGACTCCCTGCCAGGTCGTCGACATATAGAGATCGGACGCAAAGGGGAAGGGGAGCGGCGACGCAAGATTCCAGAGATACTTGTAGCGGCCGCTGATGATGCCGCGCATCGGGTAGTACATCGTCACTTCGTGGAAGGAGTGCGACAGGTAGATCTCATCGAAGTCGGGATTCATTTCGCGTTCGACGGCCGCCTTGAACGATCTTCCCTGGAAGGTGACGGGCTGCGGCTTGCCGGGGATCGGCTTCAACTCGTTTTCTCGCGGACGGAATGCGGGGACCGGCTTCGGCGTCACCCCGCACACGTCAAGAATCGTCGGCGTGATGTCGACCCACGAGACGAGGGCATCGCTGGTCCTGCCGACCGTCTTCTGGCCGGGAAGTTTCACCAGCAGAGGCAGCCGCGCGCCGGGTTCGTAGAGGGTCGTCTTGGCTCCCGGGAAGGGCGGGCCGTTGTCGCTGAGGACGAGGATGAGCGTGTCATCCCAGTGCTTCAACTCCTTCAACGAGTCAAGCAGCCGTCCCACCCCTTCATCGAACCGCGAGATCGACTGGTAGAACTCGGCCCACTCCGCACGGGCCTCGGGAGTATCGGGGAGCCAGGGCGGAACGCTCATCTTCGCGGGATCGAAAGTGACCGGCGTCACTCCTTCGTATCGGTCGGGGTTCTTCGGCTGGTTGGCGAACTGGCCGGGACCGCTGCGGTGCGGATCGGTGGGGCAGAAGTAGAGGAAGAAGGGCTTATCGGATTTCTCCTCGATCCACGCCCGCGCGTTGGCCGCCATGCGGACGGTATTGCGGCTCCCTTGCGTCCCTTCGTTGGAGTAGGTGTCGAAGTGGACCATCCGCTCGGGCGAGACGTGCACCTTGCCGACCGAGCAGGTGCGGTAGCCGGCTTCCGAGAGGATCACCGGCAGCGACTTGAGCGTGTCGAACGCGGCAAAGTGATGGTCCGCGTGCGCGAGGCCGTATTGCCCATTGGCATGATTGAACTGTCCCGTCAGCAGGACCGACCGGCTGGGGCTGCAGCTGGCGGTGGTGCAGTGGGCGCGGAGAAATCGCGTTGATCCCGCGGCGAAGCGATCGATGTGAGGCGTCCGCGCGACGGTATCCCCATAGCAGCCGAGTTGAAGCCCAAGGTCGTCGGCGACGATGAGCACGACGTTGGGCTGCCTGCCGTCGTCGGCTTTGACGACAGGGGCGATCGGCAGGGCAAGCATGAACGCGGCGACGAATTGGCTCAGCGACGACCAGACCTTCCTGCGATCGACTGACATCGAAGGGCTCCTCGGGGTCAATGGCGAGGGACGATGGTGGAGGGAACGACATTCCAACGCAGGGGATGTCTCAAATGCAAGCGGAGCAAATCAGTCGCTCAACGCGCGGCGTTCCTGTCGGTGTCGGCGGAAAGGCGCTCCGACATCAGGTAGCGGGCGCGGGCATCCTCGAGCGTGAAGAACTGGTTGAACAGCGCGAACCGCTCGATCGTCCCCTTCCACGGCCGGCTCTGCGAGTTGTCCCCCAGCGTGATCTTCGGCTCGTTCCAACCGCTCAGCTTGCCGCGCACATCGTCCCGCTCGGAGATTTTTTCTCCGTTCGCGTAGCACAGCAGCTGGCCGTCGCGATAGCAGACCAGCACATGCCGCGGGACGTTGGCCGTCAGCCGGCACAGTTCGACGTCGAAGCTGCCGCGGCCTTGTCCGCTGAGGTCCGTCTCGACGCGGGCGAGGAGTTGGTCCTTCTGCTGGCCGAGGACAAACAACACTCGATTTCCAGCGCTCAACGTGACGATCCGTCGACGCCCCGCCCCCTGTATTGTCGCGGGAGTGATTTGCAGTTCGAGAGCGAACTCGTTCGTCCGGCGGCATTCCTCGCGAACCAGCGGCTCGGGGCCATGAACGACGGCGTTTCCCTTCTGAAGCCGCAACTCCCCCTTCGGTCCGAACCGCGTGTCGGTCCCCAGTTCGAGCCCCCATCCGGTGGCGAAGGGATGGCCTGTCAGTCGCTTCTCCAACCCGGAATGCCATGCGACGAGCAGATCGTGCGACTCGCCCGGCCACGTTTCAGCGCCCGCGTTCGATGGCGCCGGCGCTGGTTCTTCGGTCGGCTCACTGCCGACGGCGGGCTCCGGTTGTTCGCTTTCGGACTCCTGCGCACGCAATCGGTCGCGCAGCCCCAGCGGGGGAGCGAACAGCAGGATCCCAAGGAAGAACACGATGCCGATGACAGCCAGCGCGATGAACGTCGTCCGCCGCGACTGATGCGGGGCGGGGACCGGGATGGCGTCGCCACTTTCGGGGAGGTTGGTCTGCTCTCGCGCCAGGTGGGCGAGGAACTTTTCGAGAGCCAGTTCCGATTCGTGCGTGGCGGCGGGCAGCGGTGTCCGTTCGTCGTTGGGGCGTCGGGAGAGGGGCGTGTCTGCCGCGGCGTCGATGGCGGCGGCCAGCGGTTCGAGCGCCTGCGCTACCTCGCTGGGAGTCTGAAAGCGTGCCGCGGGATCGCGGGCCAGCATCCGCAGCAGGACCGCTTCCACCTCGGGCGGTACATCGCTTCGCAGGCTGCGGATCGAAATGGGGCCGTCAGCAATTCGCGCGGTCAGCTTCTCCATCGCCGTCTCGCCGGGGAAGGGGGGGCGACCTGAGAGCATGTAGTAGAACGTGCAGCCGAGGCTGAAGATGTCCGAGCGGATGTCGGCCGAGCGGGCGCTGCGGGCCTGCTCGGGCGAGATGAAATCGACCGTGCCGAAGATCTGGTGGGCGGCGGTAATCGAACCGGTGTCGGGCGTGTCGCTGGCGAACTTCGCGAGTCCGAAGTCGAGGATCTTGACGGTCAGCGGATCCGCGGGCGAACGCCGCGTGACGAGCAGGTTGGCCGGCTTGATGTCGCGGTGAATGATGTCGCGCTCATAAGCGTGCTGCAGGCCCAGCGCCGCCTGCCGGACAAACTCGCACGCCCACGCAATCGACAGCGGGCCGCGCTGCGACACGATCGAATGCAGATCGCGACCTTCCACGTATTCCATCACCAGGAAGGGAACGCCGTCGATGCAGTTCGAGTCGAGCGCCCGCACGATGTTGGGATGCTCGAGGACTGACGCGGCGTGGATCTCGCGGAAGAACCGCTTCATCGCGTCGTCGCGCTTCAGCAGCGTCCGGGCGAGAATCTTGATGGCGACCGTCCGGTTGAGATCCTTCTGCTGGGCCTTCAGCACGACCGCCATTCCGCCCGCACCGATGCGATCGATCAACCGATACTTGCCGAGCTGGAAGCCCGCTTTGCCCACGAGCAACCGGTCGGCCTGCCAGCGCGTGAGAATCCCCGATTCGACCAGGCTCTCGGCGAACTCACGGGCTGTCATTTGCCCTTCGGTCATCACCCGCGACCGCATCGTCTGAAACGCCTGCGACCGCATCAGCCGGCTGCGACGCAGATTCTCGAAGAACTCCGAAAGGGCTTCGACCTGCTTCTCCCCCAGGAGCGAAGCCGAGACCGGAATCGCGTCCGATGATCCGGTCGACGACTTAGGGGAAACTGCGGGGTGCACTGCGGAATTGACGGGATGGTGGTTTCCCGACGGAGCCACAGGCTTCTGGGTGGGTTGCGAAGTGCGGGAAACTCCCGGTGACGATGGCCTCTCGACCACAGGGGGTGCCGTGTCCACATCGGATCGCTCCGCCGGCGCGTCCGTTGACGCGGGCTGGCTTACGAGTCCGCTTTGGAGACGGTCACGCGACAAAGATGTAACTCCTCAATCGAAAGGGGTTTATGGTGGGGGTTGTCGAGGTCTGGACGGCAAGGTGGGAAGGAATCGGCCGGCATCAGGAAGGTGGGAATATTCCGACAACACTTGAGCGCGACAAGGCCTCGGGTACTGGAATTCCCTCGAATCTGGCGCCTCTCCTGAACGTCGGCGAAGCTCCTTCCAACAGGACGAAGTGGACGGACTTCTCCAACGACAACGCCGGAAAGACGCAAACCGTCCAGAATAAGTCACAGAAAAATCTGACGGATCGTCGAGCAGTCGCGAAACAGAACCCTACAGAATAAAACCCGCGGTTGGGACATCCGGATTCGTACCAAAGTTCCCGAATTCCGGCCGCCTTCATGTTGGTGATGTCATGCGCGCCCTCACTCTTCGCAACGGCCGGCTCAATCTGGAGACAGACGCACCCGAACCGGTCCCCGGTCCCGGAGAGGTTCGCATCCGCGTGCTCATGGCCGGGATCTGCGAAACCGACCTGCAGCTGATTCGCGGCTATATGAACTTCGAGGGAATCCTCGGGCACGAGTTCGTCGGCATCGCGCTGGAAGGCCGCTACCAGGGGCAACGCGTCGTCGGAGAGATCAACTGCCCTTGTGGAGCGTGCGAGACGTGCCGCCGCGGACTCGGCAACCACTGCCCGCACCGTTCCGTGCTCGGAATCCTGAACCGCCACGGCGCGTTCGCCGACATCGTCTGCCTGCCGGAGACCAACCTGCATCCCGTACCTGACGACGTTCCGGACGAGATCGCGGTCTTCACCGAGCCAGTCGCCGCCGCATTCCAGATTCCCGCTCAGATCGCGCTCGATTCGACGCTCTCGGTCATCGTGCTGGGAGATGGCCGCCTTGGTGCATTGTGTGCGCAGGTGATGCGGCTTTCCGGATGCCGCACGCAGGTCGTCGGGAAACACGACTTCAAGCTCGCTCGGCTGCGCTCGCTCGGCCTCGACACTCTGCGACTCGACGAAGTGCCGGGCGACGTGCGGGCGGATGTCGTCGTCGATTGCACAGGATCCCCGAGCGGCGTTGAGCGGGCTCTCTCTCTCGTGAGGCCCCGCGGGACCATCATACTGAAGACGACCGTTGCCGATCGCCCGCCACTGCTGATGGCCCCCTTCGTCATCGATGAGGTGACGCTGGTCGGCTCGCGGTGCGGGCCGTTCGCCCCGGCGCTGAAAGCGCTGCGTGCCGGGACCGTCCAGGTGCGTCCGCTGATCAGTCGGTCTTACTCGCTCGACGAATGGACCGAAGCCTTCGAAATCGCACGCTCCCCCGAAGCTCTCAAAGTGCTGCTGCGAATCGAGTAGCCCGGCCTGCCAATGACTCCTTCCAACGCCGTAAGCCAGAAAGACGCCGGAAGCGGCGAGGCCGATTCATTCGGCGCTGATCGCTTCATCCGGCCTTGGAAGGCCGGACTACCGCGGCGTCGCCACTTCGCCTCGGACTCGATTCCCGGCGACCTCGATGAAAAGTTCGCTTCCGGGCTTCGCAAAGGCCGACCGCACCATGCCCATCGCGATGATCTGGCCTGTCGAAGGGACGCGTGCGGCGGAGGAAATTTTCCCCGCGTCCTTCCCATCCGCAGTGAGCAATGCCGTTCCTGCTGCGGGAAGTGCGTCGGTCGCGAACCGCATTGCCGTGAGCTGCCGGTTGACATGCCCCAGTGCATCGAGCCGGGCGATGGGCTCCTGGCCCAGATAGCAACCCTTCTTGAACGAAATGCACTGTTCGGTGCGCATCGCTTCCTGCGCGAGGTTGTCTTCCGACAGATCGACGCCATACAAAGGCAGGCCCGACTCAATCCGCAGCGCGTCGAACACATCCGCCCCGGCAGGCCGAGCTCCTGCTTGCGTGAGCGCTCTTTGCATCGACTCCATGTCGCCGCGCGGAACCGTCACGAGGTATCCCATCGTTCCCAGCAGATCGAGCCGCTGCACCGCGCACGGCACTCCGGCGATGGAAACGTTGTGATGGGCATAAGGTGGAATCGAGCCCGATCCGTCGGCGACGGCGTTCACGAGCGAGGCGGCCTTGGGGCCGCTCACGAAGAGTTCGGCCAACTCGTCGGAGCGTCGAGCGATCTGCACGTCGTCGGTGATCAGGTAGCGGTCGAGATGAGCGTAGAGCGGCTCCTCGAAACCGGCAGTCCCGCTCACCTCGATCGCCTCGGCGGCGACCGCAATCAGAATGTGCTCGAGGATCCGCCCCTTGAGATTGGTGACGAAGGCCTCGCACCCTTCGCCGGCCGTCAGCCGCTTCACATCGTTCGTGCAGAAACCATGCAGGAAACGGGCGCGATCGCGGCCGGTCAGCGTGAGATGCGTGCGCCCCGTTACGTCGAACAGCGCGGCCTCATTCCGGGCAGCGAGTTCTTCGGCTCGTGCGTCCCCGTAATTGGCGGGACCCGTCGCCCATGATTTGCGAGAGGAAGCGGAAATGTCTTGCGTCAGAGAGTCTGTCATTCGAAGCCACGTCACGACGGTCTGGGAATCGTCTCAGAGTATTTTAGGCGCGGGCCGATTGATCCGCGGGATTCGAGCCCAAGGCAGGCCGGAAACGAAGGACTCGACGGAGTTCGGCATCCGAACACAGCGCCTCTGTGAGCATTGTCCGTCCGTGTCACTCCGTCCGATCCGTCGTTTCCGTGGCCCCTGACCCTGGCGTGGCAGCCGTCAAGAAAGGGCTTGCTGCACCGTCGTTCTCATCTTCTCAAGCCCCGTCCGCGCCACTTCGAAGGGGTCCTGCTTCCAGTAGTCGCGGTTGAAGAGTTCGAGCGAGAGGTAGCCGCGGAACCCGCTGTCGCGGAGCGTCCGCAGCACCGGCTTGAGCGGGGCGATGCCGTCCCCCGGATAGACGCGGTTGGCATCGGCGATCATCGCCCGTGGCGGATCGGCGGGATAATCGTTGACGTGAAAGACATGCACCGCCGCGCTGGAGAGGAGCTTCACCCCTTCGAAGTCGGAGCCGCCTTTGTAAAGGTGGTAGATATCGGGCAGGATGCACGCGTCCGCGTGCCGGCATTCCGCGGCGACGAACAGCGTCTCGCCCAGCTTCGACAGCGACTTTGAAAATCCCCAGACTTCCACTTGCGGGACGATGCCGATGTTGCGGCCGATCTCGAGCAGGGCGTGATACCGTTCGGCCGCCGCCGAGAGATTCAGGTCGGTCTGGTTGGTGGCTCCAACAGGAGGGGCCGCGATCCGCTTGCCGCCCAACTGCACGAGGCGGTCCATGTCGCGGCGGGCGGTCTCCAGTCCCTGGGCGCGCTTCGCGTCGTCGTCGACGATCCACTCGGCGAAGCCGATCGCGCTTTCGACGGTGAGCCCCAGGTCAGCGATCTTCTTTCCCAGGTCCTTGAGCGACCCGCCCTCTTGCACGAAGGCGTCGATCTCGCGGGTCCAGGGCTCGATGGCGTGATAGCCCGCCTTCGCCACGATCTCGACCTCTTGAGGCAGAGCGATCGTCTGACCTCTGATGGTGCTGGTGTTGAACATGTAGCCGAACGGCTCAGCGGCGGTGCGGCGGGAGACCGGCTCAACCGCTGAAAGCATGGCAGGTGCGATGGCGGCGGCCGTCCCCGCTGCCATCGCCAGGCTGGCACTGCGGAGGACATCGCGCCGGGAGATCTCTGCGTTCATCGATCATCGTCCGCAAGAACCGGGAGAGAATTGCCTGCTGCAATTCTCGCGAGAGGCCCCTCGAAAACCAAGCGGAGCGTGTCTCTCGGCAGTCAGCAATGGAAACGATGAGAGAGAAGAGTGGAACCACGGAATACACGGAAAGAAATCCAGAGGAGAGGCAGAAGAAGCGGCCTGACCGCAGATCGAGCCGCAGCCTTCGGTTTCAGTTCTTTCCGGCCTCTTTTCCGTGTATTTCGTGTATTCCGTGGTTCAAGCTCTTCTGGATTGAATCTTCATCCGCGCGGATTCGCGTCATTCGCGGGCAGGTCCGAAAAGCATTTGCCCGCGAATGACGCGAATGAACGCGAATCGGAATCCAGAATCAGAGGCATTGACCTGCGGGTCATGAGTTGCGTTTGAATTCGTGGAACGAAAAAAGCCCCGGACGATGTCGCCCCGAGGCTTCGATTCTACCTTGTTGTCTGGTCGATAAACCTGCCGACATCACTTCGCAGCAATCGCGATGATCTTGCGTCCGCGTTCAAGATCGCGTTCCTTGGCGGCGAACTCGGTGTCCGTCTTCGGTCGCGAAGCCATCGCCTTCTGCTTCAGGGCTTCCCCTTCGGCCTTCGTCAGCGACTCGGCCGGGACCGCCCGGTTGGTGAGCAGCGTGACGATCGGTCCCTTCACCTGGGCGAAGCCTCCGTCGATGTAGTACGACCGCTCATTGCCGCCCGCTTCCGTCACCCGCAGCTCGCCCGTTCCGAGCCGTCCCACGAGCGGGGCGCGGCCGGGGAGAATTCCGATCTGGCCGTCGAACAACGGAAACCGCAGCGCCTGGACCGGTTCGTCCAGCAGCGTCTTTTCCGGAGTGACGAGTACGAGGCGGAGGTCTTGTGCCATGGCGAATCAGTGAAATCTCGAAGTCTTCGTTTTCCGCGAAATGCCCGATATGTCCCTGAGACGCTACGTGTTCGAAGTCTCTTTGGCCAGCCGGGCTTCTGGACTGCACCACCCCGAAATCAGATCCATGACATCCAGGACGATTTCCTCACCGGCCTCGTCATGGGCGTCCTGAAGGATCGTTCGATACTCCTCGAATTGTCGCAGCACGTCTTCCTGACGCCGTCCCTCATCCAACAGCTCTTTTGCGAGCGAGCGGAGCGAAGAAAACGAATTGTCCGACCCGAGGGCTAACTCGATCCGACCGCGAATCGGCTTTTCATGGGACATCGGATGGACTCGCCAAAACCCAGAGAGACCGCGTTGCCGACAGGGACTCGTCGAATTCTTGCAACGTCATCGGGACAGCGGGCTCGATGAATCCATGATACGGATTTGCCGGATCGGGGCGATAGGCCAGCCGTGCCGGCAACTGATCGACTTCCAACATCCACAAAGGGTCTCGACTCGTCCCTCCCAGTTCCGATGGACGTCTATGGCGTGGCAGATGGACGGGTGAGTCCGGCGCGACGGACAACCCGCCAGTTCCCGGAGTGACTGAATCGCTCGGCCCCGACGCAGGAACGTCGATTGTTCCACGAATCCCCAGCAGCCGCCCGCCCGGTCCTGTCTCCGGAAGTCCGTCAGGCAAGGCCTTCATGGTCCGGAAGACTTTGACCTTTGCCATTTGTGCGATTCACCCGCGAAGGATTCCCAACTTTCCTTCTTGTCGGATCACATCGCGTGCCGTCAAACGCCCGCCTGGAGCTTCTTCTCCTGCTCGCCCACTTCTTCGATGGCGCCGACATATCGGAACGCGGCTTCCGAGCAGTGGTCCCACTTGCCGTCGCACAGCTCTTCGAAGCTGCGGATCGTTTCCTTGAGCGGGGTGATGTTCCCCTTCTTGCCGGTGAACGGTTCAGCGACGAGGAACGGCTGCGAGAGGAACTGCTCGATGCGGCGGGCGCGATGCACGACCAGCTTGTCGTCTTCGCTCAGCTCGTCGATACCGAGAATCGCGATGATGTCCTGGAGTTCGCGATACCGCTGCAGTATCTGCTGCACGCGGCGGGCGACCCGGTAATGGTGCTCGCCGACGTACTGCGGGTCGAGAATCCGGCTCGACGAGGCGAGCGGGTCGATGGCCGGGAACAAGCCTTTTTCGGCGATCTTGCGTTCGAGGTAGATGAACGCGTCGAGGTGGCTGAAGGCCGTCGCGGGGGCGGGGTCGGTCGGGTCGTCGGCGGGGACGTACACGGCCTGCACCGAGGTGATGGCTCCCTTGTTCGTCGAGGTGATCCGTTCCTGGAGCTGACCGAGCTCGGTGCTCAGCGTGGGCTGGTAACCGACGGCGCTCGGCATACGGCCGAGGAGGGCCGACACTTCGGAACCGGCCTGCGAGAACCGGAAGATGTTGTCGACGAAGAGGAGCGTGTCGGAGCCGGTCGCGTCACGGAACCATTCGGCCATCGTGAGGGCCGAGAGGGCGACGCGGAGACGGGCTCCGGGCGGCTCGTTCATCTGGCCGAACACCATGCAGGTCTGTTCGATAACGGACCGGCCGGTGTTGCCGATCTTGGTTTCCTGCATTTCGAGCCAGAGGTCGTTTCCTTCGCGGGTGCGCTCGCCGACGCCGGCGAAGACCGAGAAGCCACCGTGGGCCGACGCGATACGGGCGATGAGCTCGGTGAGAATGACCGTCTTGCCGAGACCGGCCCCGCCGAACAGCCCGGCCTTACCGCCGCGGACGAACGGGGTGAGGAGGTCGACGACTTTGATGCCCGTCTCGAAGACTTCGGTCTTGGCCGAGAGGTTCTCAAGGAGCGGGGCGTCGCGGTGGATGGGCCAGCGTTCTTCGGTCTGCACTTCGCCGCGGCCGTCGACCGGATCGCCCAGCAGGTTGAACACCCGGCCGAGCGTTCCCTTGCCGACGGGAACCGACACGGCGGCTCCGGTGTCGACCACTTCCATCCCGCGGACCATGCCGTCCGTCGATCCGAGGGCGACGCAACGGACGCGGCCGCCGCCGAGGTGCTGCTGCACTTCGCCGGTGACCTTGAGCTTCACGCCCTTGTTCTCGGTCTCGACCTTGAGAGCGTTGTAGATCTCGGGAAGCTTGTCTTCCGGGAACTCGGCGTCGAAGGTCGAGCCGATGATCTGCGTCACGCGTCCGGTCGATTTTTCAGCAGCGGCAATCATGGTTGGGCCGAAGTGGGTAGTGGGTAGTGGGCAGTGGGTAGCCAGAAGGAAGACAGGGAAGAGAAGTCAGCCGAGCGACTTTCTCAGCCCCGTCACGATCCGCCCCACTTCTTCAATCTGCGACACTACTGCTTCTAATGTGGATTGATCCAGATAGCCCAGTTCGCGGGCTATCACAAAATGCGTGTCTAATTCCGTCAACGAACCGTTTGCGATATTCAGAAAACGATTGAATTCACTTGGCGTCCCACGCCCTTTGCCTTCAGCAATATTCGCTGCTACCGACACGGCCGCACGTCGTAATTGTTGGGTGAGCCCGAATCTCTCTTCCGCAGGAAACGAGTGAGTCACTCGGTAGCTGACGACAACCAGTCGAATCGCTTTCTGCCAGGCAATCAGATCGCGGTGGCTTTCGACTCGCATCGCAAGCACCTCGTTTCCTAATGTCCTCTCCTCCGCCTTTGCTACTGCTTCTTCTGCTTTGTCTGGCTACCCACTACCAACTGCCAACTACCCACTCGCCTATTCCAGCGCCGCGGCTCCGCCGATGATTTCCGAAAGTTCGCTCGTAATCTGCGTCTGGCGGGCCCGGTTGTATTGCTTCGACAGGTCCTTGATCATGTCCGAGGCATTTTCCGTAGCCCCCTTCATGGCGACCATCCGGAAGATCTGCTCGCTCACCGCCGCGTCGAGAAAGCACTTGAAGAGCCGGGCCTTGAAGGCGGCCGGCACAATGTCCTGAAGAATCTCTTCGGCCGACGGCAGGAATTCGTAATCGACCGACTGCTTGGAAGTCTCTTCCGTGGTCGCCGCCGTCTTGGCGGGAGTTCCCCGGCCGGTCGTCGAAAGATCACCCATCGGAAGCAGCGTCTCGACCACCGCAAACTGTCGCGAGGCCGATTCAAACTTCGTATAGGCGATCTCCAGCCGGTCGAGCTTTCCGTCGATGTAGTCGGCGATGTAGCGGTCGGCCAGTTCGTTCACCTGGTCGAAGGCCGGCTTGTCCTCGAAGTGGAGATAGGTCTTCTCCATCGGCACCCGCTGGAACTTGAGGAACGCGATGCCGCGCTTTCCCGAGACTTCCAGCTGGCACGCCTTCGGTTCGACCTTGGCTTCGACCCCCTCGGCGGGCACCGCACCGGTCTTCAACTCGGTCAGCCGCCGCGTGGTGAGACGCAGCACGCCCGAGTTGTACCCCCCGCACAGTCCGCGGTTCGACGTCAGCACCAGAAGAATGGCGTTCTTCTCGGTGGCGTGAGTCTCGAGCAGCGGGTGGCTGAACTTGAGGTTGGCCTTCGACAGATCGGCCACGATCTCCGAGATCTTCTTCGTGTACGCGGCCGCTTCGGTCGCCCGGTCCATGGCCTTCTTGAACCGCGCCGTGGCGATCAATTCCATCGTCCGGGTGATCTTCCGGACGTTCTTGACCGCCTTCAGGCGCTTGACGATGGCACGAGCTTTGGCCATGGCGATTCAGTGGAGGGCAGGAAAACCGTGAAACCGACGCGGAACTCAATCAGGCCGAAGCCTTGACGCGGGCGAAGAACTCGTCGAGAGCGGCTTTCACCTGTCCCTCGATTTCGTCGTTCAACTCACCCTTCTCGACCAGTTTGTTGCGGACTTCCGACTTCTCGTGCTTCATGAAGTCGAGCAGCTGCTTCTCGACATCGGCCACCTTGTTGCGGGGAACCGAATCGAAGTAGCCCTTGCCGCCCGCATAGATGCTGATGACCTGGTCGGCGAAGTGGAGCGGCTGGAACTGCGGCTGCTTGAGGAGTTCGACCATGCGGTAACCGCGGTCGAGACGTCCCTGGGTCGCCTTGTCGAGTTCGGTTCCGAGCTGGGCGAACGCTTCGAGTTCGCGGAAGGCCGCGAGGTCGAGGCGAAGCGAGCCGGCCACCTTCTTCATGGCCTTCGTCTGAGCGTTTCCGCCCACGCGAGAGACGCTGATACCGACGTTGATGGCGGGACGGACGCCCTTATAGAAGAGGTCCGGCTCGAGGTAGATCTGGCCGTCGGTGATCGAGATGACGTTCGTCGGGATGTACGCCGACACTTCGCCTTCGAGCGTCTCGATGATCGGCAGGGCCGTCAGCGAACCGCCGCCGAGCTCGTTGCTCAGCTTGGCCGACCGCTCGAGCAGACGGCTGTGGCAGTAGAACACGTCACCGGGGTACGCTTCGCGACCCGGCGGACGCCGCATGAGGAGCGACAGCTGGCGGTAGGCGACGGCCTGCTTCGAGAGGTCGTCGTACACGCACAGCGTGTGCTTCCCTTCGTACATGAAGTGCTCGGCCATCGCCGTTCCGGCGTACGGAGCGATGTACTGAAGCGGGGCGGGGTCGGACGACGTCGCCGAGACGACGATCGTGTAGTCCATGGCTCCGGCCTTGCGGAGCACTTCGACGACCGCCGCGACGTTCGACGCCCGCTGGCCGCAGGCGACGTAGACGCAGATGACGCCGCTGTCTTTCTGGTTGATGATTGTGTCGAGGGCGACGGCCGTCTTGCCGGTCTTGCGGTCGCCGATGATCAACTCGCGCTGGCCGCGGCCGACCGGCGTCATGGCGTCGACCGCCTTGATGCCCGTCTGGAGCGGCTGCTTCACGGGCTGACGCTGGGCGACGCCCGGCGCGGCCGTTTCGAGCGGACGAGTCTGGTTCGAGACGATCGGCCCCTTGCCGTCGAGCGGGTTTCCGAGCGGGTCGACAACGCGGCCGATCAGCCCCGGTCCGACCGGCACCGACAACAGCGCCCCGGTCGACTTGACCTCATCGCCTTCCGCGATGGTCAGGTAGTCTCCCAGGATGATGACGCCGACCGAATTCTCTTCGAGGTTGAACACCAGCCCGCGCGTGCCGTTCTGGAACTCGACCATTTCGCCCGACATGGCGGACGAAAGGCCGTAGCAGCGGGCAATGCCGTCGCCGACTTCGAGAACGCGGCCGACCTCGCTCGTCTGAACCTGACCGCGAAAGCCCGAGATCTCACTCGTGATGACTGAAGCGATCTCGTCCGCTTTGAATTTCATGGACTTTCCTCGTACGGAAACGCTCCCGCAACTGCTTCAAGCGGGAACGCAACGAACTGTCGTAAACCGTATCGCCGACTCGAATCACCAGCCCGCCGAGCAGGCCGGGATCGACGCTTGTTTCCAGAATCGGGGTGAACCCCATCGTCTCCTGAAGCCGTCCGGCAATCTGCTGCCGGGCCGATTCGTTCAACTCGACCGCCGACTTCACCTGCACCCGCCGTTTGCCCGCCGCCCGCTCCCAGGTCAACTCGGTCTCGCGGAGAATCTGCGGGAGCAGATCCAGCCGTTCATGCCGGGTGACGACCTTCAGGAAGTTGACGAAGATCTCCGACCCCCGGCCGGTCAGGGTCCGGTCGATGAGGGCCAGCTTGTCGTCCTTGTTCAGAGCCCCCGTCAGCAGCAGCCGGCGGTACTCCGGATTGCGATCCAGCACGTCGGCCTGGAACGACTTGAATTCTTCGAGCAGCCCCTCGACGCCTGCCTCGCGGCCCGCTTCGAGGAACGACTGGGCATAAACCCGCGCGATCATCTGAACGCTCGGGTCTTCCATGACGCTGGGAGGGCGCGTGTCGACTTGTGAAGGATCAATCATGTCGTCGCTTCCCGCGTCTTTCGTCCGGCCTGCCGTAGCACGGGCACTCTTGCCCGTGCGAAAGAATGACTTTCGAAAATCGCCCGAGTTCAAAGCACAGACTCACGGGCAGGAGTGCCCGTGCTACGAAACGTCAGGCCTTCGGCGAAACCTGGGCGAGCGCCTCGCTCACCAGGCGCGAGTGATCCCCTTCGTTCAGCGACCGACCGATGACGTGCTCGGTCGCCGCCACGACGCGATCGGACATCGCGTCGAACAACTGACCCAGCGCGACATTCTTGGCCTGTTCAATGTCGGCTACCGCCCGCTTCCGCTCGGCCTCCGCCTGCTTGGCCGCCTCGGCCAGAATCGTCTGCTTGGCGGTTTCCGCATCCCGACGCGCCTCGTCGAGCATCGCCCGGATCTGCTCTTGAGTGGTCGCCAGTTTCCGCTCGTGTTCGGCCAGCATCTGCTGAGCCTTCACGCGGGCCGCTTCCGCCTCGACGATGTTCTTCTCGATTCCCGACTCCCGCTTGTCGAGAGCCGCGGTCAGCGGCTTCCAGGCGATCTTCGAGAGAACGAGGAAGAAGACCAGGAAGGTCACGAACGACCACAAGGCGAGGTCGCCCTTGAACTTCATCGGCAGGTCGACGCCCCCCGCGGCCCCCCCGTGGGTGTCGTGATCGGCATCGCTCGCCGTCGTGTGATGGTCGTCCGCCGCCCGTGCAGGCGTCAGCGTTCCCCACCCCCCCGCAACCAGCGAGACGGCGAGAACCACAGTCGGAATCCATCGGCAGAATGCACTCATCGTCAGCCTCGAACACAGCGCGTGAAGCGGAACACTCCGGACGGCCATCCGACCGGAAAGGTGTGCGGTCCCCTCAGACGGACGCAAGCCCGCTGGAAACCGCGATTCCAGCCAACCTCAGCGAGCGATGCAAACGATGAGGGCGAAGAACGTGGCC
The DNA here is from genome assembly GCA_020850695.1 of Planctomycetaceae bacterium. Lineage (GTDB taxonomy): Bacteria > Planctomycetota > Planctomycetia > Planctomycetales > Planctomycetaceae > JADZEF01. The sequence continues at coordinate 34,998 of JADZEF010000239.1, read as the reverse complement.
CCTTCGATCAGAGCACCCGCGAGGAGCAGGGCACCGCGGATGTCGCCGGCCACTTCGGGCTGGCGGGCCATGCTCTCGACGGCCGCCGCACCGATCTTGCCGATGCCGTAGGCCGCGCCGAGGATCGCCAGGCCGGCGCCGAACGGCGAGGTCAGATTGATCAGCGTCCACTGGTTCGCGGGAGTGACGACGTCCTGGGCCATCGCCGAGGCACCGCTCAGCAGAACCATCGCACCGGCCATCGCGATCATCTTCAGCATTTGAGTCACGGACAATTCTCCTCTACCAGACAAGCGGTGAAACTGAGCGAACACTTATTCCCAGGCCAGCAGCCTTCGACGCACACGACTCGTGCCGCACATCAGTGCGGGTGCGAACCCATGCCGATGAAGATCGTGGCCAGAACGGCGAACACATACGCCTGCAGAAAGGCGACGAACAATTCGAGCAGCCCGATGCCGACCTGCCCGAGAATGGCGGCCGGCGTCACGAGATACCAGAGCGGACCGCTGATGACGGCATCGGCCGCAATGAAGGCGAGCATCACGCCGATGACGGTGTGGCCCCCCATGATGTTGGCAAAGAGACGAACGGCCAGGACGCCGTGCTTGATGATGAGGCCGAGGACCTCGATCACGAACATCATCGGCACCAGCATGACCTTCATGAGGAACGGAGCGTCGAGCGGCGGCACGAGGTTCTTCCAGAACCCGACGAACCCGAGTTCGCTGACCCCCGCCAGGAACGTCGCCGCAAATGCGGTGAGTGCAAGGGCGGCCGTCACGTTGATATCACCGGTCGGCGATCCCAGAAACGGGATCGCGCCGAGCAGGTTGCAGAACAGAACGTAGAAGAACACCGTCCAGACGAATGGCAGGAAGCGGTCGGCCGGGTGCCCCGCTTTATGAAGCGCGGCCGGTCCGCCGTGGCCGTGGTCTTCGGTCACCCGCGGCTCGTGATGCGAGGGGGTATGGCCATGGAGGACATGCCCGTGCGAATCGACGTGCTCTTCGGCGTGGCTGTGACCATCGCCGATCGTCGGCCGGACCACTTCATCCCGAAGGTAAACCGCAATCGCCTCGAAGAAGTTCCAGATCCGCCCCTTCGTCGCGCCGTCTTTTGAGGCCCGCCGCGCCAATCCCCAGCCGATCAACAGCGTAATCAGCCCGGCGACGACCTGCAGCAACATGAACTTGGTGATCTGGAAATCACCAATCCTGGGAAGCGGAAGCTTTCCCTCATTAATGAAGTGCGGCAACTCCAGGTAAGCGGAGTCGCGCACGTGATGGAAGATATCGCTATGTCCGGCCATCTTTTCCTGCCGCAGGAACATTTGCCGACGAATCGCCGCAAGGCGCCCGCCACGCCAGACGAACTCAAGTCACCACAAACCCGCCTCACGCCCGGCCTGCTTCATCGGCCTTCGAAGGACGACGAAGCAGAAGAACCGTCTCCAGGCACAGCGTCGCGAGATAGAAAACCAGGACCCAGACCAGAAACTCTCGTACCTTCAGATTCGGGAGCACTGACTGAACGATCAGCACTCCCGCGAACAGCACAATCTTGCTTAACCCAGACCCCGCAACGATGACCCCGGCGGCTTTTGAACTTCCCGCCGGCACGCTGGCCGTCATCACGAAAACCACGAGCCCCGGAAAGAAGCACATGATCGCCGCCAGGCTGAGCCCCACCAGGGCATCACGACCAGCCCACTGATAAGCAGGCCACGCCAGAATCGCCCAGAGAGCCCCTACTACCGCCAGCAGCACCATCGACCGCCTGACCGCCAGCGAAATCGCACCTTCCGGCTTAGCTGTCGCCATGACCCCGCTCGCGGCCGGTGCCATCTCCTGAATCAGTCCCGCCATCTCGTCCCGCCGATTCCGATCGCTTCTTTCGCCCCGATGCGTCGGCCAGGCGAATCAGCGATCGCATCCCCGTTACCAGTCCGAGCAGCGCTCCCACGATCACCAGCCAGGGAGTCGTTCCCCACTTTCCATCAAGCCAGTAACCGAACAGGGCCGGCAGGGCCATCGTGAGCGAAATGCTCGTGACCTGCGACGCCCATTGCATGGCCACCGCAGCGGCCGACCTGCGATCCGCAGGAGACGTCGACACGACATCCCTCCCTCAACGGAACGCTCGACCCGGCGACCCACCTCGACCAGTTACAGTCCCTCGCTGCACGCCGCTCACCCTCAGTGGAGAGGGAGAAAACAGCCCGCAGAACGGATCGAGTGCCACAGCTTTTCTGGAAAGTTGTCGGGAGTGTAAGGAGACTGTAAGGCAGTGTCAAAGCAGAGGGCGGAGGCTTTTATGCCTTTCCCAAAACTCGGAAGAGTCGTTCTCGACACCCTTCGAATCGGCTGTCTCCGATGCTGTCGCGCCTGCAAAAAAAAACTCCCGGTCGACTTCCGCCTGGGGCCATCCTGTGACTCTCCTCACGTGGTCCCCACCTGATCGGCCATTGGCTCACGGCGGGTGATCGGCGGGAAAGTATGCCGGAACTGTTCCCCGACCCGCAGGCTCGCTTCGTCCCGCATTCCCGAGCGTTGCCAGATAGTGGAAATGCGGCCGTTCGTGCCTGAAAGGGGGGTGCGTCAAAGCGAGGACAGCTGGTCGCTCGGTTGTAATTCCTACTCGAAAGTACAAACGGCCGAGGATACATGGCAGGCGAAATGCGCAGTCATAGTGAGTCTTTTCAATGGGTTTAAGTCACAGTCACGCTGGCTGCGGCAAGGTGGCGCGTTCGCAAGTGACCTGGTGACAGGATGTTGTGGAACTTGTTGCAATCCTTGTGGACATCTCAAGCTGCCAGGACTCTCTGAATTCAACCTGAAACCTGGGTTGTGAGTTGAATGGCATGCGTGTTGCAAAAGTGATTCACATCAAACGATGACGCGGATCACAATGATCTGTGTCCGGACGCGAGACCCGACAGGCTCTCTGCTCCGTCCTTCTGGTGTGATGCTTTGAAAGGACTTCGACCATGACTCGCACTGCTCTCTCTCTGGTGTTGGGACTCGGCCTGCTCGGACTCTTCGGTGCGTCGGCGGATGCGGCGCTGCCGTACTCGACCTCGCACACCAACTGGGACGGCTCCCGCACGCTGTGCGGTCCGTACGGTTGCACCACGGTTCCCTCGACGAGTCTCTACGGCCGGGCAACCGCTTACAACAACTCGTACAACCGCTACCGCTCGACCAGCTTCGATCCCTATTCCTGGGATTCGCGGACCCGGACGACCACGAACCGCTACAACGACTCGTGGTACAACAACCGGTACGATGACTGCCGCCACAACGACAGCTGGTACAGCAACTCGCGGTACGACAACTACAGCCGTCGTCTGACGCCGATCAGCCGCTCGTACGATCACTATCGGAACCGCTACTGATCGCCGGAGTTAAACCAACCGGGGGCGAGTTCGCTCGCCCCCGCCCTTCGCCGCGAGCTCTCGCTTGCGGCTTTTTTCGTTTTCAGTGTCGGCCCGTCGATTGCCGGGAGACTCCGAGACTCATTCGGGCAGCTTCTCAAGCAGTTCGACCGTCACGCTCTGGGTCTGGTCGCTCCGCACGGGGATGATGTTCCCTCCAGCGTCGACCGTGAGGTCTCCTGAAATCGTGTACTTGGCCTTCTTCGAGACAGTCTCGCCGCGCTTCGGGTCAAAGTGCACCGTGCCGCTGCTGTCCGAGACCGACATCTTCCCCGTCACCTTTGCCCCGCCCATTTCTATGGCGAGGTCGAACGACATCTCCAGCGTCACGCCGAGCCGGACTGTCGCCCGCTCGCCGACCTTGTCGACATCTTCAAACGTGTAGACCCGCTTGCCGGTCACCTTGCCAAGTTTCGGCAGGTCCATCTCGTAAGGGATCTCCCACTTGTCCCCCTTCTTGACCGGCTGCTCGGGAAGCTGGTCGCTCGATTCCTGCTGCGAGAGCCGCGCGGCCCCTTTGCTGCCGCCCCCGGCGAACTGAGCCCCCAGCGGGTTGTCCTTGAGGACGTCCGCGAGCAGCATGTCGAGCCCCTCGACCTCCTTCACCTCGCCCCGCGGAGTGATGACCATCGTCAGCGTCGCCCCGCTGAGCCGCTCGTAGATCGGATTCAGCGCCGCCGACAGGGCGCTCCCTTTTTCCCGTTCGGCCACTTTCGAATCGAACTTGTACTCCCCGAGGGCCGACTTCATGGTGGTCAGCAGCTGCTTGTTCTCCGACTTGACCCGCAGGTTGCCGTCCTCATTGACCGTCTCGAGCGACCGCTGCGTCACGTCCGTCTGCTTCATCGTCATGGTGACCTTCTGCCCCATGAAGGCCTGAACCTGCTCGGTCTCGGCCGTCGTGCGATAAATGAGCGGGTGATCCTTCTCATACCTGTGCCGCAGCAGGATCGCCTCATCATCCGCATGAGCGAGACTGGCCGACAGAAGGGGCGCGACGGCCGCTGCCGCGCACACAAGAAGGGATTTCACGTTCATCGCCGCGTCTCCGAAGAAACCGAAGGGAGCAGGCCGAGTGGCCGAGCCGATGGGACCTGCCCGTCAACATACCGGCGGCACATCCCCGGCGGGAGAGGGTTTCCGGAATCGGCATGCTTCAATCTCTGCTCCCTCTGCTTGCTCCTGTTGAATGCCTTTTCTGCCGGAATCGGCTTCCTTGCGATGGAATCGCAGGACGGTAAAAGGCAGATTGAACAGGAGCAAGCAGAGGGAGCAGAGAAAGATCCAGGACAGATGAAAAGCGCCGGAGCGCTCACGTCATCCGGAGCAACACTTTTCCGCTCCGCCCGGCTTGCTCGGCCGCGGCGACGGCGCTCGTCACTTGTTCGAGCGGGAAGGCTTCGCCGGTATCGGTCGCCAGGACGCCGCTGCGGATCAGCGACTTGAGTTTGCTGACGAGCCGCAGCTTGCGGACGAGTCCCAGCGTGTTCATGTAGCGGCTGAGCCAGAAGCCTTCGAGCCTCGCTCCGGTCGACATCAGATGGCGCTGGGCGAACACGACGGGATCGTCCGAGAGTGACCCGAAGAACAGCAATCGTCCGTCATCGCGAAGACACGGGATGATGGCCGATGCGGTCGCTCCGCCGACGGGGTCGATGGCATATCGCACCCCCTGGCCGGCCGTCGCCTCCGTGACCAGTTGCCGCAGCAGCTCCTGCGGGTGGTGGGCGGGATCGAACACGATCGTCGCATCGGCTCCCAACCGTTTCAGTTCATCCGCCTGTTCGGCGCGCCGCACCACGTTCAGCGTGCGAAAACCTTCCTTTCGCCCCAGACGGATGATCATCCGGCCAAGGGCCGAACCCGCGGCCGTCTGCAGGAGCCATTCATCGTTCGGAACACGCAGCACTTCGCGCGTCATCACCCAGGCGGTGGCGGGGTTCACAAAGAAGGACGCGGCCTGTTCAAGCGGCAAGTCCGCCGGCAGCGGGATCGCCTGCTTCGCCGGAATGACGACCTGCTCGCTCCAGTTGCCCCCCGACTTGTTGAGGACCGCAACGCGCTTTCCCTTGAGGAAGCGGCCAAGCAACCCGCCGTTCGACTCTTCGACGATCCCAACCCCTTCATAGCCCGGCACGGCGGGAAGCTTTGGTCTTTGTCCGTAGACGCCGCGAACCGTCATCAGGTCGGACGGATTGATGGGGCTGGCGAGCATGCGAATCCGCACCTCGCCCCGGCCGGGACGCCGGGGTTCGACCTCGCCGATCGACAGCACGCGAGCCGGTTCGCCGAACTCAGAGAACACCGCCGCACGCATGGCTCACGCTCAGTATCTGGTTTCATGGTCGTCCTTCGCTCCGCGAAAGAACGCGAGCGCGACGAAGACTTCGACGGCTCGCCAGGACGATGACGTCCAACGCCACGTTCTTTCGCCGAGCGAAAGACGACCCACTGTTACGCGTCCGTTGCGGGATGTCCATGCTCCGTTTCGTTCACGACGCGGATCAGTTCCTCGACCGTCTCCAGCCACAGCCGGTCAAACTCCGGGTGGTCCATCACGTCGATTCCGAAGGCGTCCTCCAGCGCCGCCGCCAGAAGGAAGAGCCGAACCTCTTCCGGCGCACCTTCAACACCGTCCGATTCCTCGTCGGAAGCGGTCCCGGACGCACCTCTGCCAAGTACTTCAGACAAACGGTCCGACGCGGCCAGGCGTTCGACCGGCACACTCGCCTCCCGTGCGATGACCATCAGAATGTCGGAACGAGAAGGCATGAGAGAATAAACGCGAGGGGTTCATCGTTTGGCGTGACAAAGAAAGTAGCCCTCATGCTCCGCGTGAAGTATGCCGTCCGCAGCCTGGACGCGGCGAACCAGTTCAGGTCGATTGCGCACTCGGCTGCGCATGCCGCCGATCAAGCGGCGCGCATGGTCGATGCCGCGGATCTTCAAGCTCATCGATGGCTTCGGCACCCCGGCTGCTCAGAGCCGCAGCCGTGGTGCTGCACGTTACTCCCCCAGCACCTTGACGAGAAACGCCCACATGTCGGCCGACTCCTCGATCAGCTTCGCCGTCGGCTTGCCGGCTCCGTGCCCGGCCTTCGTCTCAATGCGGATGAGGACCGGGTTGTCCCCCTTATGGCACTCCTGCAGGCGGGCGGCGAACTTGAAGCTGTGGCCGGGGACCACGCGGTCGTCGGTGTCGGCGGTCGTCACCATTGTGGCGGGGTAGCGCGTGCCTGGCTTCAGATTGTGATAGGGCGAATACTTCAGCAGCGCCTCGAACTGCGAGGCGTCATCCGCCGAGCCGTAGTCGTCGACCCAGAACCGGCCCGCCGTGAATTTATGGAACCGCAGCATGTCCATCACGCCGACGGCCGGCAGGGCCGCCGCGAACAGCTCGGGCCGCTGTGTCATGCAGGCTCCCACGAGCAGCCCGCCGTTGCTTCCCCCCTGAATGGCGAGCTTCTTCGGCGAGGTGTACTTGTTCTCGATGAGCCACTCCGCGGCGCCGATGAAGTCGTCGAAGACGTTCTGCTTGTTGAGCTTCGTCCCCCCCTGGTGCCATTCCTCGCCGTACTCGCCGCCGCCGCGCAGGTTGGGCATGGCGAACACGCCGCCACGCTCCATCCACGCGACCCGCGTGATCGAGAAGCCGGGCGTCAGCGAGATGTTGAACCCGCCGTAGCCATACAGCACCGTCGGATTCGTGCCGTCGAGCTTCAACCCCTTCTTGTGGGCGATGAACATCGGGACCTTCGTCCCGTCCTTGCTCTTGTAGAAGACCTGCTTCACCTCGTAATCGGCCGGCTTGACGTCGACCTTCGCCTGCCGCAGCAGCGTGCTCTTCCCCGTAATCAGATCGTAGCGGTAAATCGTCGGGGGGGTCGCGAAGCTGGAGAACGAATAGAACGTCTCGGTGTCGGTTCTCTTCCCGCCGAAGCCTGTTGCGGTGCCGAGGCCGGGGAACTCGACCTCGCGGACGAACGCGCCCGTCATGTCGTGCATCTTGACCTGCGTCGTCGCGTCCTTGAGGTACTCGCACACGAAGAGATTGCCGACGATGTTGACGTCTTCCAGCGTCTCCTTTGTCTGCGGAATGATCTCGCGCCAGTGCTCACGGGCCGGCTTGCGGATGTCGATGGCGATCACTCGCTTCCGCGGGGCGTCGACGTCGGTCTTGAAGTAGAACGTCGTCCCATCGTTGCCGAGGAACGAGAACTCGTTTTCGAACGAGTCGATCAGCTCGACCGGCATCGCGTAGGGTTCGTCGAGGTCGCGATAGAGAATGCGGTAGCGGTGATCGGTTCCCTTCCAGACCGTGATGACGAGGTAGCGGCCGTCTTCGGTGACGTGCGGGCCGAACCCCCATTCGGGTTCGTCGGGACGCTTATAGACCAGCACGTCGTCCGATTGCGGGGTGCCGACGCGGTGATACCAGATCTTCTGGTTGAGGTTCAGGCTCTGGAACGCCTGGCCTTCCTTGGGCTCATCGTAGCGGCTGTAGAAGAGGCCGCGGCCGTCCTTCGTCCAGCTCATGCCGCCGAACTTGAGCCACTTGAGTTCATCGTCCAGCTTCTTGCCCGTTTCGAGGTTGAGGAACCGCCACGTGTTCCAGTCGGAGCCCGCCTCGGCCACGCCGTAGGCGAGAAAGCGGCCGTCATCGCTGAAGGAGGTTCCCGCCAGTGCGACCGTGCCGTCCTTCGACCAGGTGTTGGGGTCGAGCAGGATGCGGGCCTCGTCGTCGAGGCGACCGCGGGTGTAGAGGACGTTCTGGTTCTGGAGACCGGTGTTGTAGTAGTGGTAGTAGCGGCCGCCCGCCTTGAACGGGGCGCCGAACTTCTCGTAGTTCCACAGTTCGGTGAGCCGCTTGCGGATCGCCTCGCGCTCGGGGATCGCTTCGAGGAACGCGAACGTCACGTTGTTCTCGGCTTCGACCCAGTTGGCGACGTCCTTCGAGGTGCGGACGTCGTCTTCGAGCCAGCGGTAGGGGTCGGCGACCCGCGTGCCGTGGAGTTCGTCGACGTGGTCGATCTTCTTCGTCTCGGGGTAGGTCAAGCGGGGCTCTCCGGCGGAAACGGCGGAATCGTTCAGCGTCAGGGCGCCGACGAGGGCGGCGGACATCAGCGGCAGTCGGACCGAAAGGTGCGGCATGGGAGGTCCGGCACGGGGGCGAAGGGGTGGGAAAAGGTGTGAAGAGGTGCGAACAGGCTGGAAGCGAGTTTGTTTCCCCGTTGGGCATTCGCGTTCTGCCTGTTCGCACCAAAGCCGGCACGGAGGAAATCGGTCGACCTGGCGTCCCGGGGAATGATCGGCGAATTGGCGCAGCGGTTCAAGCACGCGTCGGCGGCGAACCAGTTCTTCCCAGGAACCCGAGTGCTCTATCGATCAGCGGCGGTTCAGCCGTTGAGAGGGCAGGGCGGGCGAGCGCAACACCCAGGTCGGCACGGTCGGATTCGAACCGACGGTCTCCTGCTCCCAAAGCAGGCGGAGTACCGCTTTCCTACGCGCCGGAGTCGCAAGCAGCGAATCGAGAAAAAGAGCGTCCAGCGGGAATTGAACCCGCACTTCCTACATGGCAAGCAGGGAGGCTACCGTTACAACATGGACGCTTGCTTGAAGCGATGGAGAGATTGAGGGACAGAGGGATGGAGAGACGGACAGACCAGCATTGGAATTGCTGGACGTCCCGCATTTCCAAGTGGGATCAGACGGACTTGAACCGTCACCTGCTCGGGTAAGAACCGAGTGTGCTGCCGCTAACACCTTGATCCCCCATCATTCCATCGATCGTCCTGGCGGTCGCTTCCACGCCGAGCAACGATTGCCTCATCCGCGATTTTCGCAGTGGGGTCGGAAGGATTCGAACCCTCGCCAGACGGGGTAAAAGCCCGTTGTGCTGCCGTTACACCACAACCCCGCACGCACCGCAGGGTCTGTTTGAGCCGACGAGAACGCATTTCGATTCACTCCGCGCGAACGCCCACTGACGATTGCAGAGGCACAAAAAAGCCCGATGTCACTCCGCGAGCGACGCCGGGCCTCATTGAAGAGTCCGTTCGTCACTCGATCCGACGTTTCTGCGCACCGCCGCCGAAACCGCCGTTGCGGCCGGCAGGGATGCTCTGTGGTTTGCGAGGGGCAGTCATGTCGGGGCACCGGAGCGAGTGGGTTTCGTCGTCGTGCGATGGGAAGACGCGGGAAGGCTCGTTGAGGTTCACCTTCGATGGCGAGAATTCGTGCGCTTCCTGCGGAATCGGCGAACGCCTGCCGGCTCGATATAGTGGTCAGTCACCAATAAGCCTCGCGCGCCCCACCCACCCTCCCTCCGAGCCCGCCTCATGAGACCCGCCATTCTGTCCGTCCTTGCGGGACTGCTTGCCTGGACGTCCCTCACCACTCGACTCGTCGGAGACGAGCCGGCGTTTCGCGTCGAATCGAATCTCAAGGCCGCGTCCGCCAAGGTCGACATCACGCCGCCGCCCGACACGCCCGTCGTCGGCCATATCCGGCCCGTCAGCGGGGTCCGCGATCCGCTCCGTGCGGGCATCCTGCTGCTGTCCAACGAGCAGACGCGCGCGGCCATGATCACGCTCGATCTCATCGGCACGCCGACGTCGATGGTCGATGCCCTTCGTGACGCCGTCTCGAAGTCGGCCGACATTCCGCGCGACAACATTCTGGTTGCGGCATCGCACAACCACTCGGGGCCCGGCTGGTCGACCGAGTCGGAGTGGGGCCAAGAGATGGTGGCCCGTGTCGCCAAGGCGGCGGGCGAAGCCGCGAGAGAGATGCGTCCAGTGTCGATCGGCTACGGCGAAGACCGCATCGATTTCAACATCAACCGCCGGAAGACGGTCAACGGGCGGTCCGTGGTGCGGTTGAATCCCGAGGGATTGTGCGATCACCGCGTGAAGGTGCTGCGGTTCGACGATGGGCGGACGATCGAGCCGCTGTGCGTGCTGATGCATGCGGTGTGTCATCCGTGCGTTTTCACCTGGGGAGACAAGCTGACGCCGCCCTATCCGAACGGTTTCCCGAAGATCAGCGCTGACTTCCCCGGCGAGGCGCAGACGTTTGTCGAGACGGTGTATGGCAAGGGGACGAGCGCGTTATTCCTGCAGGGGTGTGCGGGAGATATCCGGCCGAACCTGCCGGGCGTGCCGTATCGTTGCGGGGATGATGCGGACATCCGCTGGACGGGCCGCAACCTGGGGGGTGCGGTGGTGCGGGCGGCCGATGCGAGCGTCGTGCGGGAGGAGCGGGCGAAGCGGCGGACGATCTACCCGCTGAAGGTGGCGTCGAGCGTGATCGAGCTTCCCGGAAAGAAGGAGCGGGTGAAGTGCGAGATGCAGGCGCTGCGGGTGGGGGATTTCCTGTTCCTGACGATTCCCGGAGAGCCGATGGTCGAATATGGCTACCGCCTCGAGAAGGCGATTGACGACCGCGCGACGCCGATCATCGTCGGCTATGCGAACGGGTACCTGGGTTACATCTGCACGGCGAAGTCGTACGAGGAGGGGGGCTACGAACCGAATTCGTCGCCGCTGCTGCCCGAGGCTGAGCCGCTCATTCATGAGGAACTCAATCGCCTCGCCGACAAGGTGCTCGCCGACGTCTTCGAGTCGTTCAAGCCGACGAAGTAGTCACGAACAAGCCCGGTGGGGCTCCCGCTCTTCTTTTCTCTTGCCTCTCAACTCTCTCCCATCGAGACCATGAATACGCCTACCGAAGCCGCCCGCCGTGCTTACTGGACCGAGCAGATGGAACTCGGCTTCCAGCTCGTTCGCCGCATCATGGAGTTCCCAGTCCGCGAGTGCGGGGAAGGCTTCGCGTCGATTCCGGATGCGGCAAAGACAGCGGGAGTCGAGATGCTCTTCTCCGACACGAAGATCGCCGGCGGTCTCGACCGCGTGTACTTCATGCGAGAGAGTCTCGTGAAGGATGTCGTGGCGGTGGGCCGGGCGATGAACGAGCGCGGGTGGATCCTCAAGATCGAGGATGGATTCCGCTCGCTCCAGATGCAGGGGGAACTCGTCCGCAAGCCCGACCTGTTCGACTCGATCCTGCAGAAATGCATCTGGGAGTTCGGCGGCGAGATTCCCCCTGTCGAGACCGTTTTCCGCCGGGCGACGGTGCTGGTGGCCAACATTCCCAAGGTGGGCACCCACATGTCGGGCTCGGCCATCGACATCTCGGTCTTCCGCCGTGACGATGGAACCGAGGTGTGGCGGGGCAATCCGTACCTTCACATGAGCGAGCGGACTCCCATGCGTTCGCCGTTCATCGAGCCCGAAGCTCTCGAAAACCGGCTGGCCATCACGGCGATGCTCGAGGCCCAGGGCCTCATGCATTACGAGTTCGAGTTCTGGCACTACAACTCGGGCGATGCCCTCGGTCACATCTACACCGGGCGTTCTGAACCTGGCCGCTTCGGTCCCGTCGACTGGGATCCACAAACGAATCGCGTCACCGCGATTCCAAATCCGCTCGATCCGCTCAACCCGCTGCCGGCGCTCCAGCGCGAGATTGCCGCCGCGATGGAGCGGGCGCGGTCCCAATAGCAGCTCATGCTCCGCATGAGGTTAGGCCGTGCGCGCAAGGGGCAGCGATGACGAGTGCCGCCCGCGACGTCACGGCGGCTTAACTTCATGCGGAGCATGAAGGCTACTTTTAAAGCAAACGCCCGGCCACAGGAGCCGGGCGTGACTCGTTCCCCAACCGAACCGACCTGCGTCAGTTCTTCTTCTCCTCAGGTTTCTTTTCTTCGGGCTTCTTCTCTTCCGCCTTCTTTTCTTCCGGCTTCACTTCAACCGCCTTCGCCTCGACGATTCCGCGGACGATCTGGATGCCCGGCACGGCGGCGGTCAGCTTCTTGGCCCCGTCATCGGTCACCTTCGATTCCCACAGATAGACCTTCTTCAGCTTCTTGAGCCCCTCGAGATTCGCCAGCCCCGCATCGGTCACAGCGGTGCCGTAGAGGTTCAGATATTCAAGCTCGGCCAGCGGCTTGAGGTGAGCCAGCCCCGCATCGGTGATCTTCGTCTTTTCCAGGTGCAGCTTGGCGAGCGTCGTGAGCCCCGAGAGATTCGCCAGTCCCGCGTCGGTCACTTCGGTGCCGCGCAGGTTGACGGAATAGACGTTCTTCAGCTCCTTGAGCGGGGCCAGCTTGTCGTCCGTGACCTTACCGTCCGCGAGATGAAACGCGACTTCGAGCCGCGTGTCGGTCTGCGCCAGTTCCATCACGTGAACGCCGCTCTTCCGCAGCGCGGCGATCGCGTTGTTCTCCGCATCGGTTCGCTTCGGCTTCTCGGCCGGTTTTTCCTGGGCCATTCCGACCGACGTCGCCAGCACGACCGCAACGAGCCCCAACCCGAACAACTTCCGCATGGCTGAATCCTCCGAACGCATTCTCAAGGACACGCGGGTGTCCCGTTGGCTTTGATTCACTTCGGATCTTACCGCGCCGCGACGAAATCGAAAGTCGCAGGGCGTCACTCCGGTATGGCCAGTGTGGCACGACATTCCATGTCGTGAATCAGCACGGATCGGTTTGAAAGCCATCCCCTACCGCATTGATTCGCATGGGACGTTTTACGGCTTCCCGCGCCGCTTCACGAGACGGAGTCTCGTGCCACACTGTCAGGCTGGAAGCCTATCCCACGGGTCAGGCCAGAATCTCGGTGACGATCTTCCCTTCCTGGCCGTCGAGGAGCGTCTGCTCGCGGGCGTTGTGGCGATAGACGAGTCGTGTCGGGTCGAGGCCGAAGAGGTGCAGCAGCGTGGCGTGGAAGTCGTAGTGATTGACGACCTTCTCGACCGCCTTGTGCCCGAACTCGTCCGTCGCCCCGTGGACGTGCCCCGCCCGAATGCCTCCCCCCGCATACCACGCGGTGAAGCCGTAGGTGTTGTGGTCGCGCCCGATGTTCTTTTCATTCTGGATGACCGGCAGGCGTCCCATTTCGCCCCCCCAATGAACGAGGGTGCTGTCGAGAAGGCCGCGCTGCTTCAGATCTTTGACGAGGGCCGCCCCCGGCTGGTCGACCTTCTTGCACGAGGCGGGGAGCGCCTTTTCGATGTTGCCGTGATGGTCCCAGTATTGGTAGCGGGTGTAGAGCTGCACGAACCGCACGCCCCGCTCGACGAGGCGGCGGGCGATGAGGCACCGCGTGCCGTAGTCCTTGGTGGCGGGGTCGTCGAGGCCGTACATCGTCTGCGTCGCCTTCGTCTCCTGGCTGATGTCGAGGGCTTCGCGGGCGGCGGTCTGCATGCGGGCGGCCAGTTCGTAGCTGGCGATGCGGGCGTCGAGGTCGTGCTCGCCCGGATGCTGCTCGAGATGCTTGCGATTGAGCTGATTCAGGAAGCCGAGATACCCTTCCTGGACGTCGCCGCGGAACTGCTCCGGCGGTTCGAGGTTGAGGATCCGCGGCTCGCGCGGGCGGACGACGGTCCCTTGGTAGAGCGACGGAAGCCAGCCGTTCGACCAGTTGAAGACGCCGTCGACCGGCAAACCATCGGGATCGGTCAGGACGACGAAGGCGGGAAGCTCCTGCGATTCGCTGCCGAGCCCGTAGGTCAGCCAGCTGCCGAGGGCCGGCCGCCCCGCCTGGATGCGGCCGTTGTTGAGGGCGTGGATCGACTGGACGTGGTTATTGACCCCCGTGTGCATCGACCGCACGACCGTCACGTCATCGACGATGGTAGCGAAGTGCGGGAGCAGCTCGGAGACATCGGCCCCGACGTTGCCGTGCTTCGCGAATTTCCACGGCGACGCGAAAACCTTTGAGCTGGCCTCGGCGGCGTTGTCGTACTTGATCTCCCCTGGGAAAGGCTTGAGGTGATACTTCGCCATCTCGGGCTTGGGGTCGAACAGGTCGATGTGGCTGGGCCCCCCCTGCATGAACATCGAGATCATGGCCCGCGCCTTCGGCGCCGCGTGCGGCGTCTTGGGCTTCAGGTCGAACGTGCGACGGCCGAGGTCGGGCTTTGAGGGATCGGCGAGCAGCTGCTCGTCGCGAAGCAGCGAAGCGAGGGCCAGCGAACCGACGCCGAGCGTGCAGCGGGAGAGGAGGGCGCGGCGGGAGAGGGGCGGGTTGTGCATCGTGGAACTGTGTCAGGCGGTCAAAGGGGCAGGAAATAAACCTGATTCAGGAAATCAGCCGTGTCACCTGCTTTGCAGAGGACTTCCAGATCGGCAACGCATTGTCCGATGGTGACGCATAGCGGATGGCCGTATATGACACCACTGAATTCGACGCCCGATTGCTGGCGGATTGAGGCTTCCCGGAGGAAATCCTCATCGTGAGTCAGAAGGACGCGGCCGAGCTCGGTTGCCCGATCCAACACATCGAGGTCATGGGAGCCTCTTCGCTGATCAGCCTGAATCGTGAGGACATCGACGCCGAGACTTTGGAGTTGATTTGAGATTTCGCTGTGAACATGTTCGTCCATATAGAGCCCGACGCTCACGGGTTCGCCCTCTCGGCTCGAATCCGTTGAGCCAGTTCTGGCATTGGAAACTCGCGTTTGTACTCTTCAACCGTGAGCAGACTCTGCCGAATCTGCTCGTCCAACTCGTCCTGATGGTCGTAGTAAAACGCGAAGGCGTCGTAAATGGCCGCCAAAGAAAGATGAGGATGCTGACGCTGGATCTCCTCGGCCGTCCAGCCATTCGCCATGCGATCCATGACGATCTGGATGACCTTTGTCCGCGACCCGATGATGCGGGCCACGCCACGCTCATCGAGGTGAATGTGCTCGACCGAAACCGTGCTCATCATCATCCCCGCTAAAATGCAAACGATCCCTCTATTCTTTCGGCAGTCCCAGCCACATTCCAGCCCAATGTCGCATCTGATGTACACTTCATGAGGCATCTCCGGTCCTCTCCTCGCGAACAGCTTGAGGTTGCTCCCGCGGGCGGCCGAAGAGTAGATTGAAGAGAGATAGATAATGGTGCATGCGTCGGGTTCGCCGAATGCCGAAGCTTTGACTGAATTCTTGTCCGGAGACTGAGACACATGTCGCGCCGGGTTCATGACCACGGTCACGCCTTTACGCATTTCAACGGCCGCGAACGCGAAGGGCTGTTTTTCGGCTCGCGGCGGGGCATGTTGAAGGCGAGTCTGGCCGGAATTGGCGGGCTGACCCTGCCGAACCTGTTGCGGCAGCGGGCGCAGGCGGCCGAGACCGGCAGGACGTCGAATCGCAAGAGCGTCATTCTTCTCTGGATGGCGGGCGGCCCGAGCCACATCGACACGTGGGACCCGAAGCCCGACCGCCCGTACGCCAACCGCGGCCCCTTCGGCGTCACTCAGACGAAGGTGCCGGGTGTGCTCCTGTGCGAGCACCTGCCGAAACAGGCGGCGATGCTCGACAAGTTCACGGTGTTGCGGTCGGTCGACCCCGAGAAAAGCAATCACGAGCCGAACAAGGTCTTCCAGACCGGCAACCGCGAGGCCGCCCCCCGCGTGAATCCGAAAGGCGAGATGTATCCGTCCATCGGGTCGATCATCGCCAAGCATCACGGGCCGAATGCGCCCGGCATGCCGCCGTACGTCGCCTTTCAGAAGTCGCGGTCGCATGTCGCGTGGGCGGGTTGGCTTGGCAAGCAGTACGACCCCTTTCTGGCCGATAACGCCGCCCGGCTGCCGGTGTATACCGACGTCGGCGTCGACACCGGCCGCATGGCGGGCGGGAACATGTTCCAGTTCGCCCAGGGCCTCTCGCACGACCGCATGAACGAGCGGCACGGGTTGATGAAGCAGTTCGATCGGCTTCGCTCGGACCTCGACCGGAGCGGGTCGATGGAGGCCCTCGACACGTTCAGCCGGCAGGCGATCGAAATGGTGATCGGCCGCGGGGCGCAGGAAGCGTTCGACATCACCCGCGAGCCGGAAGCCAACCGCGCCCGCTACGGCAAACACCTCTGGTGCCAGCAGGCCCTGCTGGCCCGGCGTCTCGTCGAAGCGGGGGTCTCGTTCGTCACGCTCGATCTCAGCTATCACAGCGCCTCGGGCACGTGGGACACTCACGGGGACAATATTCCGCCGTACGGCGGCATCACGCGGGGCCTCGGCCCGCTCCTTCCGCTGTTCGATCATCTCATCACCACGCTCGTCGGCGATCTCGATGAGCGGAACCTGCTCGACGACACGCTCGTCATCGCGATGGGCGAGTTCGGCCGCACCCCCAACATGGGCACGCAGGGGAGCTCCGACGGCCGCGACCATTGGCCGGTGGTGATGTCGATGTGCCTCGCGGGCGGTGGCATGCGGCACGGCCAGGTGATCGGCGCCAGCGAGAAGGACGGCGGCCGCATCAAGGACCGCCCCGTCACTCCGGGCGATCTGGCGGCGACGATCTACCGCCACATGGGCGTCCCGCTCGACACGACCTATCTCGACCCGCGCGGCCGCCCGCGGTACATCGTCGAGGAAGGGGGCCAGCCGATCGGGGAACTGTTCTGAAGGACGACGAATGGGGTTGGCGGATCGAGGTTCGCCGGCGTCACAAGCTGCAAAACAAAGAGGCCCCGCAACGCTTCATCGCATTGCGGGGTCTGTTTCGTTGATCCGCTCGTCACGCCGGCGGGATGGCGACATTCGTTGTGTCACTTGAAGTAGTCCTTTGGCACATCAAGCGTCCAGACGTCGTTCTGAAGCGGGGCGGCATGGCCGCCGACCACAAAAATCTTGTCTTGGAACACGTACGTCGACTGCTCGTGCCGCTCCTTCCAGACGGTTTCGGTCTTGAACTGCTCCCAAGTCTTGCCGTCCTTCGACGTCCAGACGTCGTTCCAGTTGCGCGACGGGTTGTTCGACCATCCGCCGAGGACCCACATCCGCCCGCGATACGGCACCGCCGAGAACCAGATCCGCGGCGACCACTCGGCCTTCTCGGTCTCGAGCGTCCATTCCTTGCCGTCCGCCGTGCTCCAGACGTCGTTCTTCACCTGGTACCGCGGCAGATAGTTGCCGCCACCCATCACGTAGAGCCGGTCGTTGAGCACGACGGCCTGAAGGTAGGCCCGCGGCGACCACGGAGCCTTCGCTGTCGCTTCTTCCCACTTGATGCCATCCGCGGATGACCAGACGTCATTCTTGAGGTCGTCATCGGTGCCGAAGTAATACTTCTGAATTCCTCCGAGGACCCACATGCGGTCCTTGAAGACGATGACGCCCCCCGCCATTCGCGGGCTCCAACCGGCGTGCTCGGTCTCCTGCTTCCAGTCGGCTCCGTCGGTCGACGACCACACCGCATTGCTGGCTGACGCATGCGCGAGCCGCCCGCCGTGCCATCCTCCCATCACCCACATGCGGTCATTGAAGGCGACCGTCATCGGGAAGTCCGAGTGCTTCCATGCGGCGGTCTCGGTGTTCTTCGTCCATTCCTTGCCGTCCGGCGACGACCAGACGTCGCGCGGAGGGTCCTTGAACGAGTCGACCCAACCCCCCATCAGCCAGATGCGGTTGTTGAAGACCAGCTCCCCGCACGAGTCGCGGGCCGAGAAGCCGTTCTTGTCGGAGATCTTCACCCAGTTGGGGGTGGTCGATTGGGCCCAACCCGTCGAGGGAATCATCGCAGCGAACAGCAATGCGGCCAAACCGCGGAATCGATGCATCAGAGGCTCCTTTGCGTTGTTGCATTCAGGGAGGTCGATCGGCCCGCGATCATGACAGAACGGCGCGCTGATTTCACGCAGGGAGAAAGCGGTCATTGAAAGTAGCCCTCATGCTCCGCATGAGGTTAAGCCATGCACGCAGTTCGGGTGGAACAGCTCACAAGCGCTCGGCGGCGGGAAAGGCCCATCTGCGGAGATCTGTTTCCACAGGCGAGTCTTTGTTCCGACGGCTTAACCTTATGCGGAGCATGAGGGCTACTTTAAGTCGGCAGCATCGGCGCCGTGGGCAGCAGATGCGTTGGCGAGGCGACGATCAGAGGCTGGCTTTCGGGTTCGCTCCAGAGACGCACCCAGGCGTCCCAGGGGAGCGGGTTCTCGCGGAAGAGGAGCAGCGGGGCCTCGAATCGCGGCAGCGACCAGCTCTCGGCCAGGTAGCGCGGCCGCGGGCGGATGACGGGGCGTTCGAGGAGCGGGTAGACGATTTCGTTCTCGTAACTGGCGCCGGGCCACACCACGAGGCCGCGGTCGGCAATGTCGAACGGAGGGGTCGGCTTCGGAAAGCAGGAGTAGATCTGTTCGCGGACGAGATCGACTCCCGCCAGGCGGTAGAGCCCCGCCAGCGCATTCTCGAGCCGTTGCCGCTCCTCGCGCGGCAGGTGGGCGGTCCAACCAGGCTCCGAGACTTCAGCCACCAGCCAGCCCGATTGTTCGAGAAACTGGATGCGTGCGGAGGCCTCTCCTTCACGCATCAGGCCGATCTTCACGCGGTTGAGATCGACTTCAACGATGCCGATCCGCAGTGGCGGCCCGGAAAGGGAATGACTTTCTTCCAGGAGAACGACCAGCTCGCGCTCGAGGAAGCGGCGGATCGATTGTTCGACATGCTGCATCCGCTGGCTGAAGGCGAGATCTCCCTGGCGGCGGCGAGCCGGGTCTTCGCTGCGCGAGGCGCGGCGGCGGCGGGCATAGATCTTCGAGACGGTTCCCGAGTGAAACCCCGGCTTCAGCAGCCGCACGAACGTCTCGCCATGCTCGCCGACAAGCGTGGGCCGCAGCGACTTCAGCCGGTTGGCTCCGTACAGCCGCCAGTTCTCGCGGAACTCCCACACCAGGAACCCGAAGATTCCCGGAATGCACGTGACGATCGCGCCGGCGAGGGTGCGGGCGGTGATCTTGTCCATGACCGTCTCGAGCGTCGCGGCGAGGTGCACGACGAAAGGCAGGATCAGCTTGTGCGAGACGGTGACGACGGGGAAATGCTTGATCGGGTTGACCTGCGGTTCGATCAGCAAGGTGACGGCGAATCGCACGACGAACGTCACCACGGCCCAGACGATTCCCAGCACCCCCTTCAGCACCAGTGAGAAGACCGACTCCCCGCTGCGGAACCGCAGGAACTCGTCGACTTCGTACAGCAGCTTCTCGATGAAATCGAGAATCCGCTTGAACGTTTCCATGATGAGGTCGAACAGCGCGACGAAAACGTGAATGCGGATGCGATGCCACGTCTTTTCGAGCTGCTCGGCCACCAGCTCTTCGATATCGCGGCCGGTGCGCGAATTGCCCGCGAGCCAGAAAGCGAGAAACATCGATGCCGTGCCGAGCCAGCCGGGGCGATGGAACCCGAGCAGCGGAAGCGCCAGCCAGGCCAGCCCCGTGAAGAGGGCGGGCTGGATGATCCAGCGGCGGATCGTCGTCGTCAGCGGGTGCCGCAGCACCGCGCGGACCCACTCATGGCGCAGCATCCAGCGCGGAAAGTCGAACAACACGCCGCGCGTGACGCGCCAGAAGCTGCGCAACACCATCGTCACGAGGCTTCGCACCTGTGCCGCGTGGATCAGCAGCAGGATGGACACGCCCACCGCACCGACTGAGTTCCAATGCACCAGGTGCAGTGACTTCTCGAAAAGGGCTTCCGTCGCGGCCGACAGGAGGTGGCTCAGTCCGGCGAGAATGATGTAGGCGCCACCGAACGGAATCGCGAAGTAGCGGACGAGGAAGCGTCCCGTGGCGGTTCCGAACGCGGCCGAGCTGAGGGCCTGCAGCCAGCGGAGATAGATCTCGCCGCGGCGATAAACGCCGTCGAGTTCGGTCGCGAGGCGGCGGTCGGCGCGGAGCAGGGCATCGCCTGTGAGAAATTCCATCGGGCCCGAGAGGTCGGGCATCTTCAGGTTGTTGCGGCTGATCGCATCGCGCAGATCCGCCATCGTGACGAATCCGTGAGCGATCACATTGTCGATCAGCTCTTCGACGATCTTCCGGAACGCGACCCGCTCGGGGATGTTGGCCGGCGTCAGGCCGACCTCCTGCAGCGACGTCGCGACAATCGGCTGCAGCCGTCCCCGGAGCTGTTGAGCGGCTGACTTGGCGGCTTCCTCGAGCAGGTTCGACAGCTTGTCTCGGAGGTCCGGCGGCAGCATCACCGCGGGGACACGGCGCGCGGCGCTGTGCAGATGCTTCGACATCAGCACTTCGCGCTGGTTCGGAAGGGGGCGCTTGAGCGGCCGCTTTCCGAACGACGTGATCCAGCCGAGAAGATCGACGGCCGAGACCTCGCGCTCGTGGTCGAGGCAGACTTTCTGAATGTCGTAGAGCAGGCGGGCGTCGGCGTTCCAGAAGCCGCGCGTGCTGTTCTCGGCAAGGCCGGCGATGACCTGCCGCCACACGGCCGCGTCGGTGTCGTCGAACCGCAGCGCGGCCTGCAGCCGTCGGGCCAGCCGTTCGACGGCTTCGGCGATCGACGTTTCGATCTGGGCCGCGCGCTCAGGGCCAGCATACGGCCGCGTCTTTCGCCACAGGACGGCGGCCCGCACATCGTTTCCGCGGTTGGCGTTGTGTCGTGCCCTTTTCAGCCGCGACGAACGCAGCCTGCGCGAGACGAACCGCCGAAAAAAGCCGGGAGCGGCGGGAGGGGCAGGGGGGGCATTGGCGCTGGGGGCGGCAACCTCGGCGGGCGATGGACTTGGCAGATCGCGGAGCCGCGTCGTCTCGTAGAGCTCGATGCCGTCGATGTCGTTCGTCAGGACCTTGTCGACCGGGTTGTAGTACAGCGACGGGAACCAGACTCGGACGAGGTGGGGTTCGAAGTGCCTCAGTTCGAGCCAGGTCGCCGCCAGCTCGATGAAGACCGACGGAGCATCCGCCTCGGGCCGCAGACGGTGCTCCTGCTTCAGGACGGCATGGGCCTCGTCAAACTCCACCTGGCCTAACTGATGGATGCGGCGGCGGAAGTCCGCCGCCGAGAGCCGGCCCGTCTCGCGCAGCTCGTCGTACGCGGCATGAACCTTCGCGTGCAACAGCCGCCGGTGCAGCATCTCGCCCAGTTGCTGCACGTTCAACGATTCGAAGTCGGAATCTTCCGGCTGTTCGACCAGGATGACCCGCGGCGGCAGGTGGTTGAGATCGTCGATTCCCAGTTCGTCGGCTTCGACGAGATACTGCAGCCGCGAACGCAGAATGGCGATGCTGTGGAGTTGCGGGGCACGGTTCCAGAATCCGCGCAGCTCGAACTCGTGCCGCACGACGCGCCGCAGCACGCGGGGCGCGACGGCAAACGCGGTCGGCTCTGCCGCACGCAGCGCCGCCACCAGCACCTCGAGCGTCGATAGCGGGACGAGAGTCGTGGACAAGCAGGCCTCTGACGGGTCGCCTTCAGATCGCCGGGGCGTCGTACGGTCCGCCCCATCCGCGAGCGGCGGGCGCGGCGCTCGCAGAGGGAGACCCGTATTGTATCGGCGAACTGCGACTCACGCAGCCTGTGCCAGCGGAAGGAGGAAGTTACAAAGTCTGAGGGCTGCGGCTCTTTCCCACGGGAAGCGGTTTCCTCAACGTCGAACAGAGACACCCCTGTCTGCGGTGGGTCAGCGATCACGGTTGTGAGACGCGTGGTTCTGGCTGACCGTATCTTGCGCCGAAGGCATAATGACAAAGAACCTGCCGGGATAGTCTGCTTGTCCAACTGTCGATCGACGGCCGTCAAACAGCCGCTTTGCGAACGTGTCTCACATTCGCGGCCGATGTTTCACGCATCGGCGGCATCAGCAGCCCGACAACCGCACTTGGCCAGAAAGTTCGCCGTGATCCTCTGCACGCGTTCATCCGGGCCTTGCGGGCGTCCGTAATGAGCAAACGGAGGCGAAAAACCAGGCGGCGTCGAGAGACCCATCGACCAGTAGATCGTCGAAGCGTTGAACACCCAGTTCCCCTTCGGCCCGGGGTAAACGGTCGCCGTATAGGTGGCTTCCCGATCTCCTCCGTTGACCGTCGTCCCCTGAGCCACGACTTCGAGCCCCGGAATGGCGGCGGGATCGCCGTGGAACTCCCAGCCGACGATTCCCGGACTGCGGTCGCCGTTTTTCATCCCCGTTCCCGCAAACAACCAGTGGTCCGCCCTGGTGACAATCCAATCCCCCGAGCCATTGAACGGATTTACTGTCCTCGCCCCGATCAACAGGTTTTCGTTCGGTCCCTCGAGGTCGAACGGCCCCATGATGGTTTTTTCGACCTCCATGAGGCCGCCGTATCGCCCGGCCCGATGAAAGGTCCGATTCGGGCGGCCATCGCTCGACGGCGCCAGCGGGGCGACAAAGCAGACCGAGTTCCCCGAAAGGAACGCGACGTTGACTCCCTTCTGAATCGCCCGCTCGACGTTGCGGTACATCTCGAGCGACCAGTATTCATCGTGGCCCACCGAGAGGAACGTGCGGGCCCGCAGCAGGCCGTCGGGGCGGCTGTGCGTGTCGAGATTTGACGCGTAGGTGACGTCATAGCCGTGCTGTTCGAGCCAGAAGGCGAGCGGGAACTCCCAGCACAGGAACTCTCCCGAGCCGACGGTCAATGGCTGATCGACCACTTGCGGGTACTTGGCGAACGGGCGATCGAAGCTGACCCGGGTGGTGCCGTTGAGCGCCTTCACCGGCGGATCGGTGTCGTACAGTGAATACTCGTCCGGCCACTTGTTGTAGGCCTGCCAGGTGTTGTCGCTGCACTGGAACAGGACGTCGGCTCGGCGGTCGTCGCGGACGATGAAGATGATGTAGCTCTGGTAGCGGTGCTTGTCGCACGTCAGCTTCCCGACATAGACCCCGCTGAGCCAATCTTTGGGGATCACCAGTTCGGCCGCCTTGCTCCACCGGCACTCGCGCACGCGGTTCGGACCGACCTCGGGATCGGGCTGCGTCGCGACGTCGAACGGGCCCAGCTGCGTGACGTGTCGCCCTCCGAGCCCTCCGTAGTACCCAAGGCGGTAGACGTCGATCGTCACGCGTGCGGCGGGCTCGGTGCTGAGAAAGATCTCCAGGGTCTCCCCCGCCGCGACGCTCGTTTGCCCGCAATACCCTTCCACCAGCTTCGATCGCCGCCGGTTGGTTCCCACGGTGCGGACATAAGTCAGTTGCCAGTCGCGGGTCCCCGGCTTCTGGTTCTCCTCGACGATGCGATTCGCGAAAGGCCTGCCCGCGGGCGTTGCATCCTCGCCCCGCACAACGGCTGTATCAGCCAGCGGAAGCGCGAGCCCGGCGGCGGCGAGCGACTTCAACAGATCGCGACGATCCAGCGCGGCGTCATTCGAATCGGGGCTCATCGGCGGATCTCACACGGGGAATGGCTGCGGTCAACGCAGCCTGCATTCTGCCCGCATCGAGCTATCCCCGACAAGGCCGCGCGAATGATGGCACGTCACCCATGTGCCCCGTCGTTCGACGGCACATGGTCCGATTCCAACGTTTCGTCGCGCTCGTTGTAGTACCGGACCAGGCACGAACCGGGCGGGCACCGCGATTGCCGAAACAACGGCGCGACGAGCTCATAAATCCGGTCCACATCGTCATCGGTGGGCCAGCCAAAAATCAGCAGGCCGATGCCATAGTTCGAGTGCTCGAACCCGTTGATCTCCCCCAGCCCGCTCGCGGAAATTACAGGGTCGATCAATTCGGCCAGCGCCTCGAGGCCGTCTTCATCTTCCTCGGTCGGCTCGCGACCGGGCGCCGTCACCCACCGTACGACCAGCTTCTGCCAGATGAACCCCTCATCCTCCGGCTTCTCGTCCAAGGCACGGCAGGCCTCGTCAAACTGCCGTCGATACTCGGCCACCGCCGTCTGGTGGTCTTGATTTGTGAGTCCGGAGAAATTCCGCGGGAGCGCGAGCCCCTCCGCATTGCAAAACCGATGTTTCGAGACTTCGACGATGTGCCCCTCGGCAATCAGCCTCTTCAGTCCATCCCGCAGCTCGTAGTGCGACAGAACCATCCGCTCTTGAGCGTCGACGCCGCCGATGATCCCCGGAAGATCTTGCGGTGCGTCGGGCGTGCTCCGCCGCATCGTCTTGAAGATGCTTCGGTCGAGTGGAACTTCGAACCGCGTCATGGCTCCCCCCCTCGGCGACATCGTCCCGATCACTCCGGCCGCCAATCTCTGATACGCATTTCGTTCAAGAGACTTTTGCCGATTTATTTGCCGGGGACGCGCATCATTCCGTGCCGTGCAGCCACGAGGCTTCGGTGCGATCCTGGGCCGGGTTGATCAGCCAGGTCTCGCCGGTTCGAGCGGTGCACGCTTTTCGCGACGGCGGATCCAGTTGATCGCACGGAGAATCGTCGGCCGGCCGAGAATGCGTCGCTCCAGCGACTGCTTTCCGGGAAAGTCGAGCAGCATGATCCCGGCCGCGATCGTCAGGAGTCCCTGCCCCGGCAGGACGAGCATGGCAATCCCGGCGGTCAGCAGGGCGGCTCCGAGAAGGTTCTTGAGAATGAACGCCGGCCAGCGAATCACCGGCGAAACTCTCGGCCAGAAAGCCCGCGGTTCGCCGGAGAGGTAATCGCGAGGCAGCCGTGCAATCAGGATCGGGACGGCAAGGACGCTCGCGATCGCAACGACGATCGACAGCGCCGTCATCCAGCCGAGCATCACTTTATGAAATTCGATCCACGCCAGCATGACGACGATTTCCGCGGGTCCTTCGGGAACGCATCAGATTCTGAACATTCCTGGCCACAAGAAACATCATAGGCGGCAGACCGGCACCGGATAGAATACCAAAGGTGGGTGCTACCAATTCGTTCGGTCTGGAGTCTTCCTGCGCACTCGACGCCGGACGAGCGTTCGGCGACGCATCTCGTATCCGCTTAAGAGAATCGCGTCCGAGACGTCATGTTGCCTGCCTGTCTCAAGAGCACACGAGCGATGTTGATTGCGGCCGGCGCGTTCGTCCTGGGCCTGACGGGCTATGTGACGGCGTACTACCTCACTGTCGAGCCGTTCCGATACTCGATGCCTGTCGCGCCGCTGTATGTCCCCCCGGGCGAGGATGCGGGAAGTCCGCGGGCCGCGGCATTTCAGGACTGGGTGGAAGTCCCCTTCAAACCAATCCACTGGATCGATCGCCGGCTTCGCAGATCCGTCTGGGGCTTCGACGCCCGTCCGTGACTGGAAGGAACGCATTAAGCGGATCGGATGCTGCGATAGAGGGCGATGTGCCGCTCGATCATCCGGTCCATGCTGAATTCCGTCTGCATCCGCGCGCGGCCCGCTTCACCCAGGCGACACGCCAGTTCCGTGTCAGCCAGGAGGCGGTCGGTGAACTGGGCGAAGCCGAACGAATCCCCCGCCTTCACGACGAACCCCGTCTGCCCGTCCACTACCAACTCGCGGTTGGGGGGAATGTCGCTGGCGACCACCGGGATGCCGTGCGCCATCGCTTCCATGAGGCTGTTCGACATTCCTTCGAAGTCGCTTCCCAGCCAGAAAACTTGGAACATGGGGAAGAACCGCGACGCATCGTTACGGTGACCGACGAACCGCAGGAACTGCGTGCAGCCGAACTGCACCGCCAGACGTTCAAGCTCCTTGCGTTCCGGCCCATCCCCCACGATCACGAAGCACACGTTCTCCGTCGCCTGCCGGAGCAACTGAAGCCCCCACACGAGGTCGTTCACCCGCTTCTGCTTCGCCAGGCGGCCGACATAGCCGACGACGCGGGTGTGCGGGGCGATGCCGAGTTCCTCGCGCAGCGCCGCCGTCGAGGCGTCGACCTCGGCGGTGCGTGGCGGCGGAATGTCGACGCCGTTGGGGATGACGAGAATCCGATCGGACGGCACTCCGTGTTCGCGGTAGTGAGCGGCGACGCTTTCCGAGTTGGCCACGAGGCGATGCGTGCGGCTTATCAGCCGCGCGTCGAGCCACGTCTGCCAGCCGCTCTTCCAGACGTCGACGCACCGCTCCGAGACGATCACCTTCGGTCCGCGGCCAGCCACCATCCGCCCATAGGCGTTCGCCGCGAACAGCCACGTATGCAGGATGTCCGGGCGATGCGTGTGCAGAAACCGCCGCAACCGCCAGATGGCGCCGGGGTCGAACTTCAGCCGCTTGCCGAGGATGGTGACGGGAACGCCGGCGTCGCGCAGCTCGGCCTCGTACGGACCGCCGCGCGTCAGCCCCACGACGTGGACGTCGAATTCATCCTTCGGCAGCCCGCACGCCAGTCGCGTCAGTTGCTTCTCGGCGCCCGAACGGTCGAGCGTCGGTATGAGCAGGACAAGTTTCATAAGAGGCGGTTTCGCCATCGCGAGAGCGGATCTGGAGATGCTGCAGTAGAATGAAGAAGACCGCCGACGGCCGTTCCGCCCCGTCAGCGGCGCGACTCCAGGCAAGCCGAGGAGAACCGACATGTCGGGCACGGTCACGATCGAGGAAGCTCAGAATAACCTCAAGGAACTCGTCCACGGCCTGGCTCCCGGCGAGGAAGTCGTCATCACGGAGAACCACACTCCAGTCGCCCGGCTCGTCAGCGAGCAACAGAAACCGGCCAACCGGCAGCGCCCGGCACCCGGACTCGGCAAGGGAATGATCAAGATCGTCTCCGACGACGACGAACACCTGAAGGATTTCGCGGAGTACATGCCGTGAGGCTGTTGCTCGACACGCACACTCTTTACTGGTACGTCGAAGGCGACCGAAAGTTGAGCAGTGCGGCTCAAGCGCTGGTCCAGGATGCCGACAACCAGGTCTTCTTCAGCGCCGCCTCGTACTGGGAAATCGCGATCAAGGCCGGTCTCGGTAAGTGGGCGTTGAACCGTCCTTACCAGGAATTCCTTGACGTCGCGCTGCATGCGTACGGTTTCGAGATTCTCCACATTCTGCCGAGTCACACCGCTCGACGGATCGGTCTCCCCTTTCACCACAACGACCCCTTCGATCGTTTGCTGGTCGCTCAGGCGCTGGTCGAGAACATGTCGATTGTCAGCATCGATGACAAACTCGATCCATACGGCGTCGCTCGACTCTGGTAGCGATCTCCGCGCTCTCGCGCGTTGGTAACTCCGCACTCTTGTGCCGCCAAGACGTTACTCACTTTCCCGCCGTTGTTCCCTCGCCCGTGTCCTGCGGATAAACCAGCAACCGGTCATGCGCCAGCAGCACCAGGTCGGCCCGGCCGTCTCCCGTGACGTCGACGATCACCGACTCGCGCGGCTCGGTCCCTGAATCGTCGTCGTTGCCGAACGACTTCGACTCGAACACCTTGAAGTGGAGCGCGTGCCGCAGTCCCTTCACCGGGTGGTAATTGACGATTTCGACGAAGTGCGAGCGGGTGTCGATGAGCACGATGTCGGTCTTGCCGTCGCCGTTGACGTCTCCGGCCGTGACGTCGGCAAAGAACGTATTCTCAAGCTTCGACTCGAACGTCCCGACTTCCTCGAGAACCGGATTCGTCTGCCCCGCATACAGCACCGCGAACCGTCCCGTGCCGAACAGCAGCAGGTCGTCCTGGCCGTCTCCGTTGAGGTCGGCCACCTGCGTCCCCTTGTACGGGAACGCCCCAATCTCCACTTCCTTCCAATTGCGGTAGAGGCTCCCTTCCTTGCGGAGAATGCGGAGCTTCCTGATGCCCGAGTCGACGAGCACGATTTCATTCCCGTCTTCGCCGTCGAGGTTCAGGGCCGCGGCGCCGACGATCTTCGCGTTCGACTCGACCGCGTTGTACTGGTCGGCCACCTTCCACTGCTGCTTCTCGTCAAGCTGCAGGTTGCGGACGAAATTGTCGCGGGCCACCAGGACCGCCGGCTTGTCGACGACGCCGATGAAGACGCCCCCCTCGTTGACGTCGCCGAGGCGGATCCCCGCATCGGTCGCCGTGATCTTCGGCTTGCCCGTCTCGTCGAGCGTGATGAGGGCCGGGTTCTTTTCGCCGCCGAAAAAGATCAGGAACTCGGGCTTCCCGTCGGCGTTGGCATCGAGGAGCACGAGCCGCGTCGGCGTGGCGGGGAGGTCGAGCGGGACCGACGGCTTGCCGCCGAAGTCCTTCAGCTTCCAGCCGTCGTCCGTCTTGTTGAGGACGTGCATGCCGTACTTTGAGCTGCGGCCTTCCTTCTGACGCGAGAGGTAGATGACGTCCTTCTTGCCGTCCGAGTCGAAGTCGGCCAGTTCGATCGCCACCGGTTCCCCTTCGACGGGAAGCGGCTGAGAGAAGGTCAGCCGCCCCTCCTTCAGATTGCTGACGCCGATCGACCGCTCCTTCGAACTGAGGACGATGACCTCGGCCGCCTTGTCCCCATCGAGATCGGCGACCCTGACCTGCTCGGCCCCGACCAGTCCCGGGAAAGGCGTCCCGAGGTCGAGCCCCTGGTCCTTCCGCTGGCGGAAGACGATCATCTGGGCCGCTTCGGGATCGGTCACGACGACGTCGTTGAGACCGTCCCCGTCGAGGTCGCCGACCGCCAGATCGCGATCCTTGCCGGACGACTGGCCGAACCCGTACTGGATGAGACGCGCCGCCAGTTCTCCCTTCTTCGCAACCGGCCGGCTGATCTTGCTTGCCTTGAGCCGCCCCGTCGACGCATCGATTGTCAGGATTTCCTGGCCCGGCTTGCCGTCGACGTTCGACACGGTGATGGCCCGCGGCTTCTGCAGATCGAAGCCCAGTTCCGGTCCAAGCTGGCCATTGGGCCCTTGCAAGCGGGCGCACAGGCTGCGGGCCGAATCGTCGTCGGCGATGTAGCAGAGGTCCTTGCGGCCATCTCCGTCGAAGTCGGCGATCTGGGCGAGCGACAGCTTGCTCGACGTATTCATCAGCGTCTTCGGCGGGGCCAGCTTGCCGTCGGCCCCCTGGTAGAGAAGATAAGTGTCTCCCTTTCCGAGAACCGCGATGTCATCCCGCTCGTCATTGTTGAGATCCCCCGCCGCAATGATCCACGACGCCGGGTTGACGTCCGGCAGCCGGAACGTCACCGATTCGGTCCATTCGCCGGTCTTCGGCTGGAACCGGACGATCAGCCGGTCCGGGACGCCAAAGTAGGCGATGTCGGTGAGGCCGTCCTTGTTGAAGTCGCCGAGGGCGGTGGCCGCGACCTGCTTGTCGACCGGCAGCTTGCGGTGCTCGAACCGCCACGTGCTGCCGAGATAGTTGACCCCCTTTTCGGGAATCTTCTCTTCGACTTCGGGCTTGGTCTTCCGCTGCTGGAGCAGGTCGAGCCGGTTGTGGCTGTTGTCGGCGATGAGCAGGTCGGTCAACCCGTCATGGTTCAGGTCGCCCGCCACCATCCCGGCCGAGCGCTGCTCGAGCTTGAAGATCTCGAGAGGCTTGAACCCGTAGAATTGCGAGAGATCGGTCGGCGTTTCGTCAGCCCGCGACGCATAGGCCGCCGCCGTCACGGCAACTGCGAATACGACCACAACCCGAAGCGCTCCGCGCGGTGTCATCGACATTATTTCGTCCTTGGGCGGTAATCGATGGAAAGTGACTCACGACGAATGATCGATGCTTTCACGGCCGGATGATAGGCCACAGAAACGACGGATAAGACGGAGTTTCTCCCGTCCGAAATGCTTTCCGTGGTGTCCGTGCGATCCGTCGTTTCCGTGGCCCCTGCACTCAACTCTCAAAGAACCACACAACCGTCGAATCCAGCCCGCATCGAATGCGACACTGCAATCAGCCGGGCTTACTGTACCAGCCGACCCAGCGCCGCGAAACGTTCGATGTGAGCGACAGCACCGCGGGGAGCATGATCAGATTTCCAAGGCTTCCTCCCAGCGTCGCAACCGCCACCAGCCAGCCGAAATTCATCATCGGGACGAACTGGCTGAAAATCATCGCCAGGAACCCGAGAGTCACAGCCGCACTCCCGAGAATGACCCCCGGCCCTGAAGTCGCATAGCTTTCGAGAATCGCCTCACGCACCGGCAGCCCCTGCCGCAGATCCCCCTGCCAGTGCAGCAGGCAATGGAACGTATCGTCGACGGAAAGGCCGATCGCCACCGCCGCCACCAGCGCCGTCGACATGTCGATCTTGAGGCCGATCCAGCCCATCACCCCCAGCACCAGCAGCACCGCCACGACGGTCGGCAACAGGGCCAGCACTGCCAGCGGAACGTGCCGCAGCGCGAGGAACAGCATCGCCAGGATAAGGAGGGTCGACCACCCGGCCGAGCGGAACGACGTGGCAATCATCGCCTGCGTGATCTGCGTCATCAGATACGACAACCCGGTGACGAACGTCGGCTGTCCCTTCGGCCCGGCCGGCTGTGCGGCGGCCCACTCGTCGAGATGGTGAAGCAGGGCGTCCTTCTGCTCGGCGGGCGCGCTTTCCTGGATGCGGACGATCAGACGGGTCGCTCCCGCCTCGGTGTTCCAGATGCGGTCGAGCAGATAGCGGAACCGGGGGAACCCGAGGAACGTATGCTTCCGCTGCACGACGCCTTCGACGGTTTCCGCGGACATCCCGTCGGTCGAATAGGGCAGGAGCAGGTCGGCGATGGAAAAAACCTCCGCAACCACATCGGGATCGGCGGCCTTGACCGCGGCAGCCGCTTCCTGCACGTCGTGCAGCCACGCCACGCTCGCCTCGGCCGGCGCCGGCATCACGACCTCGATCAACCCGATCCCCCCCAGCTTCGCTTCCGCACGGCGATAATCGACCGCCACGCGCGAGTTCGGACGGAAGATGTTGATGTAGTTCGACTCGAGCTTCAGCCGCGCCATTCCCGTCGCGGCAATGACACCGGGAACGACGAACGCCAGCACGACCGCTCCGGGATGATCGACAACCCGCCGGATCAGTCGATCGACGCGTCCCGTCCGCGGCTTAGGGGATGGGTCAGGAGCCGACGTCGTCTCGCGCGGCTTGCCGTCCAGGTCGTTCGAAATCGAGGGGGGGGCCGACAGAGTTCCCCCGTTCCGTCTCCAGAAAATCCCGGCGAGCCCCATCGAGCCCCCCGACAGGACGAATGCGAGAAACCCCGCCGCCAGGTTCGACACGCACATCGTCATCCCGAACTGGGAAACGGGTCGCACGTCGCTCGCCAGCCACCCCGCGAAATAGCCTGACGCCGCCGTCGCCGCACACCACGCCACCGGAATGCAGGCATCCGACAAACTGGTCCGGGCGGCCGCTTCCGGACGGAGTCCATTGCTGCAGAACTCGCGAAACCGCATCGCCAGGTGGGCGGCCGGCGGCATGCACAGCACGACCGTCTGCGCGACGATCGGCCCTGACGAGAGAGTCAACTGCAGGTCGAACTTCCACAGCAGGAACCGCACGAGTTGCCACGTGGTCCAGCCCGCGATGAGGGGGAGCAGCGCCCACCCGGGGTTCCGCACCGCAACAAACATCGTCGCCGCCATCAGGATCATGGCGACAACGCCCAGGACGCGGTTGTCCTCTTCCAGGCTCACGAAACCATCGCTGAACAGGACCGGAGGCCCCGCCACCGCCGCATAGGCGAATCCATGCTTCTTCGCAAAGGCGTCGGCCGTCTCGCGGATGCGCCGAACGACGGCCTTGTGATCCACGCGGTGAGCATCCTTGATCGACACCACGACCGTGGTCATTGTTCCCGCCGAGTCGACCATCAGCCCTTCGAACAGCGGGTGACCGCAGATCCGCTCGCGAAGCGTGGCGTTGCGGCCCTCCTCCCCCCCGGCAAAGCGAAAGGCGTCCCCCACCGTCGCCCGTGCCCCGAGGAGTTTCATGATCGACCATCGCCCCACGACGATCGTCTCGACCGCTTCATCAACCCGCCAGGGGAGCGGCATCGCGTCCATCGATTCGACGCGGTCGATTCCGTCCTTGTCCTTTCCGATGGCCGCAGCCAGTTCGGCGAGGCGGTCCATCCCCTCCGGCGACCAGAGGTCCGGGTCTTCGTACGCCACGAAGACCATGTTTTCCTCGCCGAACAGACCGCGGGTCTTCTGGTATTGAGCGAGCCCCTCATGATCGTCGGGGAAGAATCCCTCGATCGATTGGTCGAACTGAATGGGCGGCACGAATGAAAGCCCGAGCGCAACGAGTCCCACGACGACCCAGGTCGCCCAGCGAAACCGCCACACCCAGCCGCAAAACCGCTCCATAGTGTCCCGTGCGGAAAGCCGCGATACGATTTGACCCGGAATCCATCGCGCCGCGCCATCATCGTTTGACCGACGAAGGAACTCCAGCCTGACTCTCTGTTTCGACGGCGGCCCTGCGGTGCACCCCTGATTGGGTGGGGCGTCAACTGTTCATGGCGATGGACTCGCAAACGGGAATCAGGACAAGTTTCACCACGGCATCGAAAAGCGGCCCTGGCCGCACCGGGAATGAGGACGATCAAGTTGAGCGGAGCGTGGCTCGTTCGCCGGGACGCAGCTGGACAGGGATGGGCGCGTCGCGCCCGGCATGGAATTTGACAGGACTATTGCGTCGGTCCCAGAATTGTCGCCTGCAGGCCCAGTTGGGCCTTTGCATTGTGTCCGAAAAGAGGGAAGGGGATATACTACACCCAGCGTCGCATTCGTGGGGTGGGCCACAGCTTTCGTCCTCGCGCGCGGTCCTACGGCTTCCGGAACCCCGATGACGACTGAACCCCACAAATCATCCCTGCGGCATCGCTTTCGTCTCCCCCTCGAGTTGAAGGTCCTGCTGGGCCTTCTGGTGATCATCGGGGGGACGTGGGTATTCCTGGAACTGGGCGAGGCGGTCCAGAAGGGAACCACCGAAGACTTCGACAACCACGTTCTGAAGATCTTTCGCGCCCCTGACAATGACAGGGAGTTGATCGGGCCGCCGTGGGTCCACGAGGTCGCCCGCGACATCACCGCCCTGGGGGGCTACTTCGTCCTGTTCTTCGTGACGACGATCGTCTGCTCCTATCTCGTCCTGATGCAGAAATGGGCGGCGTCCACGTTCATCGCGATCGCGTCGCTCTCCGGTTGGTTGGTCAGTTCGCTTCTGAAAGCCTTCTTCGATCGCCCTCGACCGGACGTCGTCGAACATCTGTCGCACGCTTACACATCGAGCTTTCCCAGCGGTCACTCGATGAATTCGGCGGTCGTTTACCTATCGATGGGGGCGCTGCTGGCGCGGTTCGCCAACCGCGGCTCGGTGCGGATCTACTGCCTGTCGGTGGCCATCCTGCTCAGCGGGCTGATCGGGTGCAGCCGCGTGATGATGGGAGTCCATTATCCGACCGACGTTCTCGGCGGCTGGTCCGCGGGGCTCGTCTGGGCCACCCTTTGCTGGCTGATCGCTCGGAAATGGCAGAAGTCTCATCCCGGCGAACGATGACAAATTCGTGCGGGAGTTCTGGGGATCCTGCGACGCCGCGGCTGGCGTGCGGGCCGCAAGGTTTGCCTGACCGTCACCACGCTTGCCACCGTCTGCACGAATCGCTTCATCCCGCCTCTTCGGCCGTCGCCCCATCAATCCTTTGGATCCCTTCCGACGATACTTCCCGCGAGTTCACTCGTTTCGGGAGGCTCCGATGGATGGGCACGAGACTTCCGCCGCGGGATCGGTTCGCAAGCGCCCCGCACTCTTTCGCGCGCTGGGCAACTCCGAGCCCCCCGCACGGATTGAGGTTGACGGCTGCACCTACACGCTCGACACCGTGCTGAAGCACGACTCGTGGGCGGCCACGTCGATCTATACGCGCAACGGCCGATCGATCATCTGCAAGTTCAATCGGCGGCAGTCGCTCCTCGGAATCCCTGCCGGCGGGATCGGCCGCTGGCTGGCCCGTCGCGAAGCGTCCTTTCTGCGAAGGCTCGGATCACTCGGCCAGGTTCCGCCGGTGCTGGGTCCGGTCTCGGTGGAAGGCCGAGTGCAGAAGAACGCCTGCGCTCGCGAGTTCATCGATGGGCATCCGCTCGGTCGTTACGAGGAAGTGAACGACGAGTTCTTTCCATCGCTTCACGCGCTCCTGGCCGGCATGCATGCCGCGGGGCTGGCGTATGTCGACCTGCACAAGCGGGAAAACATCCTCGTGGGCGACGACGGGCTGCCGTATCTCATCGACTTTCAGGTGTGTGCGGCGATTCCGGAAGGGCTGATGCGCCGCATGCCGTGGCTGCGTGGCTTGCTCGCTCCTCTGTTCCGAATGGACCGTTATCACGTCGCCAAGCATCATCAGCGGTTGCGGCCCGATCAGTGCGGCTTGACGCGCAGCGACGTTCAGAAGCAGCGTCCGCTGTGGGTTCGCGTGCATCGCTTCTTCGCCGAGCCCCTGCGCCAGTTGCGGCGCGGATTGCTGGTGCGGCTGGGAATCCGCCAAGGGGCCGGCCAGGCCCATAGCGAACTCTTCCCCGAAGATGCCATTCGCCGCGAGCTGGAGCCGGTTGGGTTCGAGCCTCGACGCGCCGCCCCGGCGATGCCCGCTCCATGGCGACGAGCGGCGTAACGCACCAGTGTGGCACGACATTCCATGTCGTGAATTCGCGCGGAGTGATTCGCGGACATGCCCCACGCGGATCGATTCGCATGAGAATGATCTCCGCCCCACCGCGCTGCTTCACGAGACGGAGTCTCGTGCCACTCTTAAGCCGGATGCACCGCAGCCGGTTGCGCCGCGCCCTGGGTGCCGAAGCAATCGACGCGGATTGACTCCGAATCGAACGTCATTTGATCCGGCACCCCGGCTGCTCAGAGCCGCAGCCGGGGTGCGATCGATTGTGTGGCACGACATTCCATGTCGT
>JADZEF010000238.1 GCA_020850695.1 Planctomycetaceae bacterium | reverse complement strand
ACGTTCGGATCGCTCGAAGTGATCGTGACGTTGTCACGCACCTGCCCGATGAGCCGCCCCTCCTGAACCGACTCCACCAGCAATCGCTGCCCGAGCCGCACATCCCCCAGCGTGAACTCCGCGGGAAGCAGCCGGATCCCGTTCGCCGGAGTTTGTGCCCGCGCGGTCGAACTCGCCGACAGCACCACAACCGCGATCGCCAGACCGCCAATCATCGAGACGGTCAGCAGCCGTTGAGAGAGCAAACGAAGCATGGCGTCGATCTGCCGAAAGTGGCCTGAAGCGCAACAGAACCTCACCGGCGCAGCCGCACCAGCATGATCCGGAAATCACGATTCATTGTGCCACGACGGCCTCGTGATGCCCACTCCACACACGACGAACGCAAGAGCGCGGACGACGATTGCATGGTTGAACCCTGCACTCGAGACGGTTGCGGGAGGACCGGTTTCGGGTCGACAACGCCATGTCTTGCCAGCGGGACGGGCGGTGGGAACCATGCCTCCTTCGCCGCGCGAAAGAGAATTCCATCAGTTTCCGGGCGGGCGTCGTACCGTCACGCAGGGGGAATCGACATGCCCACTCACAAACCCAATCCGATTCTGCTGGCTTTCGTCGTAAGCGGCGTCCTGCTGGGATTGTACGTCGGCGCGTACTACGCGATGGTGAAGCCGCACACGAACAAGTTCCATAATATGATCGGGGCGTCGCTGGTCTTCGTTTCTCCCCGATATCGCCTGTCCGGCGAGGGGGAGGGGGGCTTCGCAGAGCGAGTGTTCGCACCCATGCACGGTCTGGACCGACGCATGCGGCCATACACATGGCAAGGACCGATCCCCACGAAAGCGGACTGGGACGCCTTCCTCAATCAGGGAATGCCACGCACCGTTCCGGTCTGGGATTTCAGCAAGGGACCGCCCTGGTGATTCTGAGTGTGTCGCTCTCGGCGAAACTTCAATGGCCGGGGGTTGGTTCCGCCGGCGCCGAGGAGACGGGGACGACGTCGGGGGTCAGCGAGCGGGTTTCGTAGTCGCTCAGCGTGATGGCCAGCATGATCGCCAGCCAGAGGAAACCAGCCGTGGCGAACAGGCGGATCAGGGCGCTCTCGCTTCCGAGGTGCATGAAGATCACGCCGATCAGGACTGTCTTCACGGCGGCGATGAGCAGCGCCACAGCAGCCGCCCACTCGCCCAGGTGAATGTGCGCGGCCCACACGGTGACGCCCAGGAGCACCATCAGCGCGGCGAAGGTTGTGAAATACGCGGCTCGATGGCTGTGCACCGGAAAACCTCTCGACGTCATTCACTCGAACTGCGGGACGAAAGCAAATCAGGGTGGCCGGGTCTGACCGAAGGGAAGGCCCGGTGCCGGTGTGGTTCCGGGCCTTC
Organism: Planctomycetaceae bacterium; assembly: GCA_020850695.1. Classification (GTDB taxonomy): domain Bacteria; phylum Planctomycetota; class Planctomycetia; order Planctomycetales; family Planctomycetaceae; genus JADZEF01. Next base: position 106,368 of record JADZEF010000238.1, on the reverse strand, counting down.
GCAAAGCCTCAGACCCGGCCACCCGGCTGTCACACTTCTATGAGACGGCTTTACGCACGATCAACCAGATACAGGAGCGGGAACAGGAAGACCCACACGCAATCGACGAAGTGCCAGTAGAGGCCCATGTTTTCGACCGCCGCGTGCCACTCGGCTGTGTAGTCGCCCCGGCGGGCTTTGAACCACATGATGAGAAGCAGCGCCATGCCGATGATCATGTGCACGGCGTGGCAGCCGGTCAGAACGAAGTAGAACGAGAAGAAGAGCTGGGCGGGGCCGATGGTGGCGGGGTTGCTCCAGACGAACGACGTTCCCGGGATGAGATGTTCGTGCCACTTGTGCCAGTATTCGTAGGCCTTGATTCCCAGGAAGGCCGTGCCGAAGACCATCGTCAGCATGAGGAAGAACGCGATGCCGCGCGACTTCCCTTGGCGGGCTTCGTCGACCGCGAGGGCCATCGTCAGGCTGCTTCCGAGCAGGACCGCCGTGTTGATGGTTCCCCAGGTGAGGTCGAGCTGGCGACTCGCCTCTGCCCATGCGTGCGGGTACCAGTTGCGGTAGACCGCATAGCCGAGGAAGGCGCCGCCGAAGAACAGAATTTCGGTCGCCAGGAACGACCACATGCCGAGACTGGCGGCGAACCGCTGCTGCTCGAGGTTGTCGAACTGGATCGCGAGCGGGTTCTTGGCGGATGTGGCGTGATGCGCCATGGCGGGGGTGTGCGGGTTGGTCATCGCTGGCCCTCCGATCCGACGACCGCCGGTTCATGGGCTTGCGGCGGCGTTTGGGGGAGGTGCCCTTGTGCGGGGGGCTCCCACGGTTCGTAGAGATAAGCGTCGGTCAGCACCACGGGTTGCTCGTGGAAGTTGTGAGTGGGGGGCGGCGAGTCGGTCTGCCATTCGAGGCCGGTCGCGTCCCAGGGGTTGGCACCGGCGGGTTTGCCGTATCGCAGCGACCAGATCAGGTAGCCGAGCGGGAGGAGGTAGCCGATGCCGAGGATCGACGCTCCGGCCGACGACATGACGTTCAGGATCTGGAACTCGGGGACGTAGTCGTGCACGCGGCGCGGCATGCCGAGGTAGCCGAGGACGAATTGCGGGAAGAAGGTGAGGTTGAATCCGAAGAAGATGAGGATCGCGGCGACGCGGCCCCAGCCTTCGGGATACATGCGGCCGGTCATTTTCGGCCACCAGTAGTGAATGCCGCCGAGGTAACCCATCACCGAGCCGCCGACCATGATGTAATGGAAGTGGGCCACGATGAAGTAGGTGTCGTGGACGTGGACGTCGACGGCGATCGTCGCGAGGAAGAGGCCGGTGAGGCCTCCCATCGTGAAGAGGCCGATGAAGCCGAGAGCGTAGAGCATCGCGGTGTTCCACAGGACGCTCCCCTTGAAGAGGGTGGCCGTCCAGTTGAAGACCTTGATGGCCGAGGGAATGGCCACCAGCATGCTGAGGAACGAGAAGACCAGGCCGGCGTACATCGACTGGCCGGTCACGAACATGTGGTGGCCCCAGACGAGGAAGCCGAGCACGGCGATCGCGAGGCTGGCGAACGCGATGAACTTGTAGCCGAAGACCCGCCGCCGGGCGAAGCACGAGATGATCTCGCTGACGACCCCCATCGCGGGAAGCACCATGATGTAGACCGCGGGATGCGAGTAGAACCAGAACAGGTGCTGGAAGAGGATCGGGTCGCCGCCGAGGGCGGGGTCGAAGATGCCGACGCGGAAGGCCCGCTCGACGCCGACGAGGATGACCGTGATGGCCAGCACGGGCGTGCCCAGCAGGATGACGAGACTGGTGGCGTAGTGGGCCCAGATGAAGAGCGGCAATCGGAACCACGACAGGCCCGGGGCCCGCATCGTGTGGACGGTCGCGATGATGTTGACCGCGGTGAGGATCGACGAGAACCCGACGACGAACACGCCGACCGCCGCGGCCAGGACGTTGGTATTGCCGTAGGTGCTGGAGTAGGGGGTGTAGAACGTCCAGCCGGTGTCGACGCCGCCCGTGAGGACCGCGACGATCGTGAAGACGCCGCCGATGATGTAGATGTACCAGCTGGCGAGGTTGAGCTTGGGGAAGGCGAGATCGCGGGCCCCGACCATCAGCGGGACGAGGAAGTTGCCGAGGACTGCGGGGACCGCCGGGATCAGGAAGAAGAAGACCATGATGATGCCGTGCATGGTGAAGAGCTTGTTGTAGCTTTCCGCCTTCACGAGATCGCCGCGGGGAGTCATCAACTCGAGGCGGAACAGCACCGCCGCCGCACCGCCGAGGAAGAAGAAGAGCGTGATCGAGATGAGGTAGAGGATGCCGACCCGCTTGTGGTCGGTGGTGAAGAGCCACGACCAGAGGTTGTAGTCGGCGTTGAGGTAGTTGCGGCCCGGTTGATCGCCGGCGTGGGCCGAATGGGGCGCAACGCGACCGACCGCCGGCTCGTGCGTTTCCGTCCCGCTCAACTTCATCACGCTCTCGGGAGTTGACATAGATCCTGAATCCTGGGCTTCGCACCCGGGCTTATTCGGCCACCGACAAAGACTTCAAATACGCGATCAGCTGCAGCACCTCGGCTTCGCTCAAGAGGGTCTTGAACGACGGCATCAGCGGTTCGAACCCCGCCACCACCTGCTTCGGCGGGTCGAGGATCGAATCGCGGAGGTACTGCTCGTTCGCCACCACCGCCCCACCCCCTTTGAGGGGAACCAGCGAACCGTAGACCCCCGCCAGCGCCGGACCCGGCCCGGCTCCGGCCCCCTTGTGGCACGACCCGCACCGGAACCGCTCGAACAGCTCCTTGCCCGCCTCAACCGGCAGCGTCCGCGACTCCTGCGCGCTCCATCGGGCGAACTCGTCCGGATCCATTACGGTGACGGTGCCGCGCATCAGCGAGTGCTCGGTCCCGCAATACTCCGCGCAAAACAGGTGGTAATCGCCCGGCTTCGTCGCCTCGAACCAGAAGTCGGTGTAGTACCCCGGCAGCACGTCCTGTTTCAGGCGGAAGGCGGGAATGTAGTAGCTGTGGATCACATCCTCGCTGATCATCCGCAGCTTGACCGGCTGGCCGGTCGGGACGTGCAGCGTGTTGATTTCCGCCCGCCCCGATGGGTGCTGGACCTTCCACATCAACTGCTTGCCGACGATTTCGATCTCCATCGCGCCGGCGGGCATCGTCCGCATGTCGACGAAGACATCGGCCCCCCAGAAGAACATCCCTATCACGATGATCAGAGGGATGACGCTCCAGGTGATCTCGAGCCAGATGCTCGTCGGCGGGTTCTCGCGCGACGCCTTCGACCCGCGGCGATAGTGAATGCCGAACGACAGGATCAGCCCGGCGATCAGCAGCGTGAAGAAGACCGTAATGCCGAGGATGAAGAGGTAGACCGCATCGACGCGGGGAGCGATGGTCGAGGCCGCCTCGGGGAAGAAACTGAAGTCAGTGGACATCAGCCACCTCCTTCCGTTCCTGCGCCGGGTTTCCGCAGCACACACCGCCGCGATCAGAGATCAAACCGTTAGTCGGTTTCTCTACGCCCAAGGCGAGATTCGAGTTCTTTACGCCGAAGGCGTTGTACTCCAAAGCCCAGGGTCGCGAACGCAGTGAGCGCACCCTGGGTCTTGCAATCATTGGATTCATGAACCCCAACGGGGTTCTACAGGACGCGTTGAGACATCTAGCGTCGAAGGTGTGTCGCACGTCGTTTGTCGTACCCCGGTGGGGTACCGGGATATTTTCGGCCGCAACCCAGGGTGCGCTCGCAGAGCCTCGCGACCCTGGGCTATGGAGTACAACGCCTTCGGCGTACAGAAACGGCGAAGCAGACCTTGGCTGTGACATCGAAACTGCGGCGACAAGGCCCTCGGTAGCACGGGCACTCATGCCCGTGCGTGCGAGATGACAGTCAATTTTCTCACGGGCATGAGTGCCCGTGCTACGGTCCGACCGAGCAGACCGACATCGCCTAGGCATGGGCCACCTCCCGCTCGACGCGCCGGCGGCGGTCGCGCCAGATCATCCGGCCGATCGAGAGGCCCATTGCGGCGAGCGTCAGGACGCCCGCTCCGCGCATCACGTTCAAAATCGCCACGCTGTAGCGTCCCTTCGTCGGGTCATACATGTAGCAGTACAGCATGATCTGGTCGGTCAACGTGCCGATCCGGTTCTGCGAGGCTTCGATCAACGCCAGCCGCACATCGCGCGGCGGGAACTCGACGCCATAGAAGTAACGCGAAACGACTCCCTCGGGGGTGCAGACCATGATGGCCGCCGCATGGGCGTACTGGCCGCTTTCGGCGTTGTACTGAGCCCGGAAGCCGATCGCCTTGCAGAGGGACTGCACGTTGGATTCGTCTCCGACCAGGCACTGCCAGCCGTCGTCGACGTCGGGCCGGCCATATTGCTTCAACAGGGCGGCCCGCTTGTCGTGGGCCAGCTCGGTCCCTTCGCGGTGGTCGATGCTGAAGGTCACGATGTCGAACTCCTCACCGGCGGTGAACTTCATCGCCTTGAGGCACCGCACCAACCCTTGCAGTTCGAGACCGCACAGCATGGGGCAGCGGTAGTAGACCGGAGTGAGAATGACCGGCTTGCCGCGGAACAGATCGCGGAGACGGACGGTCTTCCCGTCGTGATTGCGGAACTCCAGATCGAGCGGCAACGGTTCGCCCAGCCGGGCGTCCACACCGACATCGCGACGGAGGTTAAGACCCTCGCTCATTGGCGTGACGGCACTGGTCGATGGTGTCGTAGACTCCTGCGCCGGCGCGGAGGAAACGGCGCTCAGAACGAGCGACGTTGTCAGGACGGCCAGCGTGGCGCGATGAAGGGTCATTTCTCCTCCTTCGCGTCGCGCTTCGATCGCTCGACGAACAGTTCCATCGCGCGGCGGATGGGAATGCGGAAAACCTTCTGATCGCCGTCGACCGGTTGATACTCGGTCAACAGCTTCTCCTGTTCCGCTTCGTATTCCAGCCTGCGGGCCTTCTGATGCGCGTCGACGCCCGGTTCACCCGGCAAAGCGGCAGACGGCATCTCGTTCTCGGCGCGATCGTCGCGGGTCATCGGCGTCGGCGAACGCCAATCGAGCCAGGCCCACAGACCGACGAGCGAGACGACGATCAGCAGGACGAGTCCCGCACCGACGAGCAGCACGCCGCGGATGTCGATGGCCAGCGTTTCCGGCTCGGGACGTTCGACGGCGGCGTCCGGGGCAGGGGTGCTGGCGTGCGGTTTCTTTTCGGAAGGAGTGTGGTGCGTCATGTCACCTTCTCCGGTTGGGCGGCTTCGAGCGGATCATCGGCGAAGGCGACGGCCAGGTTGACTTCCGGCAGTCGTTTCCAGAGCCGCCCCACGGCGTTCCACCACAGGCCACCGAGGGCGACCCAGCTGGCGGCAAGATACACGAATGACATGACGCCGGTTTCGTGGAACGACGGGAGGATCGTCCAGACATGGTCGACGAGCTGCATGGCGAGGATGAGGCCGGCGACCAAAGCGAGCCGTTTCGGGTGACGCTTCACATCGCGCGAGACGAGCAGGGCGAGCGGAGCGACGAAGTGGAAGAGGATCAGGGCGATGGCGACCGCTTTCCAGCCGGAGGTGCGGCGGTCGACGTACCAGGAGACTTCCTGGGGAAGGTCGCCGGACCAGATGATGAGGTACTGCGAGAACGCGAGGTACGACCAGACCATCGTGAAGGCGAGGAGCAGGTTGCCGAGGTCGTGCGTGACGCCGGTCTGCTCGGGGTCGGTCAGCGTGTCTCGCTTCACCGCGTATCGCATGATGATGAGGAGCGACATGCCGGTGCCGGCGAATCCGACGATCTGGAGCATTCCGAAGAGAGACGACGACCAGCCCGGGGTGATCGCCATGATGCCGTCGATGGCGGCGAAGCTCGCGGTGAGCCACAGGGCGATCATGCCGAACGCGGCGAGGCGGGCCGATGCCATGAAGAGGCCGCGCGGAGCGCCGAGGAAGAAGTTGCGGACGAGCCAGTACGCCATGCCGCTCCAGAGGACCCACGAGACGGCCGTCCGGAGCAGGACATATTGCGGAGCGAGGAACCGGAACTGGTTGGGGTTGAGCGTCTCATGAGCGGATTCTTGTGCCCACGGATAGACGTGCGGAGCGCCGAGGCCGAGCACCAGGAGAGCGAGGCCCGTGACGGGCATGACGCCGAGTCCGGCGTGGAGTTCGCGGCCCATGCCCCAGCCCCAGTTACCGCCGGAGAGGGGATGCAGCAGTCCGATGGCGAGGCAGCCGATGGCGGCACCGACCCAGAAGACGGTGGCGGTGGTCCACGAGGGCCAGAAGGCCATCGGCTGAGTGACCGCACCGAGCGCGCACACCACCGCACCGGCCAGTGCGGCCAGGAGGGCGACTCGTGTGGCGGGGGGCGACTGAATCAACCGATTCTCCAGAGGCGGATTAGGGGATGTTGTGTTCGAAGCGTGGAACTTGTTCGTTACACCGAAGGTGTTTGACGCAGTAGCCCAGGGTCGCGAGGCTTGGCGAGCGCACCCTGGGTTTATGCCAGATGATTGTGCGGTACCCCAACGGGGTACGACAGCTTGGGATGTCTTTCGTCTATCGCTTGTACAACCCCGTTGGGGTTGGCTTTGACTTCGGTCCTAACCCAGGGTGCGCTCACTTCGTTCGCGACCCTGGGCTACTGCGTGCAACGCCTTTGGCGTAAAGCAAAAATCAGGGCAACTTCTTTCGTTCGTCTTCGGGCAGGTCTTTTTCGCTGGCGTGCTGGCTGAGCTGCAATGCGCGGACGTAGCTCACGATCGCCCAACGGTCGCGTGGGGTTATGCGGGCTCTCAGTGACGGCATCTTGCCGAAGCCATCGGTGATCACGGCTAAGAGATGGCCGTCGGGGGCGTCCCGCAGGCGGTCGATGTGATAGGACGGGGGCTTCGGGAAGCCGCGCTGGACTACCATGCCGTCGGCGTGGCCGGCCTTACCGTGGCAGTGCGAGCAGAAGATGTTGAATCGCTGCTGGCCTCGCTCGAGCAACTCGGTCGTCACTTCGAGAGGAATCTTCGCGATCGGCTTGCCGTCGTCTTCCTTGCCGGTTTCGACCTGTCCCTCTTCGACCCACTGGTCCTGGGCGACCGTGCCCGCGATCTGCGGGCGGGCGCCGAGACCGTCGGCGAAGAAGGCGCTCCCTTCGAGAGCATCGACGCGCGGCTGGTTGGCCATCTCCTGCGTGCAGCCCGTCAGCGACAGCACCGCGAGAAGCAGGCCGGCGCAGCAAATTCCGAACGTCTTCACGTGTTGTGAAGGCCTTACGCCGAAGGCGTTGCACGCAACAGCCCAGGGTCGCGAGGCCTGGCGAGCGCACCCTGGGTTACGCCCGACGATGATCCGGTACCCCAACGGGGTACTACATTCCGTTCCCATCGCACGCTGCTTGTACAACCCCGTTGGGGTTGGCGGTTGTTGGTTGTGCTGACCCAGGGTGCGCTCACTTCGTTCGCGACCCTGGGCTTTGGAGTACAACGCTTCTGGCGTACTGACTGCCGGAGTTGAGATTTCCGTAGTTGAGATTTCAGACGTTGGGAGTTCAGGCATCCGCGGGGACATCCCACACCTCCTTCGCGTGCAGGTCGCGGAGCAGTTCCCGCACTTTTCCTTCGTCGAACATCGGATCGGTGGATTCGATGCAGAGGACGAAGCCGTCCTGATTCGCCCGCTTGAAGGCGTCGATGGCGAAGAGGGGATGGTGCGGGCGGGGGAGGCCGTTGAGGGCCAGCATGCCGAGCACGGCCGACAGGGCGGCCGCGAGAATCGTGAGTTCGAAAGTGACTGGGATGAACGCCGGCCAGCTGTGGGCGGGGCGGCCGCCGATGTTGAGCGGGTAGTCGACCGCGGCCATCCAGTACTGCATGCCGTAGCCGCCGATGAGCCCGCAGATCGCTCCGACGAGCACGACCAGCGCCATCCGCGAGCGATGGAAACCGAGGGCCTCGGCCAGGTGGTGGACGGGGAACGGCGAGTAGGCGTCGACGTGGCAATAGCCGCGCTCGGTGATTTCGTGGGCCGCATGGACGAGGCTCTCGGCGTCCTCGAACTCGGCGAGCAGCCCATATCGGAGGGGGTCGCTCATGGAGCCTCCGTTTCGTGGTTGTCGTGGTTCTCGTGCACCAACTCACGCATCTCGAAGATCGAAATCATCGGCAGGATGCGGATGAAGATGAACAGCAGCGACGCGAACAGTCCCATCGTGCCAATGTAGAGACCCCAGTCCCATTTTGTCGGGTAGTACATGCCCCACGACGACGGGAGATAGTCGTGGTGGAGGCTGGTGACGACGATCACGAAGCGCTCGAGCCACATCCCGATGTTGATGACGATCGAAATGAAGAAGAGCATGTACGGGTTCTTGCGGACGGCCCGCGACCAGAGGAGCTGCGGGACGAGAATGTTGCACAGCATCAGCGACCAGAACGACCAGGCGTAGGGGCCGAAGAGGCGGTTCTCGATCATTTCGAGGTCGGCGGTGTGGTTGGAGTACCACGCGGAAAAGTTCTCGAAGACGTAGCCGTAGGCGACGATGAGCCCCGCGGCCAGCATGACCTTCGCCATGTTGTCGAGGTGCTTGTCGGTGACGAAGGGGTGCAGGTTGTAGGCGTAGCGGAGAGGGATCGCGAGGGTGAGAACCATCGCGAAGCCCGAGAAGATGGCCCCCGCCACGAAGTACGGCGGGAAGATCGTCGCATGCCAGCCGGGGACCTGGGCCACGGCGAAGTCGAAGCTGACGATGGTATGCACGCTGACCACGAGCGGCGTGGCGATGCCGGCGAGCAGGAGGTAGGCGTCCTGGTAGCGCTTCCAGTGGCGGGCCGATCCACGCCAACCCATCGCGAGGAAGCCGTAGGCGATCTGGGCGAAGCGGCTCTTCGTGCGATCGCGGAGGGTGGCGAGGTCGGGGATCAGGCCGACATACCAGAACATCAGCGAGACGGTGGCGTACGTCGAAACCGCAAAGACGTCCCACAGCAGCGGACTGCGGAACTGCGGCCAGAGATCCATGGTGTTCGGGTACGGGAACAGCCAATAGGCGTACCAGGGGCGGCCGACGTGCAGCAGCGGGAAGATCCCCGCACACGCCACCGCGAACAGCGTCATGGCCTCAGCGAAGCGGTTGATCGAGGTGCGCCATTCCTGGCGGAACAGGAGCAGAATCGCCGAGATGAGCGTTCCCGCGTGGCCGATTCCGATCCACCACACGAAGTTGACGATCGCGAAGCCCCAGCCGACGGGGGTGTTGATGCCCCAGATGCCGACCCCTTTCAGAAGCAGCACGCCGATGCTCAGCAGCATGACGTTGAGCAGCACGAAACCGATCGCCAGGCCGAAGTACCATCCGCGCGGCGTGCGCGTGGTGAGCACGATCGAGCTGATCTGATCGTTCACCGAATGGATGGTGGGGGGGGCGTGGGGATCGGGCTTCGACATCGGGTCCGTCACGAAAAGATCGTCAGGCGAGGAGAGTCACAGAGCACGAACAGGAAGATGGAAATCATCTGACGCAAAGACGCAGAGGTCGCAAAGGAAGCACGCAAAGTGAAATCAGGGATTCAAGACATTCCGTCGTTCGGGGTTGATGAAGTCCATCGCGTCAATTTCGTTCTGTACGCCGAAGGCGTTGCACGCAGTAGCCCAGGGTCGCGAGGCTTGGCGAGCGCACCCTGGGTTACGCCCGATGATTCTTCGGTACCCCAACGGGGTACTACATTCCGTTCCACTTCGCACACGGCTTGTACAACCCCGTTGGGGTTGGTGTTTTCTCTTCGTTACTACCCAGGGTGCGCTCACTGCGTTCGCGACCGTGGGCTACTGCGTATAACGCCTTCGGCGTAAAGAAAATGAGATATGCGTTCGTCTGCTCAAATAGTCTTCAACTGGTCGCGGACTCCTCTTCTTTCGGACGGGGGTTGCGGAGGTCGGCCAAGTAGGTGGTTCGCGGTCGGGTGTTGAGCTCGCCGAGGAGGGCGTAGTTGAGCGAGCCGGCTTTGGCTTTCGAGACGCGGCTGTTGGGATCGCTGACGTCGCCGAAGACGATGGCTTCCGTGGGGCAGGCAGCCTGGCAGGCGGTGATGACGTCGCCGTCCTTGAGGCTTCGCTCTTCGAGTTGCGAGTCGATGCGGGCGTTCCAGATCCGCTGCACGCAGTAGGTGCACTTCTCCATCACGCCGCGGCTGCGGACGGTGACCTCGGGGTTCTGTCCGAGCTGGAGAATCGGGAGCGATTTGGTCTCTTCGTGGTAGTCGAGGAAGTTGAAGCGGCGGACTTTGTAGGGGCAGTTGTTCGAGCAGTACCGCGTGCCGATGCAGCGGTTGTAGGTCATCTCGTTGAGGCCGTCGTGGCTGTGCGTGGTGGCCGCAACGGGGCAGACGACTTCGCACGGGGCATGCTCGCAGTGCATGCAGGGGACGGGCTGGAAGTGAACGTCGGGCTCGGCGACTTCACCCGCAAAGTAGGTGTCGACGCGGATCCAGTGCATCTCGCGGCCGGTAATGACCTGCTCGGGCCCCACGATCGGGATGTTGTTTTCTGCCTGACAAGCGATGGTGCAGGCGTTGCAGCCGATGCAGGTGGCGAGGTTGATCGCCATGCCCCACTGCTCGCCCTTCTTGGGCCACTCAGGGTAGAGGGTGGGGAGCTGGCCCCCTTCGCCATGCCCGCCGTGATGGTGCGCGCCGGCCGACATGAACACGGGATGCTCGGGGTGGGCACGGAACTCTTCGAGAGTGCCGGTCCGGATGATGCCTTCCCCTTCGAGCATCTGGTGCATCTGCGTCGTCGCGAGCTGCACGTGCTCGGTCGTCGGCCTGATCGTGCAGGACGAAGACCAGAGGGTGGAGGTGGTGCGGAGCGGGAAGACGTCGACGCCGACATCATTGCCGACGCGTCCGGCCTGCTTGCGGCCGTGGCCGAGGGAGACGCTGATGACGTCGGCAGGCTGGCCCGGCATCACCCAGACGGGGATGCGGATGCGGCGGCCTTCGGCTTCGAGCTCGATGACATCGCCGGTCTTGAGTATGCGGCGGTCGGCTTCTTCGGGGTTGATCCAGGCGGCGTTGCCCCACGTCAGCTTGTTGAGCGGGCGTGGAAGTTCCTGGAGCCAGCCGTTGTTGGCGTAGCGGCCGTCGAGGATGTGCGGGTCGGGGCGGAAGACGAGTTCGAGCGGTCCGCCCGATTTCTCGTCCGGATCGGTGGGGCGGGTGCCTTCGACGCTGGCCCAGTCGCCGCTGAGCGTGACCTGCACCGACTCGGCGGCGCTGTCGGCGACGATGCCTTCGTGCAGCGAGCGGTTCCAGAAGTTCTGGAACTGGATGTCGGTCGCGTTCCCCTGCTGGCGCTTCCAGAACGCCTTGACTGTTTCAAGGTCGCTCAGGCCGGGCTCGTCGAGCATCAGGCCGAAGAGGTCGTGCGCGCTGCGGCCTTCGTGGAGCGGAGCAATCAACGGCTGAATGAGGCTGGCGGTCCCGTCTTCGCCGCGGCAGTCGCCCCATGATTCGAGCGGGTGAGCGAGCGGGACATGCCACAGACAGCGGGCTGCGGTTTCGTCAAACGCCAGGCCCTGTTGGACTGTGTAAGGGACGCGGGCGAGGTAATCGACGAAGTGGAGATCCGCCGGGGCGTCGTAGATCGGGTTCGTGCCAAGCACCACGAGCGTCTCGACCTTGCCCGCATCGATGGCCTTGTTGAGGTCAGCCAGCGATTGCGGGGCGCGGTCGGCGGGCTGATCGATCGGCTTGACGAAGGTGATGGCCGAGCCGAGATTTTCCAGCTTCGCGTTGAGGGCATAGCCGAGCGACTGGAGCGCCGGAGAGAGGTTGCCTCCGACGATCACGACGCCGTTCTTTCCTGCGCCGCGCAGGTCGGCGACGACGCCTGCGACCCACTTCTTCTCATTGTCGGAAAGGTTGCCCTTGCCTTTGAGGGCCGCGGGGACTTCGACGCCGAGATCGCCGGCGACGCGGGCCAGCAGCACGCCAAGCCGCTTCGTCGAGGCCGGGATACGATGGTCGGCGCGGGCTCCGGTAATGGTCGGTGCGACCTCTGCCACATGGAGGCGGTTCATCGAGAACGTGCCGTCTTCACCGCTCTGGCGTCGCTTGAAGAACTCGCGAGCGAGACGCAGGCGGGCCGCACCGAGGCCGAGGAAGTCGGCGTCGAACGAGACGACGACGTCGGAGTTTTCGAGGTGATAGCGCGGGACGAGCGGGCTGCCGAAGGCCTGTGCGGTGCCGCGGCGTGTGTCGTCGGCGAGCGGATTGTGGACGTGCCAGGTGGCTTGCGGAAGGGCTTCGAGGAGGCGGCTCAGCTGATCGAGCAGCGTGGGGGACGTGATCTCGCCCGTGAGGATCGCAAGGCCTGCCCCCTCGTGGCTGCGGAGGACTTTGAGACGCTTGGTGAACTCCGTGGAGAATGACGTCCAATTGCTGATGCGTCCGTTGCGGCGGACGGTCTGCGAGCGATCGGGGTCGTAGAGTTCGAGGAGCGATGCCTGGGCATAACATCCCGCTGCGCCGAGGCTCGCGGGATGCTTCGGATTCCCTTCGAGCATCGTGGGGCGGCCGGTGTGACTCTTCACCAGGACGCCGATGGCGCCACCCGGTTCGGGGATTGCCGAGGCAAAGACCTGCGGGCGGCCGGGGACGATGTTCTCGGGCTGATTGACGTAGGGAACGATGGTTTCGTCCGGCTGCCGCGCGCAGCCTGCCATGCCCGCAAGTGCCAGAGAGGCGGCCATTCGCTGGAGGAAGGCGCGGCGGGATGTGTCGTCGTTCCAGACCGAGGCGTCAACGGGGAACTCACGATGCACAGCGGCGAGGAACTCGTCCGAGCCGGCGCGTTCTTCCAGGCTCCGCCAGAAGCGCGGTCGGCTGGAAGGCCGGTCGAGCTCGATCAATTCCCCGTCGTGACTCATGAACTCAGCTCCCCTTTGCGGAACCGTGGCAAACGTTGAACCGAAACCACCAGCTCGCTCGATCACCTGTGGCAGGTCGAGCAGTCGGTGCGGCTTTCGATCTGGTGCAACTTCACGAGCTCTTCGCCGGTCGGCATCCCCTCCTTGCGCTCAAAGCCCATCGTGAAGACCTGGTCGCGCGGGCGGACGTACTTCTCGGGATTGCGGTGGCAATCGAGGCACCACTCCATGTGGAGCGTGGACTCGCGCCACGTCAGCGGCATGTCGTCGACGCGGCCGTGACAGGTCTCGCACGCCACGCCCTTCTTGATATGAATGGCGTGATGGAAGTAGGCGAAGTCGGGGACGTCGTGGACGCGGACCCATTCGAGCGGCTTGCCGGTGCGGTAGCTGTTGCGGACCGGGGCGAGCATTTCGCTTTCGGTCCAGAGCTGCGAGTGGCAGTCCATGCAGACCGACGTGGCAGGAATGCCGGCGAAGGCTTCGGACTCGACCGATTGATGGCAGTAGCGACAATCGATGCCGACATCACCGACGTGATGCCGGTGACTGAAGGGGACGGGCTGTGAGCGGATGACGCCCGCCTCGGTCGCGTACGGCGACCGCGACAGACTGGCGGCCAGTCCGACGGCCCCCGCAACGATAAAGAGGAATCCGAAGATGCTCACGCGCGAGAGCGTGTTCATGCTCGGATGGAAAATCTGCGGCATGACAACCTGGCAGTATTCGCATCCCTGATCGCCCGCGAGCGCCGCGACGCGCGATCCACTGGCCTCACTCAGAGGCGCATTCAAACGACACACGCGATTCTAGTTGAGATCGCCGCGTTGTCGACCGGTCGCGCACCGGATTCTCTGCATCAGGAATCTCAGTGATATCCCTATGAATGTGTCTCGATTTGACTGATGCATTCGACAGGAGATTTCATGTTCCTTTGATCGCTTCGTCGCCGGAGATCGGCGCGCGAATGATGATTCCGCAGGCAGCGCGTGCCTCATAATGAGTCTGTGTTGTGTCCCGTTCCGAAAAATCGGAATGAGGTTCTTCAGTTAGCTTTCGCCCGCGCCCAGCATCCGTGCGCTAAATCGTCCGATCTGGATCCGTTGCTTTGTGACCGACTCTCACATCGCACGGAGAATACAGAGAGAGACTCGCCATCGGCTGGGCTGAGCAACGGAGAAGATCAACCCTTTTCGCCCCAGAAGTTCTGGAGCCGTTCTGCGGGACTGACACCGAGCGGGAAGCGCTTGCTGAAGGGGTGGTCACTGATGCCGGCGAGTTCGCGCAGGGCGGTGTGAATGTGCTCGGGACGGACGCGGATTCCCTTGTCGCGATTGACGGCGAGTGACACGGGATCGAAGGGAACGGTGAGCTGGCCGCCGTCGGTTTCGCCGAGGACGCGATTTCCCTTGATGCCGCGGCCGAGGAACATGATCGAGCCGACCGACCAGTGGTCTTTGCCGTTGCCTTTGTTGTAGGTGGGGGTGCGGCCCATCTCGCTCTGCACGATCACGACGAGCTGGTCGCGGATGCCGAGTTCTTCGGCGCGGCGGATCGTGTAGGCGATGCCCGCCAGGAACTCGGGGATGAGCTTCATCTGGTCGGGGTCGTTGTTGGCGTGGCTGTCGAACTGGCTGATCGTGAGGTTCGCGGAGACGCACACGCCCGCCTTGAAGGACGCGAGCGCGATTTCGGCCTGTTGCGACATCCGCTCTTTGGGAGTGTCTTTGGGGAGGTGCGGCGTGACCCGCTGCAAGGCTTTCGAGTTGAGCTGGGCGGCGTAGAGCATGCTTTGAGCGCGCTCAAGCCTTGGGAGTTGGGGTTCGGATGTGCGGGTCTTGCGCTCGTCGGCCAGGGCTTGCTCGATGCGGTCGAGGGCGAAGCCGTCGTGATAGGGGGCGCGGGGGTTGCCTTCGACCGAGTCGGCGTTGGCGAGACGCTGCAGCGAAGGGAGGTAGGGGACGCGGGCCATCGCCACGAGGTTGCCGGTCGTCGAGTAGTTGCCGAAGGTGAGATAGGCGAGCGGGCAGGTGGGGCCCTGGCAGGCGGCGACGAGGGCGGCAAACGTGGGGTAGGCCAGGCTGTCGAGCTTGCCGGTCGCCATGTAGCGGGCGCCGGGCGAATGGTTGTTGACCGAGTAATCGAGGCCGTTGAAGACGAGGAGGTCGCTGCCGAATTCCTTGTAGAACTCCTCGTTGCTCATGCCGCCGCTTTTGTGCTTCTCCGTCGGGGCGAAGCGGTGCGCGCCGTGCGTGAGGATGTCACCTTCCTTATAGAGGCGGTTGATCTCATTGATCCCCTTGGGGTCCATGAGATAGGTGGTGTCCCAGCCGCCGCTGGCATTGAAGACGGCATAGTAGGGGCCGCCGTAGGGACGGTCTTCTTCCGCGGCGCGGGTCGATTCGGGGCGTGTGATGGGGAGTGCGACGCCGAGGCCGGCGAGCCCGCAACAGCGGAGGAAGTCGCGGCGGGTGGGATTATTCATAGAGGAACTCCTGCCGGCGCAGCAGATAGGTGAGGACGCCGCGCCAGGCGCGGATCGTGTAGTCGCGGTCGTTGGGGGCCTCGGGGATCTTGTGGCGGCAGTAATAGCTCTCGCGCGGGTCGAGACCTTTCTGCTGCTTCGCATCTTCGATGATGCCCGAGAAGAGCTGGAATGTGCGGTCGATCTCGGGGGAGTCGGCCGCGTCGTGGCGGCCGAGGACGAGTTCGTGGAGGTGGGCCATGGTGCGGCGGATGGCGGCATCCCCTTCGGGAGACTTGCCGGGGACTGTGTCGGGTTCGACGTGGGGGAAGAGCTTGCGCTCGGTGGCGGGGCGGACGAAGTCGCGGAGGGTGTGGTTGCAGGCGACGTCGTTCGCGAGGGTGCGCTGGATGGCGCCCATCGCTCCGCTGGGGTCGGTGGCGCGCTCGGTCACTTCCTGCGAATCGATGCCGCCGTAGAGCATCGCGAGTTGTTCGGTCAGGCGGCCCCAGCGCTCGCCGAAGATCGCCTCGACCTTGCGTTCGATCTGCTCGGGGGCGAGGAGACGCACCACGCCGACGTCGTTGAGTTCGGCGAGGCGTGCGGGATCTTTCGTGGCGGTGGCGAGGCCGTCGGCGCGGTAGAAGTCGGAGAGGACCCACTCCTTGAGGACCGTCTTGAAGTTGAAGTTCGATTTCGTGAAGGCGGCGGCGATGCGGTCGATTTCGCGGCGCTGCTCGTCGTAGGCGCGGCGGCGGGCGTTGTAGAGCGGGTCGTCGAGTTCCGTGGGAGGGAGGAGCACCTTGCGTCCGGTGAGGACGTAGTAACCGTGCTCGACCATCGCGACGGCGAAGCGTGGGTCCTTCGCCGTGCGTTCGGCCAGCCACTGGAGTGAACGCCATTTTTCGTCTTTGGGGAGGTCTTCTCCTTCGAAGCCGGGGCCGAACATGTCCTTGTACCAGCCGTCCTTCCGCGGGCCGAAGACTCCTTCGAAGCTGTAGTAGTCCTGGAAGACGCCGGCGATCGGGTCGATGGTTTTGTGGCAGACGACGCACTCGGCCGCCTGCATGGTGGGGATTTCGTATTTCGCGGTGGCCTCGGCGGCGTCGGAGACGCGGGCGGCGAGTTCGAGGGCGTCGACGCCGAGGAAGTGCTGCATGTACATGCGGGCGCGGAGGCGATTGCGATTCGTTTCGGTCGTGGGGTAACGCCGCATGTACTGGAACGTGCTGAGGAGGCCCGCGTGCGGGTAGTTGCCGGTGGGGGATTCCTGGTTCTGGCTTTTGTTGCGTCCGACAAGCGCGGGGAGTGTGACGGGGATGTACTCGAAGGGATCGTCGATGTTCTTGAAGCGGTCCTTGATCTTGTCGAAGATGCCATAGCCGCGGGCGGTGTAGGGGCTGACCATGATGTAGTCGGCCGTGATGATCTCGGTGAAGGGGCGGTCGTTGCGGACGATATGCTCGACCAGCTTCATCGGCTCGCCGAAGAGGGCGGCGCGGTAGTCGTTGGCGAGCTTGTAGCCGGCCTGGCGGCGCTCCTTTTCGTCCTTGATGTGGCTCAGGTCGTAGTTCTGGGTCCAGTGGCGGGTGGTGCTGAAGTGCTCGTAGGAGAGGGCCGACTCGGCGCCGTCCGCATAGCCGACGGTGAGGAAGATGTCGTTGAAGGCTTCGCGGAGACGTGTGTAGAAGGCGTCTTCCTGCAGCAAGCGGTCCATGAGGGTGGGGAGTGCGGAGAGGCCTTTGGTTTCGAGGGTGGTGCGTTCGTCGGCGGTGGGGAGGCGGCCGGCGAGCGAGAGGGTGACGCGCCGCAGCAGGCGGCGGTCGTCGAGCATCGTAACCCCTTCGAAGAAGGGGGGGCCGCTGACGGGGGGAGCGGCTGCGGGGGCGGGTTCGCCGGGCGGGGCGTTCACGCGGCGGACGAACTCGGCGAGGATGCCGTAGCCGGTGGAGTTCGGCTTGAGGACGTCCTGGCCGCCGTGGTCGAGCTTGCCGGTAACCTTGAGGAGGAGGCGGGAGTCGTCGCCTTCCTTCTGGCGTGCGATCTTGAGGAAGGCGTCGCGATTGTGGCGGCGGACTTCGGCCTGGGCGGATTCGTCGGCGCGGCGGGGGTCGCGGAGGACGAACTCGCTCTTTTCGGCATCGCCCCCCGCCTTGTGGCAGGTGAGGCACGACTGCGAGCCGATCTTCGTCCAGACTTCGCGGGCGAACCACGCGTCGGCCGAGCTGAAGCAGTTCGGACCCGCACACGGCTTCGGATCTTCACCGAGGGATCTTGTCTCGGACGTCGACATGACGACGAGGAGGATCAACGCCGAGAGGACGAATCGCAGCATGGAGCGCATCCCGACAAATGATCGAATGCGGGTGAGACGCCGTTGCGGTCGCAAGCAGCAAGGTCTCTGCACGAGTCTATCACGATGTGATCAGATGGTTCCATGGAATTGAACGAGTGCGTTCGAGCCCTCGGAAGCGATCCAGCAAGCACCAGCGGCAATTGGTGTGGCTGGACGTTGCGCCGTCCTGGACTCAAAGGGCTTTGCCGTCGCTCCAAGCGAGTTGATATGCTCTCCGCTGCGGCGGTTGAGGCATGGCGTTGACTTCCCGATCGCGAGGGCGGAATGCAGAGCGTCTTCATGAGTGTCGTGGCATTGGCAGCAGGCTTCTCCGGTCCTGATGAAAAGCCCGCGGATGCCGTTCCACCCGCGGAGAGCAAGCGGGTGCGGTGGGCGACGTTGCCGCCAGTGAAGGCCAACACGTATCGCGTGCGGCGGATGGCGGCGAATCCAAAGATCGATGCGGACTGGGACAAGGCCGCGTGGAAGGACGTGCCGCCGCTGACAATCGAGTACTACATGGGGCGCGAGCCCGAGCACCAGCCGAAGGCCCAGGCGCGGGTCGCCTATGACGACGAGGCGATCTATCTCATCTGGCGCGTCGAAGACAATTATGTGCTGGGGAAGCGGACGAAGCACATGCAGGATGTGTGGCGCGACAGTTGCGTCGAGTTCTTCTTCACGCCGGGGGGTGATCCGGCGGAGCGCGGGTACTTCAACCTGGAGACGAACTGTCACGGGGTGAAGCTGTTCGGAGCGCACGTCGCCGGTGCGAAGGAGGACGCGTTCACGGACGAGGACTTCGCGAGCATGACCACGGCCAGCTCGCTGAAGGGTCCGATCGACCCGGAGATCGCGAAGCCGACGACGTGGACCCTGGAATACAAGATTCCGTTTCGCGTGATCGAGCGGTTGATCAAGATCGAGCGGCCGCGGCCGGGGGTGACATGGCGGGCCAACTTCTATAAATGTGCGGACGAATCGAGCCATCCGCACTGGCTGACGTGGTCGCCCGTTGGGAATGCGGATCCGCAGTTTCATCTGCCGAAGTTTTTCGGCGTGCTGACGTTTGAGTGAGGCGACGGGCTCCGCATGATTTCCATGCTTCGTCGAAAGGGCGGGAGCAAACGTTGAAAGAATTGGGGGCGCTCGCCGCGCTGCGTTCGAAGAGAGTGACGGCCCTTCCGGCCGAAATCGCTCAGGCCAGCAGGCCGTCGACGATGTGGCCGTGCACGTCGGTGAGGCGGTAGTCGCGGCCCTGGAAGGAATAGGTGAGCCGAGTGTGGTTGATGCCGAGCAGGTGGAGGAGCGTCGCGTTCAGGTCGTGGACGTGGACGGGGTCGCGAGTGACGTTGTAGCTGACGTCGTCGGTCTCGCCGTACGTGATGCCGCCGCGCACTCCGCCGCCGGCCAGCCAGATCGTGAAGCAGCCGCCGTGGTGGTCGCGGCCGTAGTTGGTCGCTTCGAGCTTCCCTTGGCTGTAGGTGGTGCGGCCGAATTCGCCCCCCCAGAGGACGAGCGTGTCGTCGAGCAGGCCTCGCAGCTTGAGATCCATCAGCAGTGCCGCACACGGCTGGTCGACGTCCTGCGACTGCAGCCGCAAGTCGCTGGGGAGGTTGTAGTGCTGGTCCCATCCGCGGTGATAAAGCTGGATGAACCGCACGCCCCGCTCGGCCAGCCGCCGGGCGAGGAGGCAGTTGGCGGCGAACGTACCCGGAACGCGTGATTGCGGGCCGTAGGCGTCGAGCGTGTGCTGCGTCTCTTCCGCGAAGCTGGTCAGCTCGGGGATCGACGTCTGCATGCGGTAGGCCATCTCGTACTGGGCGATGCGGGTCTCGATTTCGGGGTCGAGCTGCCGGGCGTTCGCGAGGCGGTTGAGATCGCCGAGGGCGTCGAGCTGGTCACGGCGGGCGGGGGCGGTGAGGCCGTCAGGGTTCGAGAGGTAGAGGACGGGATCGCCGGAGGAGCGGAAGCTGACGCCTTGGTGGTTTGAGGGGAGAAAGCCCGAGCCCCAGAGGCGGGCGTAGAGGGGATCGGCGGGGCGGGCGGCGCTGCCGCGCGAGAGGAGGACGACGAAGGCGGGAAGGTTGTGGTTCTCGGTGCCGAGGCCGTAGCTGAGCCAGGAGCCGAAGCTGGGGCGGCCGGGTTGCTGGTGGCCGGTCTGCAGGAGCGTGACGGCGGGGTCGTGGTTGATGGCCTCGGTGTGCATCGAGCGGACAATGCAGAGGTCGTCGGCGACTTTACCCAGATGAGGGAGAAGTTCGCTGAGGGTCGCGCCGCTTTGACCGTGCCGCTGGAAGTGGAAGAGAGACGCGGTAACGGGGAGCGACTTCTGGCCGCTGGTCATGCCGGTCAGCCGCTGCGCCCCGCGGACGGAAGCGGGGAGTTCGGTTCCGTGGAGCTTGCGGAGGTCGGGCTTATGATCGAAGAGGTCGAGCTGTGAGGGGCCGCCATGCATGAAGAGCGAGATGACGCGCTTTGCTTTCGGCGCGGCGTGGGGAGCGGCGGGTGAGTGGGGGTCGGCGGCGCGCGTGGAGTCGCTGAGGAGCGTGGCGAGGGCGGCGGCTCCCAGGCCGGTGGAGGTGCGGCCGAAGAACTGACGTCGCGTGTGCGATGAGGAGTGGAAGGGAAGCATCGTCATCGGCTGGTCAGGGTTTCGTCGAGATTGAGAATCGTCTGGGCGACGGCGGTCCAGGCGGCGAGTTCGATGGCATCGGCCGTGCTGGCTTGAGGGGAGGTGCGCATGGCGTTGGTGAGCGGTGAGGCGATGAAGGTTTTTGCGGACGCTGGGTCGCTTGCGAATCGACGGCGCTGGCGGTCGAGGAGCTGGAGGAGAATGTTGGACTCACGGTCGTCCGGTGGGCGGGAGGTGGCGCGGCGGAAGGCTTGGTGGAGGCGGTCGCGATCCGTCGCGTTGCGTTCCCTCGTCGAGGTGAGGGTTGTGGCGGCGAGGGTGCGGGCGGCTTCGACGTAGGACGGATCGTTCAGGACGACGAGGGACTGGGCAGGGGTGTTGGTGCGGGGGCGGCTGACGGCGCAGGTTTCACGCGTGGGGGCGTCGAAGATCAGGAGGTCGGGGGGCGGGGCCTGGCGCTTCCAGTAGGAATAGAGGCTGCGCCGCCAGAGGCCGCTCCCTTTATCGGGGATGTAGCTGGCGTCGCCGTCGTAGGAGACCGCTTCCCAGAGTCCTGGCGGTTGCCATGGCTTCACGGACGGGCCGCCGACGTGTTCGACGAGCAGTCCGGAAACGGCGAGCGCCTGGTCGCGGATCATTTCGGCGGAGAGGCGGAACCGCGGGCCGCGTGCGAGCAGCCGGTTGTCGGGGTCGATGGCGAGCAGTTCCGCACTGGGAATGGAGGACTGGCGGAAGGTGTCGCTGGTGACGATGAGCCGCAGCGTGGCCTTCACGTCCCATCCGCTGGCGATGAGTCGCCGGGCGAGCCAGTCGAGGAGTTCCGGGTGCGTCGGAGGTTCGCCCTGCGAGCCGAAGTCGTTGGTCGTTCTGACGAGCCCTTCGCCGAAGGCGATCTGCCAGAGGCGATTGACGGTGACGCGGGCGGTGAGCGGGTTGTCGGGGGAGACGATCCAGCGGGCGAGGTCGAGGCGGGTGCGGGGGGCGTCTGACGCAGGGTTGGGTTGTTGCGCGGCGAGGACCTGCGGGAAGCCGGCGGTGACCGGGTCGCCGGGCTGGTTGTAGACGCCGCGCTGAAGCACGTGGGTGGCGCGCGGCTCGGGGCGCTCCTGCATGATGAGCGTCTTGGGGAGTGCAGTGCGGAAGGCCTGCTCGGCGGCGCGGGCGTCGAGGGTTTGACGGATGGTGGTGCGGGCGGACGTGTCGGCGATGTGGTTGATGTAGTAGTCGCGGAGGGTGGCCTGGGCGGCGGCGTCGCGCTTGTCGGCGGGGACGGAGAGGATACCGCGGAGTCGGTCGCTCCAGAACCAGCGCGATGCTTCGTCGGCCGTCACGATGCGGTGGAAGATGCGGAGGTCATCGAGGTGGCCGTAGTAACCGAGGCCATTGTCGCGGCGACCGAGGCGCAGCGGCTGGTCGTTGTTGAGGGAACCGGTGAGGGTGTCGCGTTCGATCTTCAGCTCGGCCGCTGCACCATCGACGACGATGCGGACTCCGGCCGCACGGCGGGAACCGTCGTGCTGGATGACGACGTGGTGCCATCCGGCCTTTGTGAGGGGGGCTTTGGTCGCCAGTTCGATCGCGTCGCTTCCCCAGCGATGGATGAGGTTGAGCTTGAGGCGGCCTTTGGACCAGAGGAGTTCGATGCCGCGTCGCGTTTCGGTCAATTCGGTTTTCGACAGGACGCAATTGAGCGAGCCGGTCGGCTTGATCCACAGGCCGAGCGACCAGGGCTGGTTGAGGTCGGGGAGGACGTCGTGCGGGAGTTCGAAGGACCGCATTCCGTCGAGCAGGGCCGCTTGTCCCACGAT
The DNA here is from genome assembly GCA_020850695.1 of Planctomycetaceae bacterium. GTDB lineage: Bacteria > Planctomycetota > Planctomycetia > Planctomycetales > Planctomycetaceae > JADZEF01. Next base: position 84,177 of record JADZEF010000238.1, on the reverse strand, counting down.
GCCCGCTTCGAAGACGGGGTCGCTTCCCTGGGGAGTGGGCTGAAGGGGTTGGGGCGCGGCGGGTGCAGGGGGCTCGAAATCGATGTGGGCGGCGAGGCGGTCTGTCGGGATGGTGAGCGCCGCGGCGGCCTTCGGCTCCCACTCGGTCATGTCGGCTCTGAGTGACTGTGTGAGGCGTTCGAGCGCGGCGTCCGCTTCGGTTCGGACGGCGGCGAGGCGGGCGAGTTCGGCGTGCTGCTCGGGGGTGGTGAGGTCGAGCGTGGGGGGCGGGTCGTGGGCGACGGCGAGTCCCGTTTCGGGGCCGTTGTTGAAGAATGCGAAGAGGCGGTAGTAGTCGTGCTGGGTGAGGGGGTCGTACGTGTGGTCGTGGCAGCGGGCGCAGCCGATGGTGAGGCCCAGCCAGACGGTGCCGGTGGTTTCGAGGCGGTCGGCGACATATTCGACGCGGTACTCTTCATCGATGACGCCCGTCTCATCGGTGACCGTGTGGTTGCGGTTGAAGCCGGTCGCGACCTTCTGATCGAGCGTGGGATTGGGAAGGAGGTCGCCGGCGAGTTGGTCGATGGTGAACTGGTCGAAGGCTTGATTGCGGTTGAAAGCGTTGATGACCCAGTCGCGCCAGGGCCAGATCTGCCGCGGGTTGTCGCCGAAGTAGCCGTTGGTGTCGGCGTAGCGGGCGGCGTCGAGCCAGACAGCGGCCATGCGTTCGCCATAGCGTGGCGACGCGAGGAGTCGATCGACGGCCCGCTCGTAGGCGTCGGGCGCGGGGTCGGCGAGGAAGGCGTCGAGGTCTTGCGGCGAGGGTGGCAGGCCGGTCAATGCGAGCGAGACTCGCCGCAGGAGCGTTGCAGAGTTAGCGGGAGGGGAGAGAGTGAGGCGGCGCGGTTCGAGCGACGCAACGACGAAGCGATCGATGGGGTTGCTTGCGGAATTTGCGGCGGTCGAGGGAACGGGTGTGGCGACAGGGCGGACGAGCGACCAATGGGGTTCGTATTCGGCGCCCTGGGCGATCCAGCGGCGGAGCAGATTCTTTTCGCGCTCGGTGAGCGTGAGCGCGGAGTCGTGCGGGGGCATCACGCGGTCGTCATTTGCGGTGACGCGGCGGATGAGTTCGCTGGCGTCGGGATCCCTGGGGACGAGGGCGCCGGATGAGACGGCGTCTTCGCGGCGATCGAGGCGGAGGTCTCCTTGACGAGCGGCGCGGTCGGGGCCGTGGCAGCGGAAGCACTTCTGCGAGAGGATCGGCCGCACGTCGCGGTTGAAGCGGATCTGTGGAGCCGGCTCGGCCGACGTGGCGTCCGTGGACTGCCCCACGATCAGCAGCGTCGCGACGAGGTGCGTCAGACGGTGGAAGAGGCCGCCGCGGCGGACGGGCCAGATGGCTGAGGGCGGGACCGGATACGACATCGGTGATCGCGTCCTCGGTGGGATGTGGCGCGCGGAGTGCGACGCCAGCACCCAATCCTAATCGATTCGTCGAGATTCGCGATGCCGGGAGATTGGCTTCAACGGAGATGTGACCGGCTGAATTCGTCGTGCATCGCTCGGGTTGGACGAATCACCCATCCGCGACGAACGACGTCATTCAATAGGTGGACCGCACTTGTCCGTCATGGCGGCTCGGATGGCGGCCGGCGGCGTAGCAGTCATGTTCGGAGAAGAGCCAGCGGTGGACGTCCTGCAGCGTGCGGAAGCGGAGGCGATCGGTATTGGCCTTCCATTGTTCGAGGCTCCGGGTTTCCTTGGCAACGCGCGCGGCGAGATCGTCCGGGGCGATTCCGGTGTCGGGGGTTTCGGCGAATTCCAGGTGATAAGGGGACGCGGATCCGTCCCGTGCGGGAAGCCTGAACAGGCTCTCGAAGATCGCCCGTGTTCGCGGCATGTGGAACCTCGACGTGACGACCAGCAGTCGCCGCCATTCCCTGACATCCGTGTGAATCGTCCGGGCGAAGTACGCATTGCCGATGGTGTCGAGCGAGCTGGTTTCCGACAGGATGCGGGCCGGGGGGACGCCCATGGCGACGAGGGCCGCCATGCTGGCGGCCGATTCGCAGATGGGGAAGCCTTCCGGCGTGTACGGGGGAGGCTTGTGCGGGGTGAACGCACTGAGGCAGACGATCGGGGAGTCGCCCTGGACCGCGGCGGCGTGCCGGAGGCGTTCCATGACCCAGGGATGGGGCACGCCCGATTCCGTCAAACCGCCGCCGGGGACCAGGATTGCGTCATAGGGAGTCATGGTTGTCGCTTGTTGGGTTTCAGGCGTGTCGGTCGTGGAACAGGTCGATCGCGCGCCGCGGGAACGAGACCTGGTGGCGTCCAGCGGTGGCGAAATCGAGACAGTTCGAAGTCGAAGTGCAACGCGCGATCCGGGCCTTCAAAGCCTCAGACCCGGCCACCCTGTCATGGTACGGTTTTGATTGTCACGGGACAGAGTCGGTCGCCGGTTGTGCTGGCGGAAGGGTGCGGGCCACCCGCAGGCCGATGCAGTTGCGATTTTGCAGCGGTCGCGTGTCGGGGGGAATGGTGTAACGGTTTGCGCAGCGGACGTAGATGGGGCGGGCGACCAGCGATCCCCCGCGGGCGACGCGCTGGTCGCCGGCGAAGCCGACGGGAGTGAGGTCTTCGCGGTCGTCCCTGGGTTCATCCTGCTCGGTGCGGCCGGTCCAGTCGACGAAATGTTCCTGGCACAGTTCGTCGCAGTTTCCGAGGGGGTCGAAGAGCCCGAAGTCGTTGGGTTTGAGCGCTCCGACTTCGAGAAAACGGAGGATGCCGCGATTGCGGAGGGCCTCGCGGGCGGTGGATGTCGAGTAGCGGGCGTAGTGTTCGAGGAGCTCTTCCGAGTCGCCGAAGTAGCGGGTGGTGTGCGAGCCGGCCCGGCAGGCGTACTCCCATTCGGGCTCGGTCGGGAACCGATAACCGGCGAGGGAGAGATACCCTTCCTTTGGAACGAGTCCCGGTGCGAAGCCGGAGTCGTCGGCGTAGCAGAACTGGTCGCGGGGGAGTCCGTCGCGGGCGCTGAGCCAGTTGCAGTAGCGGGCCGCGAGATACCAGGTGAGGCTGTTGATCGGACAGTCCGCGGAGTACGAATAGTTCTTGTCGAAGTTGAAGTCGGCACGCTCGGTGTCGGTCAGTTCCTTGAGAAACTCGGAGAACTGGCCGACCGTGATCTCCTTCATTCCGATGGCATAGCGGCGATCGATGCGGCAGGGATGGCGACTTTCGCGTCCTTTGTTTCCCTGGTTTTCGCGGCGCTCCCACGCGGGGGAGCCGATCATGACGATGCCGGGCTTCTCGACGATGGTCATCGCGTTGCCCATCGAATCGACGTACCACCCGCGACGACGCGCCAGAAAACGCTCCCGGTCTTCCGAGCCATTCAGAGCGGCATAGTCGGCTCGCAGCCGCCGCTCGATTTCCTGCGCCGATGCGGCCCTGTTCCACTTCTTCATCAGCCACTCGATCGCCGCATGCAGTCCCGGGTCGGGGTCGCGCGCGAGGAGTCGCTCGCAGTCGTCGAGCAGGGCCTTCTTCGATGGGCTGTCGGGGACGGCATCGGCGGGGAACTCACCGAGGGCCAGCGCCAACGCCCGTGCTTTCGACCGGTCCTGCAGGTTCAGCGCTTCCTTCCATTGTTCCAGTAGAGTTTCGGGGTTGGCCCCCAGCTGTGCGAAGCGATGAACGAGGAAGCTTCGCGTCTCGTTGTCGACGCTCTGCTGGAGCAGCCGCCAGACAGTCGCATCCGCGCGGCCCAGCCGCACGAGGGCGACGGCGGCGTTCGCTCGCCGCTTCGCTTCGCGTTCGTTTGCCGCGCGCGCTTCAGTCGAGGACTCGGCGATTGTCGACGGAGGTGGAGGCCATTCCGCGGGAATCAAAGTCTGAAAGACCTTGATCGCATCGGCCGAGGCGCCAAGAAGCCGATCGTCGAAGAGGCGTTCGAAGGTGCGGGGGTCGGCGTCGACGAGGAGCCTGGCGCGGATGACCGGATTGGCTTCGGTCAGCGAGGCCGCAATGTCGATCATTCGCTGGTGCTGCTCTCCCGTTCCGTGCGTCGGAGTCGAGAATCGTTGAAGCAGGGGCGCCTGCAAGGCCTCCTGAATGGGGCGGATGGCCTGCAGCCAGTGGGTCAGGTCGGCCAGGTTGGATTCGTTGAGCAGGTCCTGAAGGATCGCTTCCGCGGCGCCGCTCCATCGCGCGCTGGACGGATCGAAGGCGGCGAGCAGCGCCACAATTCGGATTCGTTTCTGCCGATTTGTTTCGTCGGACGTCGAGAGGAGCGAAGCGGCGGAATCGGTTCGGCCTGACGATCCGGTCGACGCGGCGATCATGGATTCGAAGTCGGTCCAGAACCGCGGGGCGAGCGTGGCACCCGCGGTCCGCAAGGCTCTGCACAATCCGAGTGTGTCGGCCGAGGAGATGGTGGGGCAGGCCGTGCAGACGTAATCGCGGCTCCGCGAAGCCTCGGGAGCGGTGACGTCATCCAAGAGCAGGAGCCGAAAGAGATGCAGCCGCAGGAGCAGCCGTGCGGCGGCCGCGGAGTCTGCATCGGTCGCCGGTTCGCGGCCGGGGCGCTGGTGGTCGAGCTCCTCGTCGACCCACTGCAATACGGCATCGCGGTGGCTGGCCGACTCGTCCGCGAGCGCCACGAGGCCCGCCACGTCCCCCTTCACCCCCACTTGCACTCGGGCGAGCGATTCGGCCCGGGCCGCCGCACGCCTCGCATAAACGGCATAGGCGACGCCCGCACCGACGAACACCAGGACCGAGAGGCTGAGAGCCGTCACCGCCCGGAGGAAGCGGACCTCGCGGCGTCGCTGCTTCTCCTTGCGGCGGCTTTCGGCGTCGCGTTCGCGGATCGATGCGTCGAGGAACTCGGCTTCGAGCGTCGTCAGCGGGGTGGCGCCGCGACGCCGCCAGTCTTCCGCTTCCGCGAGTCGCAGGCCGTGGTAGAGGAGGTCGGCGTTGCGGTCTCGCGAGTCCCACTCGCCGGCAGCGTCCGAGAGCTGGATGCGGACGCGCAGAGCTTCGCGATTGGCATCGATCCATCCGGAAAGCCGCTTCCAACCCCGGATCAACGCTTCGTGGGCAATCTCGATGAAGCCGGCCGAGTTGGAGTTCACCGAGTCGGCATCGGAGGAGATGAGGCGGGCGGCGGCGAAGCGTTCGAGAACGACGAGGGCGGCCTGGTGGTCGTCTGCCGCGCCCTGGAGTTCGTGCTGGAGCGCCCGGCGGCGGGTGTCCTCGTGCCCCTGTCCCGGCTGAATCAGCCGCAGGAAGATGGTTTCGCAACAGCGCTGCTGCACTGGGTCGAGCAAGCCGAAGACCCGCTCGGCCTCGCGGTCGAGGGCGCCGTGCAGCTCGCCCATCCGCTTGTAGTTCTCGATTGACAATCGCCGGCCGCCGCCGCGCTTCCACAATTCGTGCAGCGTGAACTGGAGCAGCGGGAGGGCGTTGGGCTGGCCCCGCATGCCGGCGACAAGGAGGTCGACCAGACCGGGCTCGATCTCGCAGTCGGTCTGCCGTGCGGGCCATTCGATGACATCGCGGAGGTGGTCCTCGGTGAGCGGCCCGAGGAGTTCCTGGTTGTCCGACATGGCCTGTGCGAGCCGGGGATGCAGAGCGCAGCTCGAATAGAGGTCGGCCCGGAACGTGACCAGGATGATCGCTCGCCCGCCGCCGGTTGCCGCCGCCCGCAGGATGTTGTCGAGAAAGGACCGCTGGGCGTCGACGTCGCTGCAGACCGTGAAGACCTCTTCGAACTGATCGATGACGATGAGCGCCCGGTGGTCGGCGCCCTTTCCGGCCAGCGCTGCGGCGAGGTGCAGGTGCAGCGTGTCGTCCCGCGAGCGGAGTTCGTCGACCAGTGTTCCCAACGACGTTCCCGCCGGCATCAGCCCGGGAGCGTTCATCATGGCGACCGCGAGATTCTGGACCGGGTCGACGCTGATTTCGGCCGGGCGAAACACCATGACCGGCCAGTCCGCGCTTCCGGGGAGCGCCCCGCCTCGCAACCGCGGGAGCACGCCTGCTCGCACCAGCGACGACTTGCCGCTTCCGGACGCTCCGACGACGGCCACGAACCGCGTGACGCCCTGGCCGGCGGCGCCGGTGATCGTCGCTCGCGACAGCTTTTCCAGGAGCCGTCGGATGTGCTCGTCACGCCCGCGAAAGTAGAGCTCGTCCTTGCCTTCGAAGCTCGCCAGCCCAGGGTACGGAGACTGATCGAGCGACCGGGGGGGCCCATGGTCGGGCAAGCGCTGACCCCGGATGGCCGCCCGCAGCACGTCGGTGGTGGAAGGTTCGCCGTCGATCGAGCGGACGTATTCGACGCGATGCCGCAGGTGCAGCGTCGCCGGAAGCTGCGTCCAGTTTCCCGCACCGCCTGGCAGGATGACAGGGATGACCAACAGGGACGGGTTGCGAATCCGGAGGTCGGCCGCGATCTGGATCTCATCCCCTTGCCAGGGGCCGATCCCTTCCGGCCCGATGCAGACCAGCACGACCTGGCAGGTCTTGATCTCGCGGTCGATGATGCTGAGCCAGGGAGTGCCTGGGGTGAGTTCGCGGTCCCACCAGAACTGGAGATCGTCCGCCTTCAGCGCATAGACCAGCCGCTCGACCGCACCGTACTCGCGGTGGTTGTACGACACGAAGACCCGAATCAGCGCGTTGCCTGAATCCGTCACGGCCCGCCTCGGCTCAACCTGGCCCAAGAAGAGTTCCCGATCTGTTCTACGATGCGATGAATCGCCGTTCAGATCAAGCGGGTTTTCGTGGACGAATGCGAGCCTGGGGGTTTGCGGATGAGTCGGAGCGTTTGCCGTACCGGCGTGGCCAACGCAAGCTTCTCCGCTGGGCGCGCGGCGTCAACCTCCGAACTTGCGATTGATGCGCTCGCGATGCCAGGCGACGCGCTCGGCCGACGACATCTTCTGAAAGTCGGGAGCGGAGTCCGTGCCCGCAGCCGGTTTGTCGATCCCCGCTACGCCGCGAGCGGCTGCGTCAACCCCTCCCACCGCTTGCGGGGGCGCGGGGCTTTGGCTCTTTTCGCCTTCCTTCGGGGCAGGGATCGAAATCGTCACGCCGCTGCCGCCGTAGCTCATCACGTTCGTCTGAAGCGTCAGGTCCTGCTCGAGCGTGCGGTGCGGGGCGACGCCGAGACGTTCAAGCACCGCGTGATAGGCCTTCACCGCTTCGGCCGGTTCGATGACCCCATCGGCGATGTGCCGCAGGAATTCAATGAACGCGAGCTGATTCTCGGCCTGGTTGATCTTGCGTCCGAAGAGGGCCGCCCGCGCGCCGTACTTCTTCGCTTCATAGAGCAGCGTGAAGGCGTCGAGCGTCGTTCCCGCCGCGCCGCCGAGGATGCCGACGACGAGGTGCGGGTCGTAGGCGACGAGTTCTTCCATCGCCTTCGGGCCGTGATAGACCATCTTGAGGAACTGCGGGCGGCCGGCTTTGGTGACGCCGGCGAGCGTGCGGGCGACGAGGTCGTTGATGAACCCCGGCAGGACGTCGGCGGTCACCGCGTCCTGGGTGTTGGGGTCGAAGATTTCGAGGAAGTAGCGGAAGCCCTTGCGCTCGGCCTCTTCGCGGAATTCCTTGAACTGCGTGATCGTGTCGAGATCGAGTTCGAGGCGGTTGTTGAATGTGACCGAGTAGAGCCCGAGGTTCGAGCCGAGCTTGCGTTCGCCCGGGGCGCACTCGAACTTCCCGCACTGCATGTGGTCGATGCTGGCGGTGCGGAAGGGGCGGGCGGGGGCGGCGTGGACTTGCCCGCCGCGCGGCAGGTGGATATCGGTCGCGTCATTGGCCCGCGACGCGGGCGTGATGTGCGAATGCTCGAACAGCCGTTCTTCGATGGCGAGCTGCTCGCTGGTGCTGGCCGACATCAGGACGATGTCGACGACCCCCTGCTTGATCACCTCGCGGATCTGCTGGCGATACTGCCCCAGCGTCTTGTACCGCAGCTCCCCGTCGTGGCGTTCGGGGGACAATCCGGGCGCTCCGATGCCGAACGCCATATCGGCGTCCTTGGCATCGGCCAGGATGAAGTCCTTCGCGCCGTGCGGGTCGGCGTGGATGTTGGCGAGTTTCTGGTCGAGGGATTTCTGCATCGGTGGTTTTGGCAATCGGTTGTTGAAGCCGGATATCAATCGAGAGGTCTATTTCAGCTTGTCGCGAACTTGTTGCGTTCTGGCAGCCAGCAACTGTGCCTGCTTTTCCTGGAACTGTTCCCACTCGTCGCCCGGAATCCAGTCCGTTCCCCCGCCGAGATAGGCAACTTCCCTGCCGCCATCGTTTGTTCTCCTGCCGTTGTGCGACAGGCCGGGCGTCTTGTCCCAGATCACGGCGATGTTCGGATCATCGGCCGTCGTCAACCCTTCCACGTAGTGCCAACCACAGGTTTCGGGAGAAAGCAGACCACCCGACTCCAGAATGCCCTGCACCGTTTCCGTCGGAACCGTTTTGCCACGAAGTATCTGAACTATTCCATCCCGATCTTCGCCGGCCCGCCCTGCCCGATAGAGAAGGCTCAAGGAAGCTTCCGGAGAGCTCTCGCCGGAAGGCAGACGCCCGTCGTGAGTGTGCGCATAGGCTGGAAACAACGTCATGAATGCTTTGATGCAGCAGTGGCTGGAACCGTACGGATACAACCATCGCTGATACTGACGGAGACCGACCAACCCCCCACCGACGAGGGAGGCGAGAGCAACAGTGATGATCGCAATCTTCCTCATGACACACCGCGTTTGCATTCAATCGCGGACATCGAGCATCAACTGCCGGATTGCTCCGAGGTGATAGGCGTTATGGCCGATCATCGCTGACAGGCCGACGGCATGGATGGGGATCCATTTATTGATCGGCTTCTCTCGCAGAGAATCGAAGAAGGCCAACACTCCGTCGTAAGCCGTCCGCAAATCCTTTTTCAGTTGTTCCCATGCCGCCGGGCTCTTCGCGCCGGTGTCGAAACTCGTCTTCCAGTCGGGGGTCGGGTTCTCTCCATTCAGCCGCTTGAGCGTCAGGTCGAGCGTGTATCGAAGATGAGCGGCGTGGCCGGCGATCGACTTCCGTCCGGGCTTCGGTTCCGCATAAGCCTGATCGGCGGTGAGAGCATCCAGGCTTGCGAAGACCGAGGCCTCGGCTGGGCCAGACACAATCCAACACCAACCCTGTTTCACCTCTCCTTCGAACGTCTCCCGATACATGTCGATCAGCGTCGGCGTCAGGTCAACCTGCATGCGTGACCTCCTGAAGCAGAAGTCGCCTTGGCGAACCCGCATCGCCTCGTTGCGCCCATCAAGCAGCCCCTTGTTCAGCCTCAACGCGGTCACTGAAGAATGCGGTGACCGATTCCTTCGTCATTGAACTGTCAGCGACCGAGAGCGTCAGTCGCTCCAGTTCGTCGTTCGTCGCGTTCAGGCGACACCGATTCCGTTTGATGAAGACTTCCGCTGCGGCCAGGGCCGTTCGCTTGTTCCCATCCATGAAGGGATGGTTCGAGCAGAGATGGAACAAATAGGCTGCGGCCATCGCCGCAACTGTTGGATGAAGAAACCGGCCACCGAATGTGGTTTGTGGCGTCGCCAGCGCCGACTCGAGAAGCCCTTGATCGCCGACTCCAGGCATCCCGCCGAATTCGTCGATCATCCGCTGATGGATGGCAAGAACTTCACGCAACGTAAGGAATGTGGGCTCGATCATTGAGCGAGCCGCCGTAACACCTCGCGCCTCGTCTCGACGACTTCGTCAAGACACGCATTGAAATCTCGCGGCTCCTTCGATTCCGCAGGAATCGGAGTGACAATCAGTGAACCGCTGCGGAGTGTCAGTTCCACCGACTCGTCACCTCGCAAACCCAATTCCTGAAGGATCTCGGGTGTGAGAAGCAGGACGCTTCCGGAAGAAGACTTCGTCAGTTGTTGCACCATCTCAGCAACTCTCCTCACGATCTGATGGGCGGGTTCAACCCGTCTATCGTCATGGTCTGAAGCCGCTGCATCAAGAGCGGTTCGGCGTCAACCTTACTTCAGCACCTTGCCGATCGTTTCCTTCAGCACGTTGCCCGAGTTGACCAGGGCCATCCTTTCCTTCGGCCAGAGGTCGATTTCGAGGCACTGCATGACGCCGGTGCGGCCGACGACCGTCGGGACCGACAGGGCGACGTCCCGGATGCCGAAGAGGCCCGTCTGCAGCGACGAGACCGGCAGGATGCGGCGCTGGTCGAGTGCGATGCTGTGGACCACGTCGGCGATTGACACGCCGACCGCGAAACCCGCGCCCCCCTTCTTCTTGATCACTTCCGCCCCGCTGCCGCGGGTCTTCTTTTCGACTTCGGCGATGAGCTGCTGCGTGACGCCGGGGAACTTGTCGAGCGGGAGCCCGCCGATTTGAGCCGCCGACCAGATGGCGACCATGCTGTCGCCGTGCTCGCCGAGGATGGTGGCCTGCACCTGCGTCGGGGGGACGTCGAGGCGGGCGGCCAGCATGCTGCGAAGACGCGTCGTGTCGAGCACCGTGCCGAGGCCGATCACCTGCTTCGGCGGCAGGCCGAGTTCCTTGATGGCGAGATAGGTCAGCACGTCGACCGGGTTCGAAACGACGAACACGATCGCGTCCTTCTTCACGCCGTGGTTCTTCACGTCGGCGAGAATCTTGCGGAACAGCTCGACGTTCCGGTTGATCAGGTCGAGGCGGCTTTCGTCCGGCTTGCGCCGCAGTCCGGCCGTGATGACGATCACGTCGCTGTCCTTCACCGCCTCGGTGCCGTTGGCGGTGATCTTCTGATCGGCCATCAGCGAGGCGCCGTGCAGCAGGTCGAGGGCCTGCCCTTCGCACAGCTCCTGGTTGACGTCGACGAGGGCGATGTCGCGGACGATCTTGCCGGCCTGCAGGGCGAACGCGGCACACGAACCGACCAGGCCGCCGCCGCCGATGATGCTGACTTTCATGAGTGGTCTAGGGTCTAGGGACGAGGGTCCAGGGACAGAATGAGAAATGGACGCGATGATTCTGTGGGCGTGACTTCTACTGCCGCGGGGGGCAGGATTACGAGCCGAGGGCCGCGAGCACCTGGGCGGTAATGGCTTGGACGAGAGCTTCGACGTCCGGGGTGCTATTGGTAGCGGGGGCCGCGGCCTTCGCCGATTGGGTTTCGTAGGTCGGCTTCTGGAGGTAGCCGGGGAATGACGGCGGGGCGTCGAAGGCGGTCGTCACGGGCATCTTTTCCTTGTAGCCCTGGCGGAACGCGCTGTTGCTGCAGAGGTCACAGTCTTCGACGTGGAACCGCGGGTCGTCGAAACCGAGCTTCTTCTTCAGGTCGAGGAGTTCGCGCGACTTCCGCTCATCGAGGTAGGCGACCGGCTTGCCGAGCTGCTTCGTCAGGATGAGGATGCGGCAGTAGGCGTCGAGGATCTCGGTCTTCCAGTAGGCTTCTTCGAGCGTCTTGCCGAAGCTGACCGTGCCGTGGTTGGTCAGGATGATCGTGTTGGTCGACTTGAGGAACGGCGTGACCGTCTCGGCGAAGGCGCTGCCGCCCGGAGTCTCGTACGGGGCGAGCGGGACTTCGCCCATGAAGACTTCGATTTCGGGCAGGATGCACTGCGGGATCGGCTCGCGGGCGACCGCGAACGCGGTGGCGTGCGGGGGATGGCAGTGGACCACGGCCTTCACGTCGGGCCGCTGCCGCATGATTTCGAGGTGCAGCAGGATTTCGCTGGTGCGCTTCCGCTTGCCGGCGATCTGGCCCCCCTGCATGTCGACCGCACAGATGTCATCGGGGGTCATGAACCCCTTGCAGATCATCGTGGGGCTGCAGAGGACTTCGTTCTCGCCCACGCGGATCGAGATGTTTCCGTCGTTCGCCGCGGCGAAGCCTTTGTTGTAGACCCGGCGACCGATCTCGCAGATCTCTTCTTTCAGCTTGCGGTCGTTGATGCCGCCGTTCCAGGTGCTGGCCATTGGAGGGTCCAGGGTCGAGGGATTAGGGTCGAGGGACGGAGGGGGAAGGAACTGCAGGTGTCGACTTGCGGTCATGGAATGCGAGGGTAGGTTCTGCCCTCCGTCCCTAGACCCTCGACACTAGTCCCTCGACCCTCCATAGATTTCCACGTGGTCCAGAATCGCGGCGTTGTAGGCGTCGATCGGGACCTGCTTCGGCATGAACGGGACGGCCGCTTCGACTCCTTCACTGACCGCGATGAGCGATCCGCGTCCGGGGCCGAGGTGGTCGTAGATGATGAACGGTTCGCCGCGTCCCCCTTCGCCCCCTTCGAGCGCCGCCTGCGACAACGGAACGCCCACCAGCCACCGGGCGCCGGTCAGAGCCGGGTTCCAGCGGGAGAGGGTGATGCGTCCGATGACTTCGGCGATACGCATGGGAGGGACGAGGGTCTAGGGTCGAGTGTCTAGGGACGGAACTTGTAGGGTGGGCACTGCCCACCACGATTGAATATCGATTCGCAAAATGGTGGGCAGTGCCTACCCTACAGGAGTCAGTCGGTCCAGCTTGCGGGGGCTTTGGGGGCTGGGCCGGTTGTGGATGTCTTCAGTAGGTTTCTGAGTTCGAAGTACGACTTGCCTGCGGGGTCGAGGCAGATCAGATTCGGAGCGAGCTGGCGTCGGGCTTCGTTGAGGTCGGCGACGGTGCGGATGGCGGCGGCGCGGACCTTTGCGTTGCGGTTGGCCTTGCAGGCCGCGACGAGCGTCTGGTGAGTCAGCAGGATGCCGCCATCGATCTCTGCTCGGGTGAGTGCGGTGATGGCGGCGGCGGTGGCTTCGTTGACCGAGCCGGGGACGACGCGGTCGAGCTTCGTGGAGGTTCCGCGGGTCGCGTCTTCGAGGACGCGGTCGAGTTGCGGGTGCGATTGCACGACGAAGACCCGCCAACGGACCGCTGAGTTGGTTTCGACGGCCGGAGCGGCGGTACTGGAGCCGGGTTTGGCGGGATTCGCGGCGGGACGCGAACCGGTGCGGATGACTTCGATCTTATGCTTATTGAGGAAGTCGCGGGCCGAGGGGGTCAGGATCGCCTTGGACGCCACGGCGACCCGCGGCAGTTGCTTCCAGTTCGATTCAAGCAGCTCACCCGTAATGACCGTCTCGGTCAGCCGGAGCTCATTGACCGGCGGAGCAGCCTTCGCGGGTTCGGCCTTCGCCGTTTCGTCGACCGCAGCAACTGGAGCCGACGGCGAACGGACTGCGACCGGAGGCGTCTGGAGCGTATCCAGCACCCCGCGGACGATGCGGTCGATGAGTTCGTTGTCAGTCGTCATTGGTGTCAAAACCGTCGGTCGGAAGCATCCTGATACAGAGCACTCTGTCCCACAGTTCGTCGCTAGCGAGCCCAAGGAACTCCGGGGTCGAGTGGTTTATCTTCCGCTCTCAGTGTTTTCAGTAGATCGCGGAGGCTGCTTGTCTCCTCGTCATCGTACTTTTCAGGCATGTGCGTCTCTTCGGCGATGATCCATTCCAGCGCCTCAGTCTGCAGTTCCCGCAGCGACTTGCCCTTGTGAGTCTCCCACCAGTGCTTGGCCGATTTCGGGTCGTGTAGCTTAATGTGACCCGGATAGGATGGGCGAGGCGTCTTTCCTAGGCCCCTCCAGGTCTTATCAGGCTGGAGTTGATAGCGGACTACGTCATAGCACGCAGCGCCAACGGACCAGTTCCGGGCTGCGGACCCAGCGTCATCCGTGAAGCTGTAACGTTTGTCGCCAAAATGCTCGATGAGGTAGGGGAACGCAGGCGGGCCGAGCTTCTGCAGCGAAAAGAATGTCTCATACACTTTCTCCTGCGCCTTCCGGTCATATCCGGCGGGATACCTTGCGCTTGCCGACGGAATCTCCGGTGCTTTGTTGGGTGAGACCAACTGAGCAACCAAGGCGTCCACTTTCTCTTTGGTGACATCCTCCGCAGAGCAGAGGAGATGCGGGAAGAGCACTATCGGTGACAGCAAGAACCAAGTACCACAACGCATATTTCACTCGAGACTTGTTTTGTTCCGACGACGCATACTCCTCGCGTTCAGTTATTATGTACTCGGATCAATCACCCCAATAACGGCCCACCGCACAGGGCTCGTATCGCTGCCGATCATTTCCCGCACTCCCCTTCCATCGCTCGTGATCATCACCCGGTCGCCGCGACCGCAGCCGTGGCGGCAAACCGAGATGATTGGCTCGCCGTCCGGCTTATCGCCAACGCCGAGCGGTTGCACGATCACAAGCCGCCAGCCATTCATGCTGGAGTGCTTGATCGTGGCCGTCGCATGGCCGATGACTTTGGCGAGTTGCATGGGAAGGTGCTGTTGATGTCGCTTGCCGCGTAGCAGAGCTACGCTTGAAACCCCGCTACGCCGCGAGCGGCGAGAAGTCAGATCACGCGGAGGTCGTCGACCATCACGCAGCGGCGTTGACGCGTGAAGGTGAGCGGGTTCGTGACGCCCTCGCCCGTTGGAGTCGCGATGCTGTAAGAGAGATAGCCTTCGCCGCCGAGGCCCAGGCCGGCCATGCACGGGCCGTTCTTGATGAACAGCGTCGTGTCCATGTGCTTGCCCATCTCGGACATCGTGCGGACGTTGCGGCTGTGGATCAGGCTCGTGTGGCCGTAGCTGTGCTCGTATTCCTTCGCCAGCTCGATCGCGTGCTTCACGTCCTTCGCCCGGACGAACGGGACGAACGGCATCATCTGCTCTTCGCCGACGAACGGGTTCGATTCATCCGTCTCGCCGTAGAGCAGCTCGGTGCCGGCCGGGACGCGGACGCCGATCTTTTCGGCCAGCACGGCGGCGTCGCGGCCGACGAGCTCGCGGTTCAGCACTGCATGGCCGCCCGCCTTTTCCGGCGGAGCGAAAGCCAGCTTTCTCAGCTCTTCGACCTGGCGGGCGTTGAGCCGATAAGCTCCCGCACGGTCCATCTGCTCCAGCAGCTTGTCGAAGATCTTCTCGACCGCGAAAACTTCCTTCTCGGCGATGCACAACAGGTTGTTGTCGTAGGCCGCCCCCTTGATGATCGACTTGGCGGCGTTCTCGAGGCAGGCGGTGTCGTCAACGACCACCGGCGGGTTGCCGGGGCCCGCCACGACCGCTCGCTTCTTGCTGGCGAGAGCCGCCCTGGCGACGGCCGGACCGCCGGTGACCACCAGCATCCGCGCACCGCGATGGTTGAAGAGCTCATTGGCCGATTCGATCGTCGGCTCGCCGATGATGGTGACGACGTTCTCGAGGCCGGTCGCCTTGTAGATCGCTTCGTTGAAGCGGCGGACCCCTTCGCAGGCGACGCGGGCTCCATTCGGGTGCGGGTTGAAGACGACCGTGTTGCCGGCCGCGACCATGTTGACGATGTTGCCCGACAGGGTCGGCAGCGAGTGGGTGACCGGCGTGATGGCGCCGATGACGCCGAACGGGGCGTACTCGGTGATGGTCAGGCCGTGGTCGCCGCTCTTGGCGTCGGTCCGCAGCCATTCGACGCCCGGGACGAGGTTGACGATCTTCAGCTTCTCGATCTTGTGATCGAGACGGCCGATCTTCGTCTCGTTCATCTCCATCGTGCCCCACTCTTCCGCGTGAGTGTTGCACATCGTCTTGACGATTTCGACGATCTTCACGCGATCGGCGACCGGCCGTTCGCGGAGCTTCTGGAAGGCGTCGTTCGCGGCGGCGACCGCATCATCGACCTTCTTGAAGACGCCCCACGCGCCGTTGGCCCTGGCCGACTTCGCAGTGGCGAGCGGCTTGCGGCCGAGCTGGGCGAGGACCTCTTCGACAACCTGGCGAATGGCCTGTTCGTTCGTGGCGATCATGGATTTATGCGAGAGTGAGGTCGAGGGATGAATGCGGTGTGTTGAAGGTCTTAGGTCGGTGAGCCTGAGGATCTCGCTCACTCGTCGTCTGATTTTCGGCAGCAGGTATTTCACCACGGAGACACGGAGACACGGAGACACGGAGAAAGGCAAGGAAGAGGTCAAGGAGAGTTGTTGAGTGATTCCTTTCGCAGTTCTGACTGAGGCAGTTTTTCGTTTGATTCCTTTGGACGGCAAACTCTGCTCTCCCGTCTTCTCATTCCAACTCTGTCCTTTGCCTTTCTCCGTGTCTCTGTGTCTCCGTGGTGAATCAATGCCTTTGATTGATTGAACCGGAAGACTGGCACCTAAGTCCCGGTCTTGAAGACTTCCTTCGTGCCGATCTGGACGGTGTCGACGATGCCGATGATGGCGGCGTCGATCGGGAGCTTGCCGGTCTGCGGGGTGAAACGGGCGCTTGAGCCCTGGACGATCAGGACGACTTCCCCTTCACCGCAACCGACGGTGTCGACGCAGATGAAGGTTCGGCCGGTTCCTTTGAGGGACGATTGATCCTTCTCGTCGACGCGGAGCGGCTCGACGACGAGCAGCTTCTGGCCGACCATCGACTCGGCCTTCTGCGTCGCGACGACTGATCCGGTCACCTTCGCGAGAAACATGGGAGTGCTTAGTAACGGAGATGCGGAGCAGTCAGATAAGGAGAAAACATTTAACGCAAAGTCGCAAAGGCCGCTAAGAGTCGCAAAGAAAAGAGTTAGCTCGTTGACTTATGATGCGATTTCCGGTGAGTGGACCACCATCGGACGATACATTCCATCAGGAGATTGAGCGCTATCAAGGAAACGAAGAATAAGAACGTGAGGCCTGCCTGCTTCAGGGCGATAACCACCGAGAATTCTTGACCTGCGGGCCTGCTTGCGATGGCGACAGGCATGGCACAGAACAATCCCAGAATCGCGAACGCTTGAATCGCTTCGAAGATCTTCACGGCTTAGTCTCCTCAGCCCTGCCTTCTTCTTTGCGACTCTTTGCGCCCCTTGCGTCTTTGCGTTAAGATTCTTCCGGCTTTCAGCCCCCGCTCACTGCGGCTACAGCTTGGCGAGCCACGACGATTTCCTCGTTTGTCGGCACGACCCAGATCTGGACCTTGCTGTCGCCGGCCGAGATGCGTCCTTCGCCCTTGGCCGATTGATTCAGGGACGGATCGAGCTTGATCCCCGCCCATTCCATTCCTTCCAGCGAACGCGACCGGATGCGGCGGCTGTTTTCGCCGATGCCTCCGGTGAAGACGATCGCGTCGGCTCCGCCGAGAGTCGCGAGGTAAGCTCCGATGTAGTGCTTAATGCTGGACGAGAACATGTTCAGCGCGAGGTCGGCCCGGTGGTGTCCCTTCTCGGCCGCTTCCTCCAGGTCGCGGACATCCCCGCTCAGACCGCTCACTCCCAGGAGACCACTCTTTTCGGAGAGGTCGTTCAGGAGCTGTTCGAGCGACTTGCCGGTCGCCCGCATCAGGATCGGGAGAGCGAACGGGTCGAAGTCGCCGACGCGGTTGTTGTGCGGCAAACCGGTTTGCGGGCTCATGCCCAAGGTGTTCGCGACCGACTTGCCCCCTTTCATGGCGCACAGCGAGTTGCTGCCCCCCAGGTGGCACGAGATGACCTTGAGATCATCGCGTCCGAGGAGCTCGGCGATCCGTCCGCCGATGAAGCGATGGCTGGCTCCGTGGAAGCCCCACCGCTGCACTTCGTACTGCTGCTTCCATTCGTAAGGAATCGCATAGATCCGCGTTTCCTCGGGAATGGTTTCGTGGAACGCCGTTTCGAGCGAGGCCACGAGCGGAATGTCGGGGAACGCCGCCTTGAGCGTCCGCATGGCGCGGGCGTAGGGCGGGTTGTGGGCGGGGGCGACGTCGGACAGCTGCTCCATTTTCTGGAGCAGTTCTTCGGTCACCACGCGGATCCCGCTCATGTTTCCGGCGAAGACCGCCTTGAAGCCGATGGCGGCGACCTCGGAGACCGACTTCAGGCAACCGTATTGCGGGTGGGTCAGCTGCTCGAGGCACATCCGCACGGCAGCGGCGTGGTCGGGCAGACTGTCCGTCCGCTCGTCTTTCCAGCTTCCGATTTCGACGACGCACTTGCTTTGCGGCTGACCGATCCGGTCGATGCCGCCTTTGGCAAGCTGCGTTTCGGCGGGAAGCTCGAAGACGCGGTACTTGAAGCTGGTGGAGCCGAGGTTGGCGACGAGGACTTTCATGGCGGGCTTTGCAGGGGTCAGGATTCAGGAGTCAGGAATCAGGGAAAGGCAGGAAGACGATACCGGAGATCGACGTCACGGATGAGTGTCGGACATCCAGGGACTTGCGGGTTCGTCGAAAACGCGATCGACGAGACTCGTTCCTGACGCAATCCAGACATCCGCGTTGTGACTCATGTCCTGCCTCTCTTCCCTGAATCCTGGCTCCTGAATCCTGACCCCTTCTTCCTCACAGGAAGTTCGCGACGAGGCTGGCTTCCGGGCGGGGGATCACGTGCGAGCTGACGAGTTCGCCAACCTGCGAGGCGGCGGCCGCACCGGCATCGACGGCGGCGCGGACCGAGCCGACGTCACCCTTGATGATCGTGGTGATGTAGGCGCCGCCGATTTCGACCTGCTTCACGAGGCTGACGTTGGCGGCCTTCAGCATGGCATCGAGGGCTTCGACCTGGCAGATCAGGCCGCGGGTTTCGACAAGACCAATGGCTTCGTTCATGGGAGTTTCGGGAGGGTCTAGGGACTAGGGTCGAGTGTCTAGGGACGGAGGAGGGACTGGGGACCAGCGTCGAGGGTCTAGGGACGGAGGAGGGTCTAGGGACCAGGGTCGAGTGTCTAGGGACGGAGGAGAGAGCGGAGTCGGGGCGGCGGTCCGGGGTATGGGTCTTTCTGTCACTAGACCCTCGACCCTGGACCCTCGACCCTCACTCGGCCGCAGCGGTCGTCTTGGCCTTCGGCACGATCGAGCCGAGCTCTTCGTGCGGGCGGGGGATGACCTGGACGCTGAGGACTTCGCCGATCTTCGCGGCAGCGGCGGCGCCGGCGTCGACGGCCGCCTTCACCGCAGCGACGTCGCCGGTGAAGAAGCCGGTCACCCAGCCGCTGCCGATTTTCTTCCAGCCGATCATGCTGACGTTCGCGGCCTTGAGCATCGCGTCGGTCGCTTCAATGAGGCACACCAGGCCCTTGGTTTCGATCATTCCAAGGGCTTCCATCGACTTGGCCATGGGGGTCTCCGAGTGGGGTGGACGAGGTTGTGGGGACGAAGGTTGAGGAACAGGAGGCTGAGGCAGGCTCTGCGTGACCGACGGGGCCACGGCGGCCGGCTTGCGGCTCCGTCTTCCCGGCTTCGCGTTGGAGTTGGTTGTCATGCGAGCACGCACGGACGTTGGGGGCGGGGGAGGTTGAATGTTGAAGGTTCAAGGTTGAAGGTCAGCAGAGGAGAGGATGCCGGAGAACGGTCTGTAATCTTCTCTGGCCTTCAACCTTCAACATTGAACCTTCAACCATTCCCCCTTCAGTGACTCGAGCACGCACACACGTGCGGCTTGATCAGCTCGACTTTCGTGGCCGCTTCGAGGTTGATCGCGTTGCCTTCGTCGGTGTCGAGGTGAACTTCGAGCTTGATGTTCTCCCCGGCCCGGACGGCCAGATCTTCGAGGACCGTCGTGCAGCCTTCGGATTCGATCCGGAGGTGCATGCGGTCGCCGTTTTTGACTTCATAGAATTCGAGGTCGGCCGGTCCCATGTGGACGTGCCGCATGGCCCGGATGACCCCCTTCTTGAGTTCGACGACACCCTTCGGGCCGACGAGCACGCAGCCGGGCGTGTCGTGGTGATCGCCGCTGATGCGGACCGGGGTGTCGATGCCAAGCGAGATGGCGTCGGTGAAGGCGAGCTCGACCTGGCTTTCGCGGCAGGGGCCGAGGACGCGGACGTTGGGGATCATGCGAAGCCGCGGGCCGAACACGGCGACCGTCTCTTCAGCGGCGTAGAAGCCGTCCTGATAGAGGGCCTTCATCGGCGTGAGGTCGTCCTTGCCGAAGAGGATCTTCACGTGCTCGTGATTGAGGTGGACGTGGCGGGCCGAGATGTTGACGATGAGCGGGTTTCGCGGGGCAGCCGGCTTGAGTTGCGAGGCCATGCCCGAGAACCGCTTCAGCACGACATCACGGACGACCCGTTCGACATCGGTGCGGCTGAGTTTCGTCGCGGTCATAGGAGGGATGAGTGTCTAGGGTCGAGTGTCTAGGGACGGAGATCAGAGGATTGAGGGACGGAGAGAGAGGGGATGCTCTCCTAGCCTCAGTGGCTTGATCCCGGGTTTTGCCTGAGTGTGTTGCGTCGTAGAAACATACTTCATGCCCGCAATGTTGCCGGAAATCACCACGTTTCCCCGAAAACCCGAGATCCGATAACCGTTGCAGGCCGTCCAGGCGGTGCGGTGGGGAAATCCGTCAGCACCCAGGGTGCAGCTTTGGGCACCCTGGGTGCCGAAGCAGACAATGTGGAAGAACTGGACACTTTGAGCCTTTGCGAGTCCTTTGATTCGGCACCCCGGCTGCTCAAAGCCGCAGCCGGGGTGCTGGGTCAACCGTTTGGCACTCCGTTGGATGAAGGGGTCTCGGCGATCACCAGTTCGACCTGGTGCCGGGCGGCGATGTCGCGCCATTCATCGGGGACGCCGGCGTCGACTACGATCCGGTCGACTTCGTCGAGCCCGCACAGATGAGCCAGAGCCGAACGGCCGAACTTGGAACTGTCCGAGAGGACGATGAACTCGTCCGCTGCGGCGATCATGCGGCGTTCCGTGGCCACCAGCAGCGAGTTGCTGTTGAACAGCCCCGCTTCGGTGATGCCGCCGACGCTCATGAAGAGCCGGCGGACATGCATCGCTTCGAGGGCCGCTTCCGCGACAGGTCCAAGGGCGACGCCGGTCTTCGGATAGACATACCCCCCCACCATGAGGAGCTCGATGGCTGGCTGGCTGGCCAAGACATTGGCGATCGGAAGGGAGTTGGTGACGACCTGGAGTGCCTTGCCGGCCAGACGCCGGGCGAGCTCGAGTGTCGTCGTTCCCCCGTCCAGAAGAATCGCCTCTCCGGGCTGGATCAGGTCGGCGGCGACCGCCGCAATCCGCTCTTTCTCCTTTCTGGCAGATATTGACCGTTCGTCGAAGGGAGTGATGGATTCGCCGATGAAGGCGGCGCCGCCACGCGTTCGTCGAATTTGACCGATTCCGTCAAGATATTCCAGATCGCGCCGGACGGTTGATTCGCTCGCTTGGACGTGATCTGCAAGCTCCTGAAGTGGAACAAATCCTTTGACTTCCACTAGTTGGAGAATACTGCCGCGGCGTTGGTCGACGAGCATTCGTCTCCTCCTGAGTTGGACTCACTGTGAGAATACGGCGAGTAGGAAGAAAGAGCAAGTGCAGATGTGATGTGATTTGGAAGAATGTGGCGTCACAATGTTGCAAAATACGTCATATATTGCTGCGATCGTGCTCTGTATCGGTCGCCGACGGTTCGTGTGTGCGGGAATCTGGCCATCCAGGGAGTTGGATTCGCCGGGTTGACCCCATCACCTGCCGCTTGGGCGGGGAGGGAGGGCGAGTTGGGGTCACTCCGTGAGTTCCCTGCGGAAATCCCGGAAAAATCGGGGTCGCGGGCCGGCGGCGAGGATTGAAAGTCACTCCCGCGACCGTCACAATGATCGATGAAGTTCGCTCCACCGGCCATCGGCCGGAGTGAACTTCCTCAACTTGCCCCCCCAAGACCTCGCCGGGTTCTCCGCAATTCCGCTCGGCGAGGTCTTCCTTATTTGCGCAGGTGGCGACTGAAGGCGCGCGGCAGTTTGCTGGCCGCAAGCGGACCAAGGCATCGCGAACCCGCAAGCGACTTCGGCGAGTGGGTTAGAGCGCCCGTTGCGGCCCAGAGGGATTACCGCGTGAGGTGCCGCACCGTTTCAAAGGCCCGCGCCTGTTACCAGGGGGCTTCCATCGAGTCGACGATGCGGCGGGCCATCTGCTGGATGGCGGACTGGTTCCCGGTCGCCATCGATTGCCCGATTTCCGGGGCGAAGCTCGACGTCGTCAGCAGGTGGACGAGGTCGGGCGTGATGGGGACCCGCTGCTCGGCGAGCACCTTCCCGTTGCGGAGGTCGACCCAGGTGACCTCGACTGCATACGTGAGCTGCAACTCGCGAGGGTCGTCCTCTTTCGTCTCACCGAGGACCGTCTTGCGGACGTCGACGATGCGTCCCTTCAGCTCGGTGTCGGCATACGGCGGCTTGGCGAGGCGGTAGTGCGAGCGGTTCTGGATCTGCTTGTGGACTGCTTCCGTGAGCTGATACTCAAGGCCACGGCGGCTGGCATCGGATGTGAAGATCGGAACGTGAACCGAACGGACCTCTTCGCGGAAGCCGCTGCCGACCATGTACCCGCACCCCCCCAGCAACATCACCGACGCCGCGCACGCGCAGGCGAACGCGCGGCCGCGTAGGCGACGAGGGGGCATTGGATTCCTGGGTTCACGGGACATGCGACGTCGCAAGAACGAAGAGAGAAAACTCAGGTCGGAATTCGCCGCAAAGAGGCACAGAAGTCACAAAAGGGAAGACCAGGAGAAAAAAGTCGGCGTGTGACTTCGAATGAGCAGATCGATCACTCATTTCTTTTTGTGTCGTTCGCGGTTTTTCGCGGCCAGATCTTTGGAGTTGATGAAGGCACTGTCACTTCGCTTCGAGGCTGGAGAGCTTGTTGGACGGTTCGGAGCTGATGGGGAGCGAGATCGGTTGCGAGAGGGCGGTGGCGGGGATCGATTCCGAGAAGGCCCGGAGCCGTTCCGAGTCCATCAGCTCGACCGACTGGAAGCCGATCTGACAGAACCACCAGGAGTCCTTGTGGCGGTATGTGACGGCTTCGACGATGACCGGGCCGCGGCGGCTGTTGGCGATGCAGGTGAGGCGGAACGAACGGGTCGAGAGGCGGCGGATGGCGACGAGGTCGAGCGACTCGACACCCTTCGGAAACGCCTTGAAGAGGCGGCGGAAGCCGCTGCGGTAGTCGCTTTCGAACTCGGGGGCTTCCTTTTCCTTCGGGGCGTCGATGAGACGCTCGGCGTAGGCTTTGAAGCCTTCCTCGAGGTCGCCCTTGGTGACGTGCGAGACGACGTTCGCGAGCGTCGTGAAGGGTTCCTTCACCTCGGCGGCGAGTCGGTCGCCCGCGGCCTTGTCGGCCGGATCGGCGGCGAAGCACGGGACGGCGACGAGAGCGAGGAGCAGTGCGGGGAGCCAATTCGAGGTCTTCATGAGGATTCTTTCGAGAAGGCAGCCCGCCGTGACCTGCGATGCGGGACGTTGCGATCGGAGTTTCGGCCCTTCAGGCCTTCGGTTCTGACTGCTGAACTCACTCAATGGACCAGCCGGGATGGTCTTTCTGTTACACCGAAGGTGTTGTACGCATCAGCCCAGGGTCGCGAGGCTTGCCGAGCGCACCCTGGGGTTGTTTCCACACGAAGCCAGTATCCCGAGGGGGTACTACAAATCGTTCACGAACGTCTTGTACAACCCCGTTGGGGTTGCTGTTGAATTCTGATCTCAACCCAGGGTGCGCTCACTTCGTTCGCGAACCTGGGCTGTGGAGTACAACGCCGTTGGCGTAAAGAACATCAGTCTGTAGAGAGCTTCGTACTGCGGTGGTCTCGATGAGTCAGGAATTAGAGTGAGACCTTCGCCGGCTTTTCTTCGTACTCTTCCGGTTCCTTCGGCTTGGGCTTCAGCGGTTTCGGGAGCTGGATGCGGCTGCGGCCGGAGCGGTTGATTTCTTCGAGGTCCTTCAGCTTCTGCTTGGCGCGGTCGGCGTAGGTCGTGCTGCTGAACTTGTCGATAATGGACTGGCAGTAGATGGCCTGGGCGTCGGGGCGGCGCTGGCGGCCGTAGTAGATGACCATTTCCCAGTCGTGGCGGGCCTGGGCTTCTTCGATCTTGCGGATCTCGTCGAGGAAGCGTTCGCGGTCAGCATGCTTCGGGTAGAGCTTGAGGATCTGTTCCTTGAGCGCCTTCGACTGTTCGAGCTTTTTGCCGTCGTAGGCGGGCCCCTGGTAGGACATCAGCTTGACGTGCGAGCTGAGGATGAGGGCCTGCTCCATGTGCGGGCTCTTGGGGTATTCCTCGGTGAGGAGCGTGAAGAAGCGGTCGGCTTCGATCCAGTCCTTGGTGCGGAGGGAGTGCGTGGCCGAGAGCATGAGAGCATCGTCGGCGAGGGGGCCGGTCGGATCGTTGAGCCAGATCGACTTCAGGGCTTCGAGGGCGCGGCCGTCGGTGTCGAACATCGGCCGGGTCTTGTCGAAGAAGTTCGGCAGGATCGGGATGATGCGGGTTGGATCGTTCGACGGAAGCGGCGCGAGCTTGATCGGTTCGGACTTGTGCGGCTCTTCGTAGTTGACCTTCTGAATGGCGTCGCCGGTCGCGGTCGGCTCGTTGCGAAGCCAGTAGCGGGCGATCTCGAACTGACGCTTCGAGAAGCGGTCGAGGTAACGGGTCGAGGGGTAGTCCTTCACGAGACGCTCGTAGCTGTCCTGGGCGTCGGCGTAGTCCTTGCGGGCGAACTGGCATTCGGCCAGCAGAAACATGGCGTCTTCGCGGACGGGGGCGTTGCGGTACTTCCCCCCCTTCTTAAGCTTCTTGAGGATCTTCTCCGCTTCCTTGTACTTGCCGGCCTTGAACAGGCCTTCCGCTTCCTCGAATTCGGGGCGGCCGAGCGAGGCGAGCATCGGGTTGACGAGAATCTCGTCGTCCTGGGCGCCGAAGAGCTTGGCGATCGATCCGGGTTTGCCGTCCGCCTTCGGCGACCACGGCGTGGCGACATTGCGCGACGCCTGGCATCCCCCGCACGTCGCGAGGAGCGCAACGGCAAGCAGCGGCAAGAGCGGCAGCGATCGGGGGAGAAGACCGTTCATCGTCATCCGTGACGGAGAGCGGGGGGAGGGCGGAGAGGAGTCAGGAGACAGGAGTCAGGAGTCAGGAGTCAGGAGTCAGGAGTCAGGAGTCAGGAGTCAGGAGGTTAAATGCATCCTGCATTCAACGGGGACTCGTGAGGGATGATGTGAAACTCGATGCGGATGATGTGTTCTGCGAATGAGTCGAGAGGGGTGCGAATGCGGCGGGAGTGTATCGACGGGCGGCGTTGTCGCGAAGAGCGGTTCCGGGAGTGGTTCGAGAGCTTGTCTTTGGCTTTCTACTGTCTCCTGTCTCCTGTCTCCTAACTACTGCCCTTTCAGATACCCCATCATCTTCGGCGGGTGGCCGAGGCAATGGGTGACGGCCGCCGTGACGACACGGCGGATCTCTTTCTGTTGTTGCGGGGAGAGGACGAGACGATCGATCCCCGCATCCTCTTCGGCCGCGAGGCGCTTGAGGATGGCGAGTGAGCCGGGCGTCAGCGTGAGATGGGTGAATTCGTCGTGTCGACAGTTGCGGCAGATGAGGCCGCTCTGGGAAACCCAGTAGGAGAAAGTCAGGTTGGCATCAGTCGTCGCCCCGCACACCAGGCACCCGTCGAATGCGGGGAGCTGGCCGATTTCGCGGAGCGTGCTGAGTTCGAATCGGAGAAGGGAACGGTCGAGAGTGGAGTCGTCGGCGAATCGCTCGAGGGCGGCGACTGCCTCTTGATACAGGACGGGATGGGGATCGTGGGGCTCGGTGAGACCGTCGAGCAACTCGGCGACATACCAGCCGGCATAGACGGCCACCATGTTCTTGCCCGAAGGCCGGAACCTGGAAACGAGTTGCGCTTCGGTGAGGAGGTCGAGGCCTCCCGAGGACTTGCGGAGGAAAACTATCCGACATCGACTCAACAGGTCAAGAGCAGCCTCGAACGGTCCTTTCAGGCGGCGCGCTCCCTTCGCGAGAGCCGAAATCTTGCCGAAATCCCGCGAAAACAGCGTGACGATCTTGCTCGTCTCGCTGAAATCGACGTGCCGGATGACAAGGGCTTCGGACTTCTCGGGGAGCATCGGGGGAAGGAGTGAGGAGCGAGAATTGAGGAGCGAGGAGAAGGCATTTTAGCGCATTGGCGCTTGGGACGCGAAGATGCGGTAGTTGAGTGATTGAGTTCTCGAAGCGGTGCTCGCCGGAGTGTCGCGGAACAGACGCTGACAATCCTGATGTAGACCACAGTTTGCGCGGACGGGTTTTTCCTGCGCGATGGGCTACGATACGGTGCAGAAAGGACTCTCCCATGTCAGAACGCAAGAAGTCTCCTTGGCTGACTGTCGCGATTGCGACCTGTGTTGTGTTGGCGTTGACGGGTGCCTATGTCGGGTCCTACTACGCGACGGTCACTCCAACGCCTATTGAGCTCGAGTTAGGCGGTAGTCCTTCAGGCTCGCCCGGGATCCCTTTCGTCGCGGATTTCTACGAGATCCCCATCGACCCTGGGATGGCTGAAACGCTCTTCGCTCCGATTCACAGTCTCGACCGCCACATGAGGCCGAACATCTGGGAGCCGTGAGCGTCCGCGTCATTGCCAGGGAGAGCCCTGCGTTCCGCGACTGCGTTGCTCGCTGGGGTGATTCGTCCCGCTTCCGCGTTTGCGTTAGGATTCATCCGGCTCACTCCTCGATTCTCGCTCCTCGCTCCTTCCCCCGATGCTCAAGTTCGCCGTCCGCAACCTGTTCAGCCGGCCGATGCGGTCGCTGCTGTCGCTGCTGGGGCTGACGGTCGCCATCATCGGCATGGTGGGGCTCTTCTCCGTCGCCCGCGGGCTCGATCGCCTCGTCTCCAGCACCTTCGAACGCCTGCACGGCCTTATCGCCATGCAGCCCGGCGCTCCCGTCCCGCTGTTCTCGCATCTCCCCGCATCCTGGGGTGATGAGATTGCGGGGCTGCCCGGCGTCGAATACGTCAGCCCTGAAGTCTGGTCGCGGGTGAACGTCATCGACGAGAAGATGATTCTCAGTCCGCCGCGGTTTCTCTTCGGCACCGACATCGCGACGCGGTTGAAGCTGAAGCAGAGGATCTACCAGGACGACATTGTGGCGGGGCGGTTCCTGACGCTCGATGACCGCAATACTTTCAACGCGGTGATCAGCAGGCAGATCGCGGAAGAGTTCGAGAAGGGGGTCGGCGATACGCTGCGGGTGAACGGCCAGGACGTGACGATTGTCGGGATCTACCATTGCGGGTCGCTGCTGCTGGACATCGCCATCATCCTCGACATCGATGTGGTGAGGGGGATGACGCGGTTCGATCCGGGGTCGGTGTCGTCGTTCTACATCGAGCCGACGGGGGCCGCGGATGAAGAGCGGCTGCAGAAGGAGATTCCGAAGCTTTTCCGCGGCCGGTCGAACGACGTGAAGCCGTGGATCTCGACGGCGGCGAAGTCGCTTTCTGTCCCTTCGGGCAACGGCCTGCTCGACCTGGTGCGGTTCTTTCAGAACTGGTTCCTCGAGACAGCTCCGCCGAAGCTTCCGCCGGGCGTGGCACCCGTTCCCCCTGATGGGTCGGGGAACGGGACGTCGCCGTCGAGCGATGCCAGCAAGCGGTCGCCATCGAAGGCGCGTAACGTCAAACTGTCGGTGACCGAGACTGGGCCGATCGAAGTGAAGAGCGTGGCCGAGTTCGGCGAGCGGATCGACAAGATGGCCGACGATCTCGACGTCTTCCTGACCGTGCTGACGAGCATCGGCGTGACGATTGCGGTGTTGAGCATCGTCAACACGATGCTGATGAGCGTGACCGAGCGGATCATCGAGTTCGGAATTCTCAAGGCGAACGGCTGGACGAAGACCGACGTGCTGAAGCTCATCACCTTCGAGAGCGGGCTGCTGGGCGTGGCCGGCGGTGTGTTCGGCAGCCTCTTCGGCTGGGCCGGCACGCACGTGGTGAACGCCGCGTGGCCGACGCGGGTGACGCTCTACGCGAGCCCCGGCCTGCTGTTGTTCGCGGTCGTCTTCAGCACGGTGCTGGGTGTCCTCGGAGGCCTTTATCCCGCGTTGTGGGCGATGCGCCTGATGCCTATGGATGCGATCCGGCGCGGATGAAAAGGAAATCTTAACGCAAAGACGCAAAGGACGCGAAGAAACGCAAAGGGGAGGCAGACGGCGGAAAGCTCGCCTGCACATCGCGTGATGGAAGATCTTTGTCCGCAAGCTCTTCTGCTTCGCGACTCTTTGCGCCCCTTGCGTCTTTGCGTTAAATGCCTTTGGCTTTCCCTCAGCCAGCAAGGGGAGCGAGCCGTTCGCTGGTCCGGTTGGGTGATTGGGCCTAACATAGGGTCCGTCGCCCGTGCATTGTCCAGGAGCTTTGATTGATGACCACGACGAGTGCCGCTGACCGCAAGACGCAGATCCGCGAGCAGGCCCATGCGGCCCGCAACGCCCTTCCCAACAAGGACGAAATCAGCCGGACCATCGTCCAGCGGTTCATGAGCCTTCCCGAGTATGCCGCGGCGAAGACGGTCCTCTTCTATCTCGACGTCCGCAGCGAAGCCCGCACCCGTCATGAGCTGCCGAACGCCCTGACCAGCGGGAAGAAGATCGTCGTCCCGTACTGCGTCGACGGCGAACTGGAGCTGTTCCATCTCGAAAGCATGGATGAGCTCTCGGTCGGGATGTACAAGATTCTCGAACCGAAGCCCGAGCTGCGGACGGTCGAAGCGAAAAAGGTGTCGGTCGAAGAGCTCGACCTGATCATGGTTCCCGGCGTCGCCTTCGATCGCCGCGGCGGCCGCACCGGCCACGGCAAGGGTTACTACGACAAGCTCCTTGAGCACGCCCGCCGCGAGACGCCGCTCGTTGCGCTGGCCTTCGAGTGCCAGCTCTTCGACGAGATCCCGATGATGGATCACGACGTGTTCATGGACAAGGTCGTGACCGAAGCGGCCGTCTATGAAGGGCGCGGCCGCGGGTGATGCCGAGTCCGAGACGTAGCACGGGCACTCCTGCCCGTGTGAAACGCTTCGCGACGTTCGTCGATGCTCTTTGAAATCAGGTCTCGGCTTGCATCGGCTCAGTTTCAGTGAGCCAGGATAACCTGCGGATATCCTGTGCACTCAGACTGAGTCGAGCCAATCGCTTCTTGAAGGCTTTTTCGCACGGGCAGGAGTGCCCGTGCTACGTTCGAAGTCAGGACTATTCGCCGTGCCGCGCGCCGCTGTTGATGACACTTATGCCGAGGCTTTTCGCAGCATCTATGCGGAGGTGCTGATCACCGCACGCGACCGGACGTGGCTCGATCATGCGTGCCAGGCGGCGACCGGGCACGCGTCGAGCACCATCATGTGCGACTGCGAGGCGGGGGTCGATTGCTACGTCGGTCCCGGCGGCGATGAGTCGTTCGTCACGCCCGACGGCCGGCCGGGGGCCATCTGCCAGTTCCACATCCCGCGGTTCCGGAAGGACCGCGAACCCGCGATGGAGAAGGCGCTGCTGGCCCGGTTGAGCCAGAACGTCCTCACCTGTCCGACGGCTGCGTGCTTCAATCTGCTCGATACCGAGAAGTACTTTAAGCTCGGGCGGAAGGTCAGCTTTTTCGGGGACGGGTTTCAGCAGCGGGCGGTGCGGCACGGGCGGAAGGTGTGGGTGCTGCCGACGATGGGGGGCGAGTTCACGATCGACCGGCGATTCGGATTCCGCGACGGCATCATGGGGGGGAACCTCTGGTTCTTCGCCGAGAGCGTGGACGCGTCGCTGGAGGCGGCCGAGCGCGGGGTACGGGCGATCCAGAAGTTGCGGGGGACGATCATGCCGTTCCCCGGCGGGATTGCGGCGAGCGGGTCGAAGGCGGGGAGCCGCTACAAGTTCCTGTTCGCCAGCACGAACGTCCCCTTCTGCCCGACGCTCCGCGACAACCCGGCCGCGGCGTCGCAGCTCCCGGCGGGGGTGAATTCGATCATGGAGATCATCATCAACGGGCACGACCTGGAAGCCGTCTCGAAGGCGACGCAGGCGGCGATTGAGGCGTCGGTCGAGACGCCGGGCCTGGTGCGGATCTCGGCAGGCAACTACGGCGGCCGTCTCGGCAAGAGCTTCATCTGGCTGCGGCCCGAGTTGCATCCGCCGGCGTGATGCTGAAGGCGCACCCCGCGCAGCACCCAGGGTGCGGCTCTGAGCACCCTGGGTGCCGAATCAGTCGACGCTCTCAAGCCTCATGACGTCGGGCTCTTGTTTGATCGTACAAGCTCGACGAGCGCCGTCTGCTTCGGCACCCGGGCTGCTCAAAGCCGCAGCCCGGGTGCGGGGCAGAGATGTCCGTACGACAGTGCCCCGCCGACGGCGATCATCGCGAGCCCCGCGTAGGCCGGAAGCAGATGCATCAGGCTGGTGTAGCCGACGTGCCAATGGACGCAGATCGTCGCGACGTACGCGATGGTCCCCGCTGTCACCAGAGCCCACCATAGCCACGCGTTGCCGCGGCGGAAGCCCCACAGCGATGACAGGAACACGCACACCCCGCACGAGATCAGCATCCCGCCAAACGTCGCCCTATCGTGCGCGACGAGCGGCACCAGCCGTGGGTGGGCGTCGAACAGATGCTCGGCCGTCGTGTGCATGAACTCCAGGTCTTCATGCACGAAGACGTGCGAGATCCCGACGCTCGAAATCACGCACCCCGCGACGATCAGCACCGCGCCGTGCCCGATGAAGATCAACTGCCCCCACTGGCTCAGCCGCCACGCCCGGTCGTTCGTCAGCTCGGGGGCGACGGGATGGCGGTATTCCGGCAGGTCGCTGTGCATGGCCAGCAGCACCGGCTGCAGCATCACCGCCGTCACGAAGGCGTGGAACGGGTCGAAGTAGCCGAAGCCGAGGAACAGAAAGAAGCTCGTGAAGCCGGCGAGCGACGACGCGATGATGGCCACGTGAGCCCAGTGCATTCCCCGCCGCGAGCCGTACCATGACAGCACGAGGTACAGGATTCCGACTGCCAGCATCGTGCCTGAGAGCGTGACGCGGTCGTGCGTCATGAAGTGGAGCAGGCGGTCGTTGATCTCGACGATCTGTTCGCGGGTGAGCCCCGCCATCGCCTCGTCGTACGGCATGACGACGCGCGTCGTGGCGATGATCATTGCCATGATGCCGCCGAGGAACATGGCGGCCCCGATCAGCGCCGTCCAGAACCACGACTGTTGCGTGGGGCGAACGTTGGTTTGCCGCTCCGGGGTCTTGGCAGGCGGCGGTTCCCGCTCCGACTGGCGATGGAACATGGCTTCGTTGATCCGCTTCGGCAGACCTGGACCCGAGAAGATCATTCCCGAATCGATCGAGACGAGGTTCGCCCCCGCGTCCAGCAGTTCCAGAGCGTGCTGCGGTTCATGGACGCCGCCAGAGGCCGCCAGGATCGCTCCGTCGGGTACCACGCCCCGCAATGCTCGAACCGCGGGGATCAGCGCCGGAAAGCACTCCGCCCCCAGCACACGGTGTCCCGCGTCGTCGACCGTCTCGCCTTCGACCAGCACTCCGGCGAGGAGTTGCTGTTCGAAGCAACTCTGAAGGATGGGGGCGGCACGCGTTGCCTCATCGGCCTTCAACACCGCCAGCATGGGTTTTCGCAAAGGTTCCGGCGTCTCCTCGCGAAGCCGCGACAACATCATGGGCAGCGAATCCCAGCGGTCGGGCGTCAGGAGATACGCAGCCGCCCGTGTCGATAAATCGGACGAGGAGTTGCATTGCAGCGACAGAAGCCGATCTCGATCCGCGTCTGACGGAGTTCCGGACAAGTCGACTCGCACGAAGATCGGGATGTGCCTGATCTCTCGAAGGGCTCGCGCGGCGCGTGTTGCGTCGAGAACGTCGCGCGGCGAATCGAACGTCAGCCGCTCGCGCTCCAGGATGCGCCCGATGGGAGCCGAGCGGGCCGGCGGAGAGGGGGAGAGCGGGCCGACTTCGAGGAAGGCCACGCCCATGCGAGAGAGGGCGGCGGGAGCGCGGAGTTCGGGATCGACGGACGCACCGAGACCGACGCGCCCGGCGAATTCGATTTCTCCGGCGGTGTGACTTAGCCGGGGGTCGGGGGCCATGTGCCCCATGAAGCGAATGACGGCTGTTCCCAAGGGAAGCCGGGCGAGCAATCCCATGGCTCCGAGCGCCAGGTCGCGGCTGGCGCCGACCGGGAGGCGGAACAGGATCGGGCGGAACAGTGTCTGGTATGACCAGTCGGGCATGGCACGAAGTCCGGGCGATGGAACACGGCCCGGCCAGCCGGGCGTTCTGACTGTAGTCCACGGACGGCGATTCGGCATGCTCGACCGGGTCGAGTCGCGATCCCGTGGCGCGATCCCGTGGCGCGAGTGATGTGGGCGCTGCCGTGGGTGCTCCGCGAGAGATTCATCGATCGTGGCGCTGCCGCCGCGGCGGTCTCCGATGTCCCATTGCTCTGAGCGTTACTGTGATCGGAAGGCCCGTCTGCCGTTTGGCCGCACTTTCGCCATCGAATTCCCACCGCCATTTCATCTCGCGAACCCTTTCGTGACAACGATTTGGGCGCGTTCGGCCGCCTCTTGTAAACGCTCTTGCAGCAGTCCTCACGCATCGGTATTCTCCCGCCCCCTTCGATTTTCTCCGAATTTCCCTCAAGTCTGAGCCAGGTTTTGCCGACGACCCGCCCCATGGCTGGCCGCCCGTGCATTGCCTCCCGTCCTCTGCTCCCTCCAGTGAGCCTTTCATGCATCGCCGGGCCTCCACTCTGTGGGTCGTTCCCGCTTTCACGCTGCTGGCGTTCGCCGGCGGGTGCAATTCGATGAACGCCCGCGTCGCCAACATGCAGGGGATGAGCTACTACAAGGCCGGCAACTACACGGCCGCCCGCCACGAGTTCCAGCGGGCCGCCATCGATGATCCCTGGAACGCCGATTACGCCCACAATCTGGCGATGGCGATGAACCGCCAGGGAGACACACGGGGAGCCGAGTACACGCTGCGGCGGGCTTTGACGCAGGATCCCTCACACCAGCCGTCATACCACGCGCTGGCCTCGATGATGCGAGACCAGGGGCGACAACAGGATGCGGTGGCGCTGTTGCAGGGATGGTCGTCGACGCAGCCGTACTCGCCCGGCTCGCAGGTCGAAATGGCGTGGATGCAGCGCGAGATGGGGGACGTGGCCGGGGCCGAGCAGTCGCTGCGGCAGGCGCTGCGGGCGCAGCCCAACCACCCGACCGCTCTCGCTCACCTGGGACAGATCTACCAGGACAGCGGCCGCAACCAGGAAGCGGTCGCGATGTACCAGCGGTCTCTCTCGGCGAATTACAACCAGCCGCAGGTTCACTCGCGGCTGGCGGCAATGCGTCCCAACTGGACGTACCGGGCGAACGAACGAGCCGCGACCGGGGCGCAGGTCACCCTCGCCCCGCAGATGGCCTACGGCACTCCATACGGCAACCCTTATGCCTCCTCGCCGATGTCGATGCAGGCCTCGTCGTCTCCGATGACGTACGCTCCGCCGATGGCTTACGGGGGCGGCGCTCCGATGACGTATGGTTCTTCCGGAGTCGGAGTGACGGCGGAACGTCTGGTTCCTTATCCCGACCCACGGATGAGCAACGCCGATCCGGCCCACGTTCCGAGCACGTCGTCGGGACCGGCCACGGCCGAGACGCCACACATCCATGCCCACTGAGGGTGTCCATTCGTCGTTATGGCCGGGGTGCGTGATGGCTACGCATTGCCCGATTTGGAAAAAGGCCCCATTTGACCCCCCACGAGCCACCGGCTAAACTTCGCGCGCTTACCCGTCTTAAGATTTGATGAGCTTTGTCGTCCCATTCCCACGGAGGCGCCGCGTGGACCGCTCGGAAATTCTTCGCAAGTTGAAGTCCGGAGAGATCTCGGAGCAGGAAGCGGACAAGCTCCTCGATGCCGCCGAAGACAAGAAACGGACCGGCCTCTACTGCAAGGTGAGCGCCAAGGGAGCCCTCTCGGTCTACGGCCTGCAGCGGATGCCCGTCACGCTCTATGTCGAGCAGTGGAACCGCCTGCTGGGCTTCGCCGATGAGCTGAAGAAGTTCATCGCCGCTCACGACGCCGAACTGAAGCGCAAAGACGCGAAGGGCGCGCCGGCCGAAGCGAGCGGCGACGAAATGTGATCGCGGTCGAGCGGTCGCATGATGCGGCGGCAACTCCGGCCCCCGGCAAGCCCCTCTTCCTGTTCGCCGGCGGTGGTACCGGCGGGCACCTGTTTCCGGGAATCGCGGTGGCGGAGGAACTGCGTCGTCGACGGGCGGCGACCGGAATACTCTTTGTCGGTTCCGAGCGTCCCATCGATCAGCGGATTCTCGCACAGAGCGGGTTCGAGACGGCGCCCCTTCCCACCGAGTCCCTGGCGACTCTGAAACGCGCCCCGTGGCGATTCGCCTGGCGAATGGGACGCGCCCTTCGCATCGCATGTCGCCTCCTCCGCGACCGCCGCCCCGCCGCGGTCATCGGGCTCGGGGGTTTCGCAAGCGGTCCCATCGTCTGGGCCGCAAGCCGGCAGCGGATTCCTGTCGTGCTGATCGAGCAGAACATCATTCCCGGCCGCGCCACCCGCTGGCTGTCGCGCTGGGCCGAGACCATCTGCGTCTCGTTTGACGAGACGATCGAACGGCTCGCTCCGCGGTATCGCCCGCGGTGCCGGACCACCGGCAATCCGGTGCGGCGGGAGATCGCGGCCATGGCGAGTGGGAAGCGTCGTGAGAATCCTGCCGAGTCCCGCCGACCGACGCTGCTTGTGCTTGGCGGCAGCCTCGGATCGCGGAGTTTGAACGCTCTCATGACGGCGTTTGCCGGCGCATCGCACGCCTCGCTGACCGGATGGCGGATCGTGCACCAGGCGGGGGACGAGGCAGACGCGGTGCGCGGCCGCTACCCTGCCGCCGGGCTCGATGTCGACGTCCGTCCGTTCCTTGATGACATGCCCGAGGAGCTGCGACAGGCCGATCTGGTGGTCGGCCGCGCGGGAGCGACGACGCTGGCCGAGATGGCCTGTGCCGGTCTGCCGGCAGTCCTGGTTCCCTATCCGCATGCGGCCGACGATCACCAGCGGGCCAATGCCGAAGCCTATGGGCGCGGAGGGGGCGCCGTGATGGTGCTGGAGCGCGGCGAGACGTCGCAGACACTGGCCGAATTCACCGCGGCACTGCGAACACTTTTGCGGGATGAACCTCGAAGGAAGGCCGCCGCCGAGGCGATGCGGTCCCTCTCGCGACCCGGGGCCGCCACAGAGGTCGCGGATCTGCTGGAACAGATCGCTCGTTGAAGTGCG
This sequence comes from Planctomycetaceae bacterium, assembly GCA_020850695.1. GTDB lineage: Bacteria > Planctomycetota > Planctomycetia > Planctomycetales > Planctomycetaceae > JADZEF01. Next base: position 49,104 of record JADZEF010000238.1, on the reverse strand, counting down.
CAACGATGAGAGTCGCTTTATGGCGCATTACCGGTGGGTGTTCCGCTTCGTAGCCTGGCCTTCCAAGGCCGGGCGCGAGGTTTTGTCCGGCCTTGGAAGGCCGGACTACGGAAAACGCGGCGGTAACGCGCTCTAAATCGCGGCTGAAGCCGATGCAGCGAGCGACCATCAGCTCCGGGTATCAGGAGCAGCAGCACAACGAAGTGGGTGCATCCTTTCAATTGGCGGCGGTGCGTCTGATCACGTCTCTCGGCCTCTATCGATCTCACGAGCATTTTTTCACCACGGAGTCGAGAATGAGGCCTTCGCCGCACTCTCGACTCCGTGGTGAAACTCCCTGTGAATCGGATCTGCGGGCTGATTGCCATGAACAGGTGACGCCCCGCCAAATAAAGGATGGACCCAGCGAGGTGCTTCAAGAGCCGCACTCTCGACTCCGTCGTGGAAATCCTGCATCCTCTACGTCACGCGTCCTGCTTGAACCTCAGAGCCGCACCCATGACAGATGTCTCAGAACCGATCCGGCTGACCCAACTCGCCAAGCGCGCCGGGTGCGCCGCCAAGCAGCCGCCGGGGTATCTCCTTTCGCTCCTCGGATCGCTTCCGAAGATCACCGATCCCAACGTGCTCGTCGGGAATGCGACGGCCGACGATGCGGCGGTCTACAAGCTGTCGGACGATCTCGCCCTGGTGCTGACGACCGACTTCTTCACGCCGATCGTCGACCGTCCCTCCGATTTTGGAGCGGTCGCGGCCGCGAATGCGTTGAGCGACGTCTATGCCATGGGAGGGAAGCCGATCGCAGCGCTGAGCATTGTCGGTTTTCCCGATGCGCTGCTTCCGCCGGCGGTGCTGGGCGAGATCCTGCGCGGGGCGGCCGACAAGGCGAACGAAGCCGGAATCGCCATCGTCGGCGGTCACACGATCAAGTCGGAAGAGCCGATCTTCGGGCTGGCCGTCGTCGGCACGATCCACCCGGATCGTGTGCTGGCGAACGATAAGGCCCGCCCCGGCGACGTGCTGATTCTCACCAAGTCACTCGGACTCGGAATCATCACCACGGCCGCCAAGAACGGCGAGGACAAGCTCGGAGCGATCGGCGAGGCGATCGGCATCATGTCCACTCTCAATCGCGTCGCGGGGGAAGAATTCGCGCAGTGCGGCGGAGTGCACGCGCTGACCGACGTGACCGGCTTCGGGCTGCTCGGGCATCTGCGAAACATGGTGGCGGCGAGCAACGTGGGGGCGATTGTCGACTTCGATCGCGTTCCCATCCTCGCCGCCGCACGCGAGTACGTTCATGCGGGTGTCGCGCCGGGGGGAACGCACGCCAATCACCGATTTCTGGCCGACTGGACGAGCTACGCGGACGACATCACGAAGCATGAGCAACTGCTGCTGTGCGATGCGCAGACATCGGGCGGATTGCTGGCGGCCGTCGCGCCCGAGGCCGCGACGCCGTTGCTCGCCGCGCTCCAGGCTCGCGGCGTGACGGGAACCATCATCGGCCGCATCGAAGCGACGCCGCAGCAGAAGATCGTCGTGCGTCGGAATGCTTGATCAACCGGTTCGACGATTTCGCCAGCGTGCAAGAGAAATGTGCGAGTGGTGAGAGATCGGCGGCCGGCTCCGTGGGCTTGGCTCCCAGCGCGGCAGAAGTCCACGCACGACGCAATGTCTTGATATGCACGACAGGCTCGAAGCCTGTACCAAGAATAATCCGCTGCAGCGAAGGCGACGGAATTCTCTCTATTTTCCTCTCCCGCCGGATGGCTTCGTCTGTCGATCGGTCAGGAGCGATTTGAGCTTTGACGCGGCGGCCGGGCTGAGGTCGCAGTAGAGATCGGACTTTGGCGAATGGAGCTTGACCTCGCCGCACTCGAGCGAAATGAGCGCCGTTGTCGTCTCCTCGCCCGTATTCCAATCGATGCCGTATTCGGGGTAGAAGCCGCCGCATTGCTTCGCGCTGCGGCGCGGAGCGAACGAGGTGCTGGACGCAAAGATCGCCGTGAGTTGAGCGCAGTCCTCTTCCGTTGCGGGCAGCCGCGCGTCGTACAGACGGTAACCGTGCCTCTCGATGGTCGCTCGCTCGCGCAATGCCTGCACCCGCAATTCCGGCTCCCAGAAGCCGCTGGGAAGTCCTTCGCGCAAGACAACGTCCTGCGGGCCGCGGATACTGGACAGGATGCCGGGAAGGCGCTCGAAGCTCGTGGAAATCTCGGGAGGGATCTCGTCGATAACGGCCGGCGGTTTCGCGCACCCGGCGAGAAAGAGGACTGCGACAAGCCAGCGGGACGACGTCATTCGATACTCCTTGCTGGAGAGCCGTTCGATGCAAGGCCATGCCAGTTGACCGTGTCGATGGCTCGAGCGCTGTTCCTGCGGCATGTGCCCGGTGAGGGAAATTGGGTGGCCGAGTCTGAGGCTTCGCGAAGGCCCGGTTCGCATGCGGATCTCGAGCCGTCCCTTTATCTCACCGGATGGACCGTTTTGTCGATCCTCGTGGAGGGTGAGTTCTCGTGCGCTTCGCTTTGGCGGATTCAAAACCCGGCAATCGGTGGGGACGTTGCGGACGGATTTCTTGCCCGACTTCAGATCGCGGCGGCGAACGATGCGCCCGGTGACTTGCACGGGGATGCCCCGGCGTCGATCCTTTGGACTGTTGTCCGATCCACTCACGTCCTCGGTCGCCTCACAGGGATTGCGATACTTCATGGCAAAGGTCACCAATTACGGCGCGGCGGGCGATGGCACGACGGACGACACCGAGCCGCTTCAGCACGCGATTGATGACGGGGACGGGGTCCTCGATTTTCCGAAGGGGACGTTCCGCATCACGCGTCCGCTGGTGATCGACCTCACGAAGACAGGGCGGGCGGCGGTACGGGGGGCCGGCGGGACGACGCGGTTGCTGATGACGGGGCCCGGGCCGGCGCTGCGGGTGGTGGGCGATCATCGCGGCACAGCGGTCCCCACTTCGATGACCGAGCAGACCCGCGACCGCGAGCGGTTTCCGACGGTGAGCGGGATCGAGATCTTCGGAACGCATCCCGAGGCGGTGGGGATTGAACTTCGCAAGACGGCGCAGATGACGGTGTCGAACGTCCTCATTCGTCAGTGCAAGTACGCGCTGCACCTCGTCGAGCGGAACCGCAACTTCATCCTGGCCGACTCGCACCTTTACGACAACCACGAGTACGGCGTCTTCTTCGACCGCTGCAACCTGCATCAGACGATCATTTGCGGAAACCATATCAGCTATTCGAAGCGGGCGGGGATCCGGTCGATCGGCGGGGACGTGCACAACCTGCACATCACGGGGAACGATATCGAGTACAACAACCAGCCGGGGGTCGATGCGTCGCCCAACGGCGAGCCGACCGGGGCTGAGATCTTTTTCGAGGCGGACGACGGGATCATCAGCGAGGTCTCGATCGTCAGCAACACGATCCAGGCGACGGTGGAGCCGGGCGGGACGAATGTCCGGATCTGGGGCGGGGCGAAGTCGCCGCCCCTGGGCGCGGTGCTGATCAGCCTGACGGGGAACGTGATCGGCAGCCAGTCGCGGGCGATCGATCTGCGGCATGCGCAGCGGATCGTCGTGTCGGGGAACACGCTGTACGATTCGCGCGACCTGACGCTCTTCGCGGCCGACTGCTCTGGGCTGTCGATCAGCGGGAACACGGTGTCGTGGAAGGGGACCGACGACCAGAAGCCGACCGACGGGTTGCGTTTCGAGCGGTGCGACGGAGTGGCGGTGAGCGGTCTGGTGGCGCAGCGATTGTGCTCGGGCAGTGCCGAGAGCGGGGGCGGGATCACGGTGATCGAGTGCCGCGACTTCTCGGTGAGCGACTGCCAGTTGCTGGATTCGCTCTATTGCGGGGTGTCGCTGCACGACAGCGAGCGGTGCCGCGTGACGAACAACACGATCGTCGATCGTCGCGACAAGCCGACGATGCGGCACGCGGTGCGAGTGACGGGGAAGAGCCGTCACAACCTGGTGACGGGGAATATCGTGGGCGGTTCGACAGAGGCCGCGATTGCGGCGGCCGAGGGGACGGCGCGGGTGGCGGAGAATCTGGAGTGTGAGAAGTGACGGGAGAGGTTGGCTGCGAAAAGACCCAGGAAAAGAGTTGAAGGAGATGAATAAGGAACCCAGGAAGGCAGGAAGTAGACAGGGAATGAATGCAGAGCAGGACGATTCCTGCCCAGTGGCATCCACGCTCAACCGTTCCTTCCGGGCCTTTTTCCTGCCTTCCTGGGCTCCTTATTTAATCTCTCCGCACGGCGCCACGACCGATCCGTCCATCCCTCAGGATGTCGCGCGCCTGGACTTCTTTCCCGTCTTCGCCGCGCCGTTCTTCCGATTCTTGCTCGCTGACGCCGTCGGCCTGGCCGGATGGTAACCGAGCAATTCGATGTCTCCGCGGAGATCCATCAGGAAGGACCGCACATTGAGCCGCACCGGCTTTTCGTTGATCGGGGTCTGCAACGCGGCCCACGCCTGGATTTCCTCGGCCAGTTGCGAGGCGTACTCGCGATGCGTCTTCAGCTCGCGGGCCTGTTCCTTCGGCGAGTCGCCGAAATGGGCATCGAGAAACTTCGCGTAGGCGCCGCAGCTTCGGTGCTCGAGGATGTAGATGTCTTCGACCGGCCAATGCACTTTGAGGGCGATGTCGAGGTGCTCGAAAAACGTGGAACGCCAGTTGTCGTGGCCCGGCCGCATCACCCCCAGCGCCGCCCCCGCCATGATCAGATGGTCGTAGCGGTTGGTGAGGTTGTCGCGATCCATGAAGGACGCCAGCTCATCGACGAGCCGGAGATCCATGCAGCTGAGGAGCACCACGTTGCTCCGCGGCGGCGGATACTCGCTGAGGATGCGGCCCATCGCGATCGGATTGAGGCTTGGCATGCGTCCGTTTCTCACAGGAAAATCGCCGATCGAGGTGCGGGAGCATTTCTTACGAACGCGTAAGATATGCCGGAGTCCGCAACTCGACCAGAAGGAAGGTCCTGAGTTTCGTATTCCCAAAGGTGAACGAAGCTTGGGAACGGGCCGTCACTCGATGAGTGCGATAGAGAAGCGAGAGGTCCTCGACTCTCTCGATGCGGACTAAGCTCCGAAGAACCGTCCGTAGTCGCGCTTGATGGACTGCACGCCCGCGTTGATGATTTTGACATCGCTGGCCGGGGAGAGCATGCGGCACCCCTTGTCGTAGAGAAGGTCGGCATGCTTCGGGTTGGCCGTCACGGCGCCCCAGTGCTTGCCATGCTTGCGGCAGGCCGCCTCGATCCGTTCCATGGCTTCGATGCACTTCGGATGGAAGAAGTCTCCGGTCACGCCGAGGGCCTGGCTCATGTCGACGGGACCGAGGAACAACAGGTCGACCGCATCGATGGCGGCAATCGCATCGACGTCTTCGAGGGCCGACAGCGTCTCGATCTGAATGGCAAGAAACGAATCGCGGTTCGCCTTCTCGGTGAACTCCTTCGCCCCGAGCTTGCCGAAGCCCGCATCGAAGCCGCCGGTGTTCAGCCCTCGGTTGCCGCGCGGATGGAACTTGGTCCATTTCACGAACTGCTCGGCGTGCTCGGCCGATTGGATCATCGCCGCCATCACACCTCCGCCGCCCGCTTCCATCACGCGGGTGACGAGGGCGTAGTCGGTCGGGGCGATGCGGACGAAGCAATCGAGTCCGACCGAGCGGCAGGCCATCGTGCCGACTTCGAGTTCCTGCGTGGTGAACCCGCAATGCTCGTGATCGAACCAGAGGCCGTGGAAGCCCCCCTGCATCCCGATGATCTGCCAGATGTTGTGGTTCATGACGCGGCCGACGCCGGCGACGAGGGCGACTTCGTTCTTGGCCAGTCGGGAGCGGATGTTTTGCATGAGCGGTGAGGTGAAGAGAGAAGGAACGCGGAGGATTCGTGGGGGCGGCTATCAGCCGGTGATCTATTCGCAGCCGTTGATGCCCGAAAGCATCACGGGCTGAAAGCCTGTCCCATGATAAGACGGACAGGCGGGAAGCTATCCCGCGGGACGGTTGGACTTTCCGGAAACTGACGGTCCGATGATAATCGCCCGCCCGGCGGAATCCCACGGAGAGGAATCCGGGAACATGCGTGCCGCGAATTCGGTTCGGATCAAGGAGTGGGCAGCCCATGGATTTGCAGCGCTGGGAAGATCGGTATTCCCAACCGGGGTTTGCGTACGGCACGCAGCCGAATGACTTCCTCGCCTCAGTGGCCGCACAGATTCCAGAAGGACCCGTCCTGACTCTTGGCGAGGGGGAGGGACGCAATGCGGTCTTCCTGGCCGGGCTCGGGCATGACGTGGTCGCTGTCGACCAGTCCGAGCGGGGTCTCGCCAAAGCGCGACGGCAGGCCGAAGAACGAGGTCTACGCATCCAGACTCAACAAGCCGACCTCGCTCACTATTCCATCCAGCCGGGCCAGTGGGCGGGGATCGTTTCGATCTTCTGTCATCTTCCACCGTCCATCCGCGTTCCACTGCATGCCGCCATCGTCGAAGGGCTGCGGCCGGGCGGAGTTTTTGTGCTGGAGGCGTACACGCCGCTCCAGCTCACCCTGGGAACGGGTGGTCCTTCCTCGTCTGAGCTATTGCTGACGCTGGAAAACCTGTCGAACGAATTGCACGGGCTCGAGTTCATCGAAGCGCGTGAGATCCAGCGGGAGGTCCGCGAAGGGACTTACCACACGGGCATGGCCGCGGTTGTGCAGCTCGTTGCTCGCCGCCCCTAGTGCTGCATCAGCACTAGAAATGGGGGGAGTTCTCTTGCGTTCCAGGCCTTCGACCCGACCCCAATCCTCCTTACCAAGTGCGACGAAGCACCAGGTTTTTCAAAATCAGGGAGTCGTCGGGCGCAAACTTTGACACGCCTGCCTACCCTCCGCAGTCCGATTGCGTGGATCGACCGTCATCAGCGAATCGTTTCCATCCTGACATCTGCTTCGCAACGCTTTGTCCACTCGACCGATGAAAGGCACTTCCCGCGCACGACCGATATCATCCTCGTCACTGCGGGTTCACGCCGGAGTCAACGCTCTTGCCCCCCGCCGTGTTCGGATGGATCTCGAAAGGACTCGGGACACCGTTTGATGGCCCCTTCGCTGCCGACCACTTCTCCCGCCACTCCGCGTCTTGCGGTCGTCCCCGCCCCCGAAGCCGGGTCGGCCCATCTCGTGGGGATTTGCGGGGCTGGGATGAAGGCCCTCGCCGAGCTGCTCGTCGGGCAGGGGTGGCGGGTTTCCGGGTCGGACCTGCAGGAGCCGAGTCCGGCCATCCTCGCCATGCAGCGCCGCGGGCTGCGGGTCCACGCGGGACATCATCAGAATCACCTGGCCGATGATTGCGACGTTCTCGTCTACAGCCCGGCGGTGAGGCAGGACAATCCCGAGCGGCTCTCCGCCGAGGCTCTGGGCATCCCGCAACTCTCGTATACGCAGATGCTCGGCCGCCTGATGCAGGAACGCGTCGGCGTGTGCATTGCGGGCACGCATGGCAAGAGTACGACGACGGCCATGACCGCCTGCATTCTCCGCGATGCGGGGACGTCCCCCTCGGCAGTGTTCGGGGCGGAGCTCTGCAATTCTGGGACGAGCGGCTGGGCAGGCGATGGGGACTTCTTCGTCGCGGAGAGCTGCGAGTACAAGCGGAGCTTCCTCGATCTCGCCCCGTCGCACGCGGCCATTCTCAGCGTCGAGCCCGACCATTTCGACTGCTATCGCGAAGTAGCCGACATGGAAGAGGCCTTCGCCGCCTTCGCCCGCAAGGTTCCATCGAGCGGCACGCTCCTGATCAAAGGAGGCTGCGAGGCGACACAGCGTGTCATTCGGGGAACAGCGGCGCGGCTGGTCACATTCTCCGATCAGCCGGGATTCGACTGGTGGGTCGCCGACCTGCGTCCGACGCAGACCGGCATGCGGTTCCGGGTGTTCCACAAGGGGGAATACCTGACCGAGATTTCGCTTCCGCTGTTCGGCACGCACAACGTCCTCAATGCCCTTGCGGCGACCGCCATGGCACACGAGCTAGGTGTGGCTCCCGCGGAAATCCGGGAAAGCCTGGCGGAGTTTGCGGGCATTCGCCGGCGGTTCGAAGCGTGCGGGACGTGGCGCGGGGTGATGCTGTTGGATGATTACGCCCATCACCCGACGGCCGTGAAGGCAACGCTGCAGGCGACCCGCGCCCGGTTTGGCTCGCGGCGTGTCTGGTGCGTGTTCCAGCCCCACCAGGTCTCACGGACGCGGGCCCTGATGGAAGAGTTCGCGGCCAGCTTCGGTGATGCTCACGAAGTGCTCATGGCGCCGGTCTATGCGGCCCGCGAAAGTGTCAGCGCCGAACCGACTTTGGCGTCGGCCGAGCTGGCTCGGAAGGTCGCCGCGGCAGGTCCCCGCGCCCGCTTCTGCCCCTCCCTTGACCAGATCGTGGCCACTTTGGAGGATGAGGCCCGCCCCGGTGACGTGGTGATCACGATGGGGGCGGGAGACATCAACCGGGTCCACCATGAGCTTGCTCGACAGCTTCGCCGACATCGTCCGGCAGGATGAACCGCTCGCCCCGCACACCTGGCTTGGGGTCGGCGGACCGGCTCAATACTTCATCCAGCCGCGCACGCAGGACGAACTGGTCTCGGTCGTGAAGACGTGCGTCCACGACCAGATCCCCATTCGCATCTTAGGCAGCGGGTCGAACGTCATCGTTCGGGACGAGGGCATCGCCGGAGCTGTCATCCAGATCGAGGGGAACGGCTTCTCACAGATTACCACCGAAGGCACCCGTATCCGGGCCGGTGCGGGGGCTCTCCTCTCCAACGTCATCTCGCACGCGGTGAAGTCGGGGCTGGCGGGGATGGAAGTCCTCGTGGGGATTCCAGGGACGGTCGGCGGCGCTCTCAAGGGAAATGCCGGCGGCAAGAGCGGCGACATCGGCCAGTTCGTCCGCAGCGTCCGCGCCCTCACCGACAAAGGCGAAATCGTCACGCGGACGGAAGACGAACTCTCCTTCGCCTACCGCACCAGCAGCATCGACGAGCTGGTGATCCTCGACGGCGAATTCGAGCTGATGAAGGGGGATCCGGACGAGATCACCCGTCGCATGCGGACGATCTGGATCATGAAGAAGGCGACCCAGCCGCTCACCTTCCAGTCGGCGGGCTGCATCTTCAAGAACCCCCGCGGCCTGAGCGCCGGAGCCCTGATCGAGCAGGCGGGCCTCAAGGGAATGCGGAAGGGCGAGGCTGAGATCAGCGACCGCCACGGCAACTTCATCGTCACCAGCGAAGGGGCGAAGGCGGCCGACGTCCTTCAACTGATCGAGCTGGCCCGCTCGCGGGTGGCCGAGCAGTTCGGAGTTCCTCTGGAGCTGGAAGTCCAAATCTGGTAAGTCGTCGGCAGCGAGAGGCGGCGGTCACGGCAGCGCTCGCCGCTTGCGGGTTCGCGTTGCCTTTGCCTTTCACTCCGCCCGCACGAAGCAAGGACGCTTCCATGACGCACGAAATTATCCCATCCGACCGTTCGTTGCGGGTTGCCGTTCTCGCGGGCGGCCCCTCGGCCGAACGAGCGATCAGCCTCGAAAGCGGAACCGCTGTCGCCGATGCCCTCAGGCAGCGCGGCCACGCCGTCACATCGATCGACCCCGCCCAAACGCCGCTGACCCAGGTCGACTGGTCGCAGCACGACCTCGCCTTCCTCGCTCTGCACGGCACGTTCGGCGAAGACGGTCAGGTGCAGGCGATTCTCGACGACCTCGGCGTCCGTTACACCGGCAGCGACCGTGCCGCCTCGCGGGTCGCGTTCAGCAAATCCACCGCGAAGGAGCGCTTCGGCCATGCGGGAGTGGCGACGCCGCCGCACGTCGTCATTCACGAGTCGGACATCGCCTCGCGAATCGACCGCGCCGCCCGCCGCCTTGGATTCCCGCTGGTGGTCAAGCCGGACGCCCAGGGCTCCAGCCTCGGCGTGACGATCTGCGACTCGATCGACGACCTCCCCGAGGCGCTCAGCCGCTGCTTCCACTACGGGCCGTTCGGCCTGCTCGAAACGATGATCTCTGGAACCGAGTGGACGGTGGGCCTCATCGACGACCTCGTGCTCCCCGTCATCCAGATCGAAACGCCGCGCGGCTTCTTCGACTACCAGGCGAAGTATCAGGATGAAGAGACGCTGTACCACTTCGAGTTCGACCATCCGCCGGCCGTCGTCCGCGCCGTCGAAATGCTGGCCGCCCGAGCCGTGCGGGCTGTCGGCGCGACCGGCGTCTCCCGGGTCGACCTGCGGGTCGATGCCTGGGGGCAACCCTGGGTCCTCGAGGTCAACACGATTCCCGGCATGACGAGCCACAGCCTGATTCCCAAGGCGGCCGCCCGCATGGGCATCGACTTCTCCGACCTCTGCGACCGCGCTGCCCGCAGCGCCCTCGCCCGCCCCGGCAGTCCTCACACGGCGTTGCTGCGCCGCGCCGGATAGACGGGCGGCCACGCAACCGTCCGACGCCGGACGAGCCGCCTTCCCCAACATGCCCTGGCCGGAACAATCGTCACAATCGTTGCGGCCCGATTCTCTTCACACCGAGCGCGGAATTCCCGGACGATTCCTGTGCTTATCGGTCAATCCGTCACGCACATCCCCGTTACATTGAAAGGGGCGCGGAGAACATTGCCTCGTCTCCGATTCTCCACGCGCCGTTCCTTCGAATTGCGATGACTGGGTGGAGCATCGCCCCGCACAAGGTGCCGAGCATGCCGACGACCCACCAACGAGTGACCGACGCCCTCGACCAGTTGACGCTCGGAATGGTCGGCTTTGTCGAGAGACACCTCAAGGCAACCTACGGAGACGGCTGGATCCACGCCGCCCGCGACAGTTTTCGCGATGAACGAGGAGGCGGCGGTCTGCCCCAGGGCGAAGTCGTGCGGTGGGACGCGGCCGCGGTCCTCACGGTCATCTGGGACCAGTGGAACCGGGTCTTCAAGCATGTCTTCGGACCGGTCGAACGCAGTCTGGTGAGCGAGCTTCGCGACTTCCGCAACCGCTGGGCCCATCAGGACCGCTTCGATTTCGACGACGCTTACCGCACTCTGGACAGCGTCGAGCGGCTGCTCCGGGCCGCCGAGGCCACGCCGCAAGCGGAGCGCGTCGCACGCGAGAAGCGCGACCTGATGCGGCAGGAGATCGGACGGGAAACGCGGAACAGCTTCGAGAAGGCGAAAGCACGCCGCCGGATGGTCCAAGACTTGGTTCTGTACGTCGTCTGCTGGGGCTCCGTCGTGTTCGCTTCGTTCCTTTCAATGGGAACCGGAGCGTGGATGGTGGCCGTGTTTGCCGCACTCGTCTTCGGCTTCCTCGGCTGGCAGCGCACATCGGCCGCCCCGCCGGCGTATTTCGGCGCTCACGAATGCCCTCAATGCACCCGGATCGTCTACGGCGAAGGCTGCCCCTACTGCGACCCGGCACTGGCTGCGAAGCCCGCGGTGCGCTCGACGGCGGCCGTGGCGGTGGCGTCGAACAACTGAATGTGCCGAACGGCTCTCAGAGCGTGACGGACTGCTGTGCTGCGGGGGCAACGCCGATCACGGTGACTCGTCCTGCTCACCCGCTTTCGCCGGACGGGTTTCGGCTTCACGCAGCGCCGCCGGAGCGGCGGTGCGGTCGGTGGAATCGAGATAGCCCTGCAACAGCACCTGGGCGGCGACCTTGTCGAGCCGCTCCTTCCGCTTCTTTTCGCTGACGCCGGCGCTCAGCAGGTGATGTTCGGCGATGAGGGACGTGTATCGCTCGTCGAAGTAGCGGACCGGAAGGCCGGTCACGCGGCCCGCCCACTGACCGAAGTTGCGGGCTTCGCGGGCTTTGCCCCCTTCCTGGCCGCTCATGTGGACGGGAAGCCCGACGACCAGACCGACGACGTCGTAGTCGGTCGCGAGCGATGCCAGGAACGCGCCGTCCTGTTCGGGGGATCGTCGCGTGCGGTTCTCGAGCGGGCTGGCGATCGTCTGCTCGTCGTTCGAAAGAGCGACGCCGAAGCGCTTCGTCCCGTAGTCGAGCCCCAGCAGGCGGCCGTGGAGGGGGAACGAAGTCTTCGACTTCTTGCGGATCGTCATGCCGATCCTCCGGACGGGCCATTGCCGGCGCGCCGCAACGTGGCCGTCAAATAGTCAATGACGGCCTGTGACTCGACCTCGCGCAGCACGTCGATATTGCTTTTCCAGTGCTGCTGACCGCGACGATCGAACACCGTCATCCCGCGGGTCAGTTCGCCTTTCGTTTCGACATCGACTGCCATCGGCGAGACCTGGAACATCTCCGGGCGCGAAATGGCGGCCACCGCCGCGACCTCGTTCAGTCGCATCCCTTCAAGTCCCAGGTGCTGGTGATGGGCACGGAGAGCGAAAGGAAGGAGCGACTGCAAGAACCTGCCCATCAGAGTCGATTCGTTATTCGGAAGCCGCTTGTGCTGGTCGAATGTCAGCACGGGCACGCACGAAACGTCGAGCGGGACGAGCGTTTTGGTCGCCGGCGATCCGAGAACGGCGCGGGCCGCTTCGGGGTTCGAGAAGATGTTGAACTCGGCCGCGGGCGTCACATCGCCGCCCGCCGTGACCGATCCGCCGAGGACGACAATTCCCTTCAGGAGATCCAGGAAGTCTGGAGCCCGGTCGAGCGCCAGCGCGACGTTCGTCAGCGGGCCAAGCGTCAGCAGCGTGATTTCGAGCGGTTCGGCCCGCGTCAGTTCGATCAACAGCTTGGCCGAATCCTTCGGGCTGGCCAGTTCGGCGACGCGGAAATCCCAGTCGCCGAGTCCCGACGGACCATTCAGCGCCGAGGTGGAGACACTCTCCGTCGCGAAGTCGCGAAGGGTCGGCAGCGTTTCGCGATCGCAGCTCCCGATCCGCGGCCACTTGGGGGGATCGAGGGCTTCGATGATTGCCTGGATGTTGCGGGTGGCGGCCGGCCCCGACACACAGCCTGAAGTCGCCGTGACGCCGATCAGGTCGATCTCGGGGTCGAACAGGGCGACCGCAATGGCCAGAGCGTCGCCGATCCCGGGGTCCGCATCAATGATGAGTTTCTGCGGCACGAAAACCCCCCTTCCCGCCGGCCCGCATTGCGGTCCGGTCCTCCGTTCGAACACGTGTCGATCGTAGCGCGAGAGCCGGAGGGCGTCAATCGGCGCTTTCTTTCGTTCGCCGGTCAGGTCACCCCGCAAAGCAGGAGCACGGGATTATCCAGCGGCCGACCATCGAAGGGTGCACTTGGAGGCTTTGAAGCATGAAACTTGCAGCAACGCGCCCGGCTTTGCACACGCACGCTGCAGCGGGTTACAGTGAAAGGCCCGGTCGGCGAGGTCCCTCCGGTTCCATTCTTCCGCGGAGCACACGGTGTCGACTGAACTGCCTCCTTCCAACGACATCGATGCCTCGGATCTCCGCTCGGTGGAGCTTCTTGGCGAGGCCTATCGTCGCATCCAGTCCGAGCTTCACAAGGTCATCGTCGGGCAGCAGCGCGTCGTCGAAGAACTGCTGATCGCCATGCTGGCCGGCGGGCATTGCCTGCTCGTCGGCGTGCCCGGGCTCGCGAAGACCCTGATGGTCCGCACGCTGGCCGACACCCTCAGCCTCTCCTTCAACCGCATCCAGTTCACTCCCGACCTCATGCCGGCCGACATCACCGGCACGGAAGTCATTCAGGAAGACCGCTCGACCGGCATTCGCGAGTTCCGCTTCCTCCCCGGACCGGTCTTCGCAAACGTCGTCCTGGCCGACGAAATCAACCGCACCCCGCCCAAGACCCAGGCCGCACTCCTTGAGGCCATGCAGGAGCACCAGGTCACGGCCGGCGGCAAACGCCACAAGCTGAGCGAACCGTTCTTCGTCCTGGCGACGCAGAACCCGATCGAGCAGGAAGGGACCTACCCGCTCCCTGAGGCGCAGCTCGACCGCTTCATGTTCGAAGTGCTGGTCGACTATCCGACCGAGGACGAAGAGTTCGCGATCGTGCGGCAGACGACGGCCGACGCTCACCCGCAGGTTGAAAAAGTCCTGTCGCTGGAAGAAGTCAACAATCTTCAGACGATCGTCCGCCGCGTGCCGGTGGCCGATCATGTGATCCGCTATGCGATGCAGTTCGCCCGGTTGACGCGCCGCGGGCCGAGGGGCCAGGCGTCGGCCGACGCTCCGGATTTCATCCGCAACTACGTCAGCTGGGGGGCCGGGCCCCGGGCGAGCCAGTACCTCATCCTCGGGGCGAAGGCGCGGGCGCTGCTGAATGGGCAGGCGTATGCGGGGATGGAGGACGTGCGGGCGGTGGCCGCCCCGGTGCTGCGGCACCGCATCATCACGAACTTCAACGCCGAGGCCGAAGGGATCGACTCGGACGAGATCGTCCGGCGGTTGATTGAACTGGTTCCGGACGGAACCCCGCGGGGGGGCAAGGCGAGCCGCGGTCCGAACCTGTTCAAGACGGCCGATGTGGGGTGAAGCCGCGAACTGCCTTTCCGTGGGATAGCCTTCCAGGCTGTCATTCTGTCGTTCGAGATCGAGTTCGTCCCTCATTGATTCCAATCCAACGCAGACGTCGACAGGAGGCCGCGCTGGTGTCTCACTCAGACTTCGTCGGGACGGCCTTTCAAAGTAGCCCTCACGCTCCGCATGGGGTTAAGCCTTCGGTGCGTGGAGCATCGTCTGTCCAACCACGCTTCATGCGCGCCCGGCTTGTCCTCACGCGGAGCGTGAGGGCTACTTTCTTTGCGTCCGCCTTCCTGTCGCTCGCCAGGACATACGCATCCGCCGCCGAGCCGACGGTCGATTTTCGTCGTGACGTGCTGCCGATCCTCAGCGAATACTGCTACGCCTGCCACGGACCCGACGCCGCCGCCCGGCAGGCCGACCTGCGGCTCGACACCAAAGACGGAGCGTTTCGCAAGGACGGCCCCGTGCTGATCCCCGGCAAGTCGGCCGAGAGCGAGCTGGTGCGGCGCGTCGCTTCGACGAACACGGACGAGGTGATGCCGCCGCTCTCCTCGAAGAAACCTCTCAATGCGAAGCAGATCGAAACGCTCAAGAAGTGGGTCGATGAAGGAGCGATCTGGGGCAAGCACTGGGCCTACGAGGCTCCGGTCCGTCCGGCCCTGCCCAAAGTCAGCGACGCCGCCTGGCCGCGGAATGGGCTCGACTACTTCGTCCTCGCGCGACTCGACAAGGAGGGCCTCAAGCCGTCTCCCGAGGCGACACGCGAGCAACTCATCCGCCGCGTTACGCTCGACCTGACGGGACTGCCGCCGACACCCGAAGAGATCGACACGTTCCTCGCCGACTCCGCGCCTGAGGCCTACGAACGGCTCGTCGACCGCCTGCTGGCATCGCCCCGTTACGGCGAACGCATGGCGTGGGAATGGCTCGACGCCGCACGCTATGCCGACACCAACGGCTTCCAGGGGGACCCCACCCGCACCATGTGGCCGTGGCGCGACTGGGTCATCCGGCAGCTCAACGAGAACATGCCCTACGACCAGTTCACGATCGAGCAGATCGCGGGCGACCTGCTGCCGAACGCCACCCGCGAGCAGATCCTTGCGACCGGCTTCAACCGCAACCACATGCACAACGGCGAAGGGGGCCGCATCGCGGAAGAGACCCGCGTCGAAAACGTCTTCGACCGCGTCGAGACGACCGCCACGGTCTGGCTCGGCCTCACCTTCACGTGCTGCCGCTGCCACGATCACAAGTTCGACCCGCTCACGCAGCGCGAATACTACGAGATGGCGGCCTACTTCAATAACACGTCCGAAAACGGCGTCGGCCGCGCCGGAGCCACCCCCCCCGCTCTCGACCTGACGACGCCCGAGCAGGCGGCTCAACTCGCCGAGTTGCAACCGCAGGTGGCTCCGCTCGAAAAGCAGATCGCCGACCGCGAGACCGAGCTTCGTCCGAAGCAGGCCGAATGGGAAAAGAGCCTCGCCGAAAAGGTCGACACGCTCCCCGAAAACCTTCGCGAGACGTTCAAGACGGAACCCGACAAGCGTCCCGCCGACCAGGCGAAGCTTCTCACCGAGCACTATCTCAAGAACGACCCCGCCCGCCAGGAGTTGCAGGCGAAGCTCGACAAGGTGAAAAACCAGATCAACGGCGTCAACGGCAGCATCCTCCGCGTGATGGTGATGGACACGCTGAAGGGGGGCCGCGAAACCAACATCCTCGTCCGCGGCGCTTACGACAAGAAGGGAGAAAAGGTCGGCATCGGCACGCCCAAGTCCCTCCCGCCTCTGCCGCCCGACGCTCCGCCCAATCGCCTCGCGCTGGCCCGCTGGCTGGTCGACCCGGCCAACCCGCTCACCGCCCGTGTCACCGTCAACCGCATCTGGCAGCAATTCTTCGGCACGGGGCTCGTGAAGACGGTCGAAGACTTCGGCGTGCAGGGGGAACTTCCGTCGCATCCCGAGCTGCTCGACTGGCTGGCGGAAGAGGTGGAGGGTCGAGGGTCCAGGGACGAGGGTCTAGTGACAGCAAAAGACCCATCCAGCGATATAACGGCCAATCCACTCACCTCTGTCCCTCGTCCCTCGACCCTCGACCCTCGACCCTCCTGGGACATCAAACGACTCCACCGCCTCCTCGTCACAAGCGCCACCTACCGACAGTCCTCGAAGGTCACGCCGGCCCTCGTTGAGAAAGACCCCGAAAACCGCCTGCTGGCCCGCGGCGCGCGGTTCCGCCTCCCCGCCTTCATGATCCGCGACCAGGCCCTCGCTGCCGCAGGGTTACTGGTCGAACGCTCGGGCGGCCCCTCGGTCAATCCGTACCAGCCCCCCGGAATCTGGGAAGAAGCGACCTTCGGCAAGCAGTCGTACAACCAGGACCACGGCGACAAGCTCTATCGCCGCAGTCTCTATACCTTCTGGAAGCGGATCGTCGGCCCGACGATGTTCTTCGACTCCGCCACGCGGCAGACCTGCACCGTCAAGCAGGTCCGCACCAACACCCCGCTCCACGCTCTCGCCACGCTCAACGACATCACCTACGTCGAAGCCGCCCGCGCTCTCGCCCAGCAGGCGATGCTGGCCGCTCCGACCACGCCCGAACGCATCGCGTACGCCTTCCGCCGTCTCACGTCCCGCCTTCCGTCGGAAAAGGAACAGCAGATCCTCACGACGCGATTCGACCAGCTGAAGGCCCGTTACGCCGCCGACCAGGAATCGGCCCTCAAGCTGCTGAAGGTTGGCGAATCCCCCCGCAACGAATCGCTCGACCCCATCGACCACGCCGCCCTGACCTCGCTCGGCACACTGATGCTTAACCTCGACGAAGTGGTGTCCAAGCAATAACGAGATTCCTGTATCCCGTGCGGAACGTCTCCATGAAACTGCGCCGCAGGACGAAGTTCTTCATCGCAGCGAGCGCTTTGGGAATCGCTTTTCTCGCCATCGTGGCATGGAATGCCACCGCCAGCATGTGGGTTCGAATTGCCACTTCGGTCGTAGTCTATCGCCTCGATCCCCAACTGCCGAAATCGGAAACCGGCGACGGTGCTTTTCCGATTCGGCCCTACGAATCCTGGACGCCAATTCTGGAGCAGCGGCTGGTGACAGGCGCCGATGCGACGGCGATTCGGAAAGCGTTCCTGACGGCGACGGAAAGCGAAGCAGGAGGGGCACTCTGCCATGAACCGCCGTATGGTCTGGCGTTCTATTGCGGGCCGTTCGAAATCTACCGCACCAGCGTCTGCTTCGAATGCAACAATTACTATGATTGGTATCGGTTCGAGTATGGCTGGCGAACCTTCTCGCCTCGCGCCTCCGAGTTGCTGGACGTCTTGAACGGAATCCTTCCTCTCGATGCCCCTCGCGACTTGTAGAAGGTAGGGCGGTCGTTTGTGAATTCTCTGGAGTCTGCTGTGAATTTCGGTGCACGATGCGGACAGGGATTGTCCTACTCGGCGTTCCTCGACAAGTTCGGGTCGGACGACCACAAGCGGAAGTGGCGGGCGATGCATGACCAAATCCGCCTGACCGACGCGCAGGTCGAGCTGTTGAAGGGCTTCACCCGTGAGATGAAGGTCATCGTGGTCGCGGGGACGTGGTGCGGGGATTGCGTCAACCAGTGTCCGATCTTCGCTCACTTCGAAGCGGTCGCGCCGACGATCAAGGTCCGCTATTTCGATCGGGATGCCTCGCCCGATCTCGCGGCGGAGCTGTCGATCTGCGGGGCCGCGCGGGTCCCGTCCCTCCTGTTCCTGAGCGAGGATGATTTCCCGTGCGGGCGGGCCGGCGACCGGACGCTGTCGAAGTATCGCCAGATGGCTCAGGGCGTGACGGGGGCGGCCTGCTCGACGGGCCTGGTCAGCAAGCACGACGACCTGACGCCGAAGGTGGTGCAGGACTGGCTCGACGAGTTCGAGCGGATCCAGTGGATGCTGCGGACGTCGTCGCGGCTGCGGCAGAAGCACGGCGACTGATTGCGGCGAAATGACGACCCCCAATCTGCAACTTATCACTCATCCAGCGTCATGCGACTCGGACTCTTCGGCGGTTCCTTCGACCCGCCCCACTGGGGGCATCTGCTGCTGGCCGAGCAGTGCCGCGAGCAGTGCGCCCTCGACGAAGTGTGGCTGCTGCCGTCGGGTTCCCCCCCGCACAAGGCGGCGAATGGCATGACGCCCGGACCGCAGCGGGCCGAAATGGCTGAGCTGGCCTTCGCGGGGTGCCCGGCGTTCTCGGTCAACCGCATGGAACAGAAGCGCGAGGGAACGACCTACACGGTCGACACGCTCGAGATGCTCAACCAGGAAGATCCCTCCCGCGAGCTCTTTTTCCTGATCGGAGCCGATTCGCTGAACGACTTTCCGGAATGGCGGGAGCCGGCCCGCATCCTCGACCTGGCGACGGTCGTGTGCGTCAATCGCGGCGATCGCCCGTTGCCCGACGCACGCCGTTTGATCGAAGTCGTCGGTGCGAATCGCGCTGCGCGCGTCCGGCACGTGTCAATTCCCGGAATCGACCTTTCCTCCAGCGATATCCGCCGCCGCGTCCGCGAGGGGAAGAGCATCCGATTCATGGTCCCGCGGGCCATCGAAGCGTACATCGCCGAGCACCGGCTGTATCGAGCGTAGACGTCCTCAAAAACCGCGTGCGGAATACCCCGGCGGTGCGTATGCTGCGTGTTCCCCCGCACACGTTCCGCGAGACTCGCGCATGCCTCGCCTTCGAAGGACCGCCTCTCCGCGCGGCTTCACGCTGATCGAACTGCTGGTCGTCATCGCGATCATCGCCATCCTCGTCGCGCTGCTGCTCCCGGCGGTGCAGCAGGCCCGCGAGGCGGCCCGCCGCACGCAATGCCGAAACAACCTCAAGCAGTTCGGCATCGCACTCCACAACTATCACGACGCGATGACCGTGCTGCCCCCCGGCTATTTCGGGCAGCCCTTCACCTATTGCGGAACGTTGTGGGGATGGGGGACATGCATCCTGCCTTACCTCGACCAGGCCCCGCTCTACAACAGCCTCGGCTCGGCGACTGGCGGCAAGATGGGTTGCGATCTCGGTCCGGGCACCGGCTACGGAGCTTACTTCACGTCGTTCGATCCCCCCAACACCCTCGTCGCGACGGCGCTCCCCGCGTATCGCTGCCCGTCCGATTCCGGCTCGCCCACCTTCACCGTCCCGGCCGGCGGCCTCAACGGGCTGATGCCGGGAAAGACATCCACCTTCGGACGTTCCAACTACGCGGGGGTTCTCGGAAGCTGGTACTGTCCGGGAATGCTCGAAGGCGGCGTGCTGAGCACCGCCTGCACCACCCGCACCGGGCTCCTCGCCCATGACGGCGCGTTCTCCGAGAGCAGCCGCCGCCGCTTTCGCGACTTCACCGACGGCCTGAGCAACACGACGGTGATCGGCGAGCGCCGCACTCCCGGGATGATGAACGGAGGCTTCGTCGGCGGCGACACGGTCTGGGTCGGAGCGGGCGACAACTACGCACCCCCGGTGCAGGGGTTCGCCCTGGCGATGGGGGCCTGCGACCCGCCGCTCCGGTTGAACGTCGTCTCGCCGACGCCACCCATGACATCGTCGACGGTCCCCTTCCTCGGCTTCAGCAGCGTGCATGCGGGGGGAGCCCACTTCCTGCTGGGAGACGGCGCGGTCCGCTTCCTGAGCGACAGCATCGCCAGCGGCCCGGCCGGACAACCAGGAAGCACCTACCAGAACCTCGCCTCGCTCAGCGACGGGAATACGATCGGCGAGTTTTAGGTCTCGCCGGAGAATGCGATCCGGATGTCTCACGGGCACTCATGCCGGTGCGAAACCTTTCCACTCACCTCACTCACGGGCATGAGTGCCCGTGCCACGATGCGAAGCATGAGCTCTCCCGCAAAGTTACCCTGCGTCCACGGCAGAGAAAGGGCGCACTCTCTATAATCGAGCCCATCAGCCGCTTCCTCTTCCCGCGAACCATGCCCGCTCCCGTCCAGCAGTTTCAGGTTGACGCCGCACAGGCCGGCGCGGCGATCGGCGCCGCGCTCCGCCAGTGGCACGCGGGCATGACCTGGTCGCAGGCGAAGGATCTCATCCGCAATCGCCGCGTGCTGGTCAACGGCGTCGTCTGCCTCGACGAAGGACGCCGCCTGCAACCGGGCGAACAGGTGTCGGTCGCCACGCAGCGGCAGGACGCGCCTCCCACCCGCAACGATCTGACGATCCGTTATCTCGACCGGCAGGTCGTCGTGGTCGAGAAGCCGGCCGGGATGCGGACGATTTTCCATTCGTCCGAGCGTCACCATTCCCGCGAGCGGCAGGCCCTGCAGCCGACGGTGCAGGGGCTCCTTCCCGAATTGATCGCCCGTCGCGAGCAGGGGAAAAAGGACGACAAGCGGCGCAAGTCCGGCGGCCCTCTTCCCGCCATCAAGGTCGTGCACCGCATCGACCGCGACACCAGCGGCCTGCTCGTCTTCGCCCGCACCGAACCGGCCTTCGAGCGTCTCGCCGAAGCCTTCAAGCAGCACACCGTCGACCGCGTTTACCTCACGGTCGTTCCCGGGGAGGTTGAGGCTCAGACGTTCGATTCGGAGTTGGTGGATGATCGCGGGGATGGCCGTCGCGGAAGCACGACGTTGAAGGGGACGGGCAAGCGGGCCGTCACGCACGTCACGCCGATCGAGAAGCTTGACGGCTATACGGTACTCCAATGCCGCCTCGAGACCGGCCGCACGCACCAGATCCGCATTCACCTCTCCGAAGCCGGCCATCCCGTGTGCGGGGACGCGCGATACCACCAGCCGCTCTACGCCCCGCCCATCATCGACCGCAGCGGCGCGCCCCGTCTCGCGCTGCACGCGATGCGGCTCGGGTTCGAACATCCGACGACGGGCAACCGCCGGAACTTCGAGATGCCGCTGCCGGAGGATCTGGCGCGCTGGCTGGAGCGACTCCGCGGCCGGAAATGACGCGGCGGCCAATGCCCCTGGAGACGTTCCACATGGAACAGTGTTCACATCTCTTGTCCGCCTGCTTGACGGGAGCTGTCGGTAAAAATCGACGGCGTCAGGTGATGGCTTTTCGGCTGAATTTCCCATCGCGAGCGGGGAAGACTCATCGCATGTCGCTGTCGTCTCTCTCTGCCGTCGCGTAACCCGAGACGGCGAAGCGACAATTCTCGGCAGAGGCGTCATGAAACCTGGATGCCTCGCGGGGTGACCCAAGGAGCGCGACCATGACCCGACGACGGCAGATCCTGGGGCTGGCGGTGCTGTGCGTGGCGGGCGTTGTCGGGGCACTGGCGACACGCAAGCCGGCCGACGGGTACGTCGAGGCCGCCTACACGCTCGGCCGGCTGATCAACGAGTCGACCAACATCGTCGTGATGACGGTCGAGAAGGTCGACCGGACGAACAACCAGATCATCTACCGCAAGGTCCGCGACCTGAAGGGGAAGCACCCGACCGAAATCATCAAGCACAACATCGGAAAGGCGGGGTTTCATCCCCGCGAGTGGCAGTTCACGATGGAGTGGGCCGAGGTCGGCAAGACGGCCGTCTTCATGCACAACGGCGGGGCGAGCGAGACGTGCATCGGCAACTACTGGTACCAGGCGTATGCGGGGGACTGGTGGGGCATGAGCCACGCGGAGCCCTTCCTGCTGAGAAGCTTCGCGGGGAATCCGGAAAAGCTCATCCCGCTGGTCGAGGCGATGCTGGCGGGGCAGGAAGTGGTGACGCCGTGCATGGTCGACGGAGACAAGATGGCGCTGCAGCTGCGCACCGCCCGCATCCAGCGCATCAAGGCCAGCCTCAAGATCAACGACTACGACCCGAAGCGCGACTTCGTCGGCTGGGGTGGCGATGACTTCCGCGTCGTCAACGGCATGCCGGGATTCTCGCACCTCGGCAGTGTCGCCCGAACCGACCCCGGGGCCGAAGGGGTCTCGGTAGCCGACATCGACGGAGACCGCCGCGACGAGTTCCTCGTCTTCGGCCGCAAGAAGGCGGCCCTGTTCCGCATGGAAGGAACGTCGCTCAACGAAATCAGCCTGCCGCTCGCCGGCGGTGCCCGGTCCGCCTCGTGGTCCGACTTCAACGGCGACGGCAGGCCCGACCTGCTCCTCGCAACGGCGAGCGGCCCGAAGGTCTTCGGCAGCACGAAAGAAGGTTTCAAGGACGACACCGGCGGCCTGCCGCGCGAGGCCTATTACAACCTCTCGTCCGCCGCGTGGATCGATGCCGACGGCGACAAGCTCCCCGACGTGCTCCTCTCGAACGGCTTCATGGGCCTGAAGGTCTATCGCAACCTCGGTCCTGCGGTGCCGAAGACGGCCGAGCCGAAGGTGAGCCCGTGGTACTACTGTGGTCCGTTCGACAACGCCGGCGGACGCGGGTTCGAAACGGCGTATCCGCCGGAAGCCGCTGTCGACCTCAAAGCGACCTACGACGGCAAGGGAACCGAGAAAGCGACCTGGAAAGAAAAAGCCTTCACCGATGGGCAGGTGCAGAGCTTGGCGCTCTTCCAGCCGGCCAACAACAGCGAATCGGTCTGCTATCTCTATCGCGAGTTCGACTTCGGCGGCTCGGTCGACATGCCGGTCTCGCTCGGTAGCGACGACACACTGACGGTCTGGCTCAACGGCGAAAAACTCATCGCCGAGAGCGTCGCACGGGCCGCCGCCGCGGGACAAAACCAACTCGTGCTGCGGTTGCGTCCGGGCAGGAACCGGCTCCTCATGAAGATCTGCCAGGGAACGGGCGAGTGGGCGTTCTACTTCAAGGCCGAGATGCCGAAGACCGCCACGCCGGCCCAGTTCGAGGACATCACCGAGAAGGTTGGGCTCGCCGCCACGACCCCGTTGGGCAAGCTGCGGGCCGAGCGGCTGCTGGTCGCCGACTTCAATGGCGACAAACGCGACGACGTGCTGGTGACGGGGGCCACGACAACTCTGCTCCTCGGCTCACCCACAGGCTTCGTCGAATCGAAAGCAACGGGTCTCGCGCTCCCCGCAGGAACCTCGCAACCCGCCCTCGCCGACTTCGACGGAGACGGCGCGATCGACCTCGCCGTCGTGCTGGCGAACGGCTCATCGAACCTCGTGAAGCTCTTCCGCAACGATGGAAAGGGAAAGTTCACCGACGTCACGGCCCAGGCGGGCGACCTCGCGAAGCCCTTCCCGCAAGCCACCTCGATCTGCCTCGCCGACTGGGACCGCGACGGCAAGCCGGACGTGATGCTCGGCTCGTTGAGAAGCCCCAACCGCTACTTCCGAAGCACCGGCAAGGGCCAGTTCGCCGAAGCCACAACCGAGTTGGGTCTGCAGGCAAAGATCTTCAACTCGCGCGCGGTGGGCATCGCCGACGTCAACAAGGACGGCGTGCCCGACCTCGTCCTCAACAACGAAGGCCAGGACTCCGCGGTGCTGCTGGGTGCGGCGAAGAAAGAAGTGGCGGCGAAGTAGATCGAGGTGGCAAACGCGAAACGTAGCACGGGCACTCATGCCCGTGCGAAAGAAATGCCTCGCAGTCAGATCAATAGCACGAGCGGCGACATAACACTCTCTTCTTGACCAAGACATATTGGAAGACTTTTCGCACGGGCATGAGTGCCCGTGCTGCGGCCGAAGCGGGCTGAGTGTCACCATGCTGAACCTGCCGCCGCTTCCGCCGCAGTTCCAATGCCTTGATCGAGATCGTCCTATCAAGGTCTATCGACGCGGTCTGCCTCACTGGCGACAGGATGGAGCCACTTACTTTGTGACGTTTCGCCTGGTCGATTCGCTTCCTCAGGAGAGACTGCGATATCTCAAGCGAGTGCGTGAAGAGTGGGAGCGCAAGCACCCGCCGCCTCATACGGCGAAGGATTGGGAATCTCTCGAACGCGTTTCGACGAGCCATGTGGAAGCCTGGCTTGATGAGGGGCTCGGAAACTGCCACTTCCGAAACCGTCAGTTGGTCGACGATCTCGTCGGCAGATTGAACCACTTCCAGAACGATCGCTATTTCCTCTCGTGCTGGACCATCATGCCGAACCATGTCCATCTCGCCATGCGCCCCTTCGATGGCCACGACCTGGAAGACCTGATCGGCGCGATCAAAGGCGTGTCGGCACGGCATCTCAATCTGGCGATCAAGGAATCCGGGGACGTCTGGCAGGACGAGTCCTACGATCGACTGATTCGAGATGGAGAGCACTTGTGGCGAGTGATTCAGTACATCGGCCGCAATCCCCGCAAGGCAGGACTTGCGGGGGAAGAGAGTTGGAGACGGTGGATTCATCCCGAGTGGGAGAAAGCGGGATGGGGATTTCGGAATGAGAATTGATTCCGTAGCACGGGCACTCATGCCCGTGCGTCGCTTGTCATGCGACACTTACCTATTGATTGATCATTTCGCACGGGCATGAGTGCCCGTGCTACGTTTTCAAGGTAGCGACTCCCATGACGCGCTGGCTTGTGCTCTGCATCACCCATTCTATCGCTTCCGCACTCCCCGCCGCCGACTGGCCCACGCATCGCGGCAATCCGCAACGGACGGGCAACGTTGACGGGCAGGCGGGCCCGAAGTCGCCGAAAGTTCTCTGGGTCCACCACTCGACGCAGCACTACATCGCCTCGCCCGTCGCGGGAGAGAAGGCTCTGTACGTCTCGGGTCTCGGAGCCTTCAACGCGTCGGCGTTGCAGGCGACCTCCTACGATCCTTCCGCAAAGGACGATGACCGCACCGCGTGGTCGAAGGGCGCTCCGTACCTCAAGCGACCCACCGTCAGTCCGCCGGCGGTCATCGGCGGGTTGGTGATCTTCGGCGACGGCATGCATCAGACGAGCGGGGCGCTACTGCACGGCCTGCGGGCGGACGATGGTTTCGCCCTCTGGCAGTACCGCATCGACGGCGAGCTGGTCCACCTCGAAGGAGCGCCGACCGTCGCCGACGGCAAGCTCTACATGGGGGGCGGCAACGCGGGAGTCTTCTGCCTCGATCTGAAGCGGATCGAAGTCGACGGCAAGGAGATGGACCCCGCCGCCGCGGCGAAGGCGATTGATGCCGAGTGGAAGAAGCTCCTCGCGAAGTACGAAGTCGACAAGAGGAAGGACCCTGACTTCGCCATGGCGCCCACGGAGGAGAACCTGCCGAAGACGCAGCCGAAGCTCGTCTGGCAGCAGGGCCGCGAGCGCTGGCACGTCGATGCGTCGGTCAACGTCGCCGAAGGAAAGGTGCTGGTCGGCTCGGCGTTCCTCGATGAAGAGAAGATCGGCGACCGGGCGGTGTACTGCCTCAACGCGGCGGACGGGAAGGAAGCGTGGCGGGCGGCGCTCAAGCACAATCCCTGGGGCGGTGCGACCTTCGCCAAGTCCGACACGGGAGACCTGGTGATCGTCGGCTGCAGCAACATCCGGTTCGATCCGAAGGAACTGCCGCGCGGGCAGGGGGAAGTCATCGCCTTCAGCCTGAAGGACGGAACCGAGAAATGGAAGCGGCCGGTCGCCAAGGGGGGCGTCCTCTCGCCCGTGGCCGTCAGTGGAACGTGGGCCGTGTTCACTTCGACGGACGGAAAGATGCGCGGGGTGGAAGTCGGCAACGGACGGCTGGCGTGGACATACGATGGTAAGGCTCCTTTCTTCGCCGCACCCGCCATCGCGGGGGACGTCGCGTATTCGGCCGACCTCAACGGCGTGGTGCATGCCGTGAATCTGGCGAATGGAACAAAGCTCTGGACGCTCGACCTTGCGAATGACGCCGCCGTGAAGTCCCCCGGCTCGGTCTACGGTTCGCCCATCGTGCATGGCGGGCGGCTGTACGTGGCGACCAGCAACCTCGACACCCCCGCCCGCAAGGGGACGGTCCTGGTGTGCATCGGCGAGAAATGAGGAAGGCACAATCCGCCTTCCCGGCCCTCGTCCTGTGCTAAAATCGACGAACGCATTCGAATTCCAGCGGGAGCGTTCCGATTTTGCTATCCACGTTGCGGGCTCTCGCCCGGGCTCCAATCACCCTCGTCCTTGTCGCCGCCGCGCTGGTCGCCCAGACGCTCGTCGTGACGACGCGCCAACTCGGCGAAACGCCGTCCGCAGCAATCTCTCGACACACGGTGGACTCTGAACGATTCGATGGCGAACCCGAACTCGGCGGCCTGTTCTCTCTCTGGAACGGCCGCCCCGCCCGCATGGCCGCCAGCTTCGTCCTCCATCGCGACTTCGCAACACTCGCCGCCTGCGTCAGCATGACGCTGCTTCTCGGAGTGCGGCTCGAGCCGCTGTGGGGCAGCCTGCGATTCGCCCTCGTCTTCCTGCTCACCAGCCTGTCCGGGTTCATCGTCGCCTGGCTGGTCCTCGAAACGCCGCTGGGTTACTTCAGCGGAAACTGCGGGGTGTTGTTCGCCGCGGGCCGCCTGACCGGTCCCGACGCCACGGGCCAGCGCCTGATGGCCCGCTGGGTCCTTCCCGCGACGGTCGCCTCGGTGCTCCTCGTCATCTTCCTGACGGTCACCGGCCAGGGACACGGCCCTTACCTCGCGTGGCTCACGGCCATGGCGTGCGGGTGGTGGATCGGTGCGGGACCGGGGCAACCCGATGCGCCCCCCGCACTCCCCGCCCTGCGATGGCTGCCCTGGATGCTCGCGGCAGGGCTCTGGGGAGCCATGCATCCGACGTGGTTCGGCTCGTACCATTGGTATCGGTCGAAGACGGCCCTCTCTCCCGAGACGCGTCTCGAGCGGTTGCAACGGGCGATCAAGGTCGACCCGCAACTGATCGGCCCGCACATCGACCTCTGCGAACTCCTCGCGTCCCGAAACGAACGGCACCGGGCATGGCGAACCATTCTCGAAGCCCTCCGCCAGCACCGCACGGAAGATCGCCTCGAAGAAGCGGTGCAGCGCCACTGGAAGCGCTTTGACACCGACGGTGAGCGAATGGTCGCCCGCGAGACGCTGCAGCAGGTCTTCGCGGACGAGTCCGCCTGGTGGGAACGCCGCCTCGGCATCGGCGTTGGCGGCACGATCGAAGAGGGAGCGCAGGAACCGACGCAGATCTCGTCGGGCTCGTCGACCTCGGCATCCCCTGAAACGCTTTATCCGCTCGATCAGAAAATCAACCTCCCCCCGGGTCCCGATGACAAGGGGGAACGCGACCCGCGCGACCGCAATCCTCGCCCGAACTTTAACGACCCGGACAACGCCGCCGAGGGACGGCGCACCTGAGACCTCCGCGCAATCTACTCCGAGGCTTCCGCCGTTGAAGTTGCGGAGGTCTGTCCCGCCAGGAGCCGCGAGACGAATTCCGCTTCGTGCGGCCGCAGCGGCGGAAGCGGGGGGGGCACGCTGTAATCCACCCGCATCGCGTATCGTCCCAGGTCGTAGCAGCGGTCGAAGACGGGTTGAAGCGGGACCGCAAGGATTCCATCGCCGGGGAGCAGCGGGACCCGCAGAACCGGCAGACGGTTCCACAGCTGAATCCGCCAGACGTCCTGCTGAAACCGGCGCTCGGCGGCCCGCAGCACGATGTGATAACTGCACTCCCCCTCCGCCGTGCGAAGGACATGCTCGGGGGCCAGCGTCGACTTCAATCCGCCCCGCAGCAGGTCGATCTCAATGAAGTTCACATCACTTCGACGCATCTCGGCCTGCTTCTGCAGGTACTGCGTTCGCCCGTCGCCGCCGGGGGCTTTGTTGGTCGTGCTCAGCAACTCGATGGCCGTGACCAGCCGAACCCCATCTGCCCCATGACGGATTTCGAGAAAGCTCTCCTTGTGCTCTTCGAACTCGACGGTCAACGGTTCGACTTCCGTTGAGGATTCCAGGACAGCGACGGTTGAGCCTGATTCACCGCCGGGCCGCCGGGAACCGGCATTCGCATGCACATTGACATCCGGCAGAACCGATCGTTTCGACTCTTCGATCCAGATTCGGGAGCCGAGTTCCGCAAAATAGGTCGGTGGCAACTGAAGCCCGATCTCGCGCCGGAGTTCGGCGATGAACGTGTCATGAAACCCCCCGAAGAGTTCGGGACGTTCCAGGTAGGGGTCCATTCCGGGAAAGGGAGACGGCATGTGTCGAACTCGCTCCGAGGCAGTCGCGGGCCGCATCGGACCGCTGACTCCAGTATAGACTTTGTGGCACCTCGTGGAACCGGCGTTTCTCGCGTCTTGAGTTCACTGCCCCCTGTCACGCCTTATGGCGCATTACCGGCGGGTGTTCCGCTTCGTAGCCTGGCCTTCCAAGGCCGGGCGCGAGGTTTTGTCCGGCCTTGGAAGGCCGGACTACGGAAAACGCGGCGGTAACGCGCTCTAAGGACGGCAGACTGAGAATGCGAGTGGATTCGGCGGCATTCGGCGTCCGCTACACGGTCACATATCCATCGGTCCAATGATCTTCGTTGATCCTGTACTCGTCGATGTAGAAACCACTTTCGTCGACGGCATGCACGGGATCATCGATGATTCCGGGATGATCTTGAAAGCCAGACTGTTTCGCGAGACGCACCGCCGCTTCCTCAGCGGCCCCACGGGACGCGTAAATCCCAATCATCTTCCAGCACTCGTCGCCGCTGTCGTGGACGTGGAGATGCTGCAAGACGAAGACAGACGCAGAAAGAGTCATTGCAGTTCGTGCATCAGGTTCAATGGGTCCCGCCGCCAAGCACCGTCTGCAGCCGGTCGAGGTTCTGCTCGTTGGCCGGCCCGATGATGTGCATCACCTTCTCGAGAAACCCAGGATCGTCGAACTTCTGCACCCAAGTGAGGTGCGTTCCGTCTCCCTGCGCGGTCAGTGTCACGGTCAACGTGAACAGCGGCTGCACGACGTGTTCGATCACGACGCGCGACTCGGGCACGATCTCCCGGAAAACGCTTTCGTTCGGGTAGTTGATCCCGTTCGGACCGTGCATCACGAAGACCCAGCGGCCCCCCGGCTTGAACTCAAACAGTTCAAAGGTGTTGGTGAAGCCGTCCGGCCCCCACCAACGGGCGATCTGTTCCGGCTGCTCGAACGCTTCGAACACACGTTGCGGAGTCGCGGACAAGAACCGCTCGGTCCGCGCGATGCCGCCAGCGCTGTTCGCGTCAGACATCCGCAACTCACTCAACAAATCGGAGACTGCATTGGCGCGTCGGTGGTCAAGTCGAACTCACCCCGATCATCACCGGCCAGTTCTCAAACCTTCGTCCACTTCCCGTCCTTGGCGCTCGCCAGCACCGCGTCGCACACCTTTTGGGTTTCGAGGGCGGTGCGGAACGTCGGCTCGCACGGGGTGTTGGTTTCGAGCGACTTGAGGAAGTCGGCGACGTGATGCACGAACGAGTGCTCATAGCCAATCTGCAGACCGGGCACCCACCAGTGATCCATGTAGGGGTGCTCGCCGCCATGGTCGGTGACGTGGATCGACCGCCACGCCCGCAACTTCCCTTCGTCCTTATGATCGAAGTATTCGAGGCGGTGCAGGTCGTGTAGGTCCCACTTGATCGAGGCCTTCTCGCCGTTGATTTCGAACGTGTAGAGGGCCTTGTGGCCGCGAGCGTAACGGGTCGATTCGAACAGCCCGAGCGAGCCGTTATTGAAGTGGCACAGGAAGGCGCACGCATCGTCGATGCCGACCTTCTCGACCTTGCCCGTCAACTGGTGCTTCCGCTCCTTGATGAACGTCTCGGTCATCGCCGAGACATCCTTCAACCCGCCATTCAGCCAGATCGCGGTGTCGATGCAGTGGGCCAGCAGGTCGCCCGTCACCCCCGAGCCGGCCGCGTCGACGTCGAGACGCCACAGGGCGGTCCCCCCTTGCGGGAGGTCGGTTGAGATCGTCCAGTCCTGCAGGAAGTTGGCGCGGTAGTGGAAGATGCGTCCGAGGCGGCCTTCTTCAATGAGCTTCTTCGCCATCGTCACCGCCGGGACGCGGCGATAGTTGTACCACACGGTGTTGGCCACGCCGGCCTTCTCAACCGCCTGGCACATGATCTCCCCTTCCTCGGTGTTCATCGAGAGGGGCTTCTCGCACAGGATCATCTTGCCGGCCGCCGCCGCCGCAAGGCAGATCTCCTTGTGCAGGTTGTTCGGGACGCAGACATCGATGGCGTCGATGTCCTTCCGCTCGATCAGCTTCCGCCAGTCGGTCTCGATCGACTCATAGCCCCACGTGTCGGCGAAGCCTTTGATCTTGTCGGCGCTGCGGGCACAGGCCGCCTTGAGAACCGGGCGATACTTCGTCTCGAAGAAATTGTTGACCTTGCGGTAACCGTTCGAGTGGGCCCGGCCCATGAAGCCGTAGCCGATCATTCCGATGTTGAGGGGCGTCGCCATAACCAGGTCCTTCAGAGCGCTGACACAGGGGCCGCCACGCGGAAAACGGCGGTCGAATCTGCCGAGGGGATGAGGGAAGGTGCTGAAGATACTCCCGACCGCCCGCGTCTTCCACCATCCGGCCCCGCGGATCGACCGCTCGTGGAGAATCCCAGACGAACCCGGTTTCTGCCGTCGGCAGCACATTGAATGCGCCCGCGCGATCGGTGTATAAATGCATCCAGTTCTGCCGCCCCCTTCTCCCGGGCGCTCTCCGATTCTGGTGGCAAGGAATTTTCTCATGCGAGCGACACCTTCTCGCCGCGACTTCTTTCGATTGATGTCTCAACCGTTTCTGGCGGCGGTCGCCGTTGCGGGACTGCTGATTTCCGCGCCTTCGCATCCGGCGATCGGGGCGAACAAGGCCGACGTCAGCGGCGGCAACTGGCAGGTCAAAGTCGACCCGCCGGCCCGCAAGGTCGAATGGCCCGAGAGCCTGAACGTTTCGATCGAACAGCCGTCGCGGCAGGAACACGTCCTGTTTCCGTCGAACGAAAGCGAGTTCGTGGTCGTCGGGCTGGATGCCTACGACAGCAACGAAGCCGCCCTCTACAACCTGGCGACGGGGAAGAAGGTCGGCGGAATCTCCGGCAGCCCGGTCAAGTCGAACAAGCGGGCGGTCTCGGCGGACGGGAAGTACCTGGCGTGCGCCAAGCTCGACGGCATGAGCACGAACGAGCTCGAAGTCTGGTCGCTGGAGACCGGCAAGCGGCTGTGCGGGTTCAAGGCGGACGACACCGGCCTGTCGATGTTGATGCTCGACTTCGCCGCCCCCGGCGAACTGCTGACTTACACGTTCGGTCAGGTGGCGGGGAAGTTCGTCTATCACCTGCGGATCTGGGATGCGCAGACGGGGAAGGCGATCCGGCAGCTCGATCTCGACAAGCACATGTCGGGGGGCGATCGCCACTCCGACATCAGCCCTGGCGGCCACTACCTGGCCGCCTACGTCGGTTCCGAAGTTCTCTTTTACGATCTCCAGACCGCGCAGATCAAAGGCAAGATCAAGCCGAGGGAAAAAACGGACGACGGCGACAACGTGCACGCCGAGTCAGTGCGGTTCTCCCCCGACGGCAAGGAGCTGGCCGTCTACTGCCGGGGCTCGAAAACCGAACTGATCGAAGTCTTCGACGTGGCGACGGGCGAGTCGAAGCTGAAGCATGAGATCCCGCAGGCCGTTCGCAATGCGATGCCGCACCCCGCCTCGTACAAGGGGCCGCCGGTCGAATTCGTCGCGCAGCCCGCGGGGTTCCTGTTCTACGGCGCTGGCTTCCTCGAACGCGAGACCGGCCTTCTCGTGTGGTCATACAAGCAGGGGATACTGGAACACGCTCACTCGAAGCGATTGCTGACCCCTGCCGGCTTTATCGCCTCCATGGGAACCACCAGCAATTACAGGATCCAATCCATCCCCTTCCCGGCCGAGAAGCTCGAAAAGACGCTCGAAGCCTACCGCAACGCCGACACGCCGGCCCTCGTCAAAGCGGGCGTGAAGGTCAAGCTGAACGTGAAGGTCTCGGGCGTCCGCTTCGGAAAGCCCGAGGAGACTCAGAAGTCGATCGAAGCGGCCCTCACCGACCGGCTCGCGACCGACGGACTCGAAGTCGACGACGAAGGCACGTCCATCCTCACCGTCGACTACAAGGAATCGGCCGGCCAGACGCTGAAGGAATTCACCGGGGGGAATCGCATCTTCGGGGGGGGCACCGCAACCGGACGCAGCGCCCAGAGCACCCAGGGAGACGTCTCCATCAAATGGACCAGCAAAGATGGAAAGACGAAAATCTACGAAGAGACGTTCAAACTCGACCCGAGCTATCTTTCTGTCCGTGCCGACGAAAAACTGACGGCAGAGACGGTGCGGGAGAAAGTCTTCAGCATCCTGAAGCTCCAGCTGGCGGGCCTTCCGAGGCCCTATTTCGTTCCCGAGGACAAATCGCTCACCAATCTCCCGTTGGCGAGCACATCGCTCGGAGCCGGCAAGGTCGGTGCGCAGGACTCAAATAAAAAGAAAATCGAAGCCCGAAAGAACCTGACCAGAAAGCCCAAGTGAGAAGCACCGCGAAAATCGCCGATCTCCGGTCGCCTGAGCGGTTCAACTTCGAAGGGTTGCTCGCCCTGCCCCTCTCCCGCCACGATGTGGGAGAGGGTTTTCTTTTGGGACCTGTGCCGGTCAAGGAGCTCGTCATGCAGGACCGATCGACGCATCCCAGGACATTTCCTCCCCCTCGGAGCGTCTCCATTTCCAGGTGGGCCGCGCCGTTGCTGCTCAGCGGGCTGCTCGTGGCGACGCTCGCTTTAGGATTCGAGTCCCTCAAGTCCTGTCGAGCCGACGAGCCATCCGCTTCCGCGTCCCAAAAGAAATCTGCTCCGAGCCCACTCCCCGCCGCAAGCTGGGATGACGTCCAGAAACGGGTCGCCGCCCACCGCGGAAAAGTTGTGCTCGTCGACATCTGGACGACGACCTGCGGAACCTGCCGCGAGGAACTTCCCAAGCTGATGACCCTGGTCGACTCGCTTCCGGCCGATCGCGTCGTCTGCATCGCGGTCGCCTGCGACTACGACGGCATCCCGGAAAAGCCCCCCGAGTTCTATCGCCCGAAGGTCGCTGCCTTCCTGGCCGAACACAAATCGCAGCGCACCGAGCACATCCTGCTCAACATCCCGTTCATCGACTTCCTCGAAGAGCGCGAGCTGAAGTCCACGCCCGCCGTCTATCTCTACGGCCCGGACGGCAAGCTGGTGAAGCGATTCGACAATGATGACGCCAAGCGGGTCGAGGACGAATTCACGCACGCGCAGGTCAAGCAGGCGATCGCCGATCAGCTCAAGAAGTGAGCGACGTGCGGAATTCCTCTTGAAGTCTTTGTCGGCTGAGAGGCTTTCCGATCGTGCTTTACGCCGAAGGCGTTGTACGCTGTAGCCCGGGGTCGCGAGGCCTGGCGAGCGCACCCTGGGTTGACGGCCAGATTCTTCGGTACCCCAACGGGGTACGACATCTGTGATGTCCCCCAGGTTCATCGGAACGCATTGTAGAACCCCGTAGCGGTTCGCGCCATTTTTCGCCGTTCACCCAGGGTGCGCTCACTTCGTTCGCGACCCCGGGCTACAGCGTACAACGCCGTTGGCGTAAAGACGAAGAACCCGAGGGGCTGATCTGCTCACCCAACAATCGATCGCTGACCGTCCAACCTTCGCTTCGCGATAGTGTCTCACAATGGATGCTGGTTATTGAGTTGATGGATTCGTTCGTCGCAGCATCGTTTGTTGCCGAGCACGGCGACGAGTCATGGTGTCGCCCGACTCCCCTCGCCCAGCCGCGCGAACACCACGTCGACCAGCTGTGGATGCAGTCCGAGCGGTTTGCACAATTCGAACCGCACCGGCGCGTACTCCTCCTCCATCTCGCGACGATGCCGCTCGAGGTCCTCCGTCACGTGAGACCCCGCCGACAGAAAGAAAGGCAGCATCAACACGCGGGTCGCTCCCGCCGCCACGCACTCGCGTCCCCCGTCGGGAATGGTCGGCACGACCACTTCAAGATAGGCGATCTCGACCACGTCATACTCATTGCGGGCCCGCACCATCTCCGCCAGCCGCACGAGGTCGTCATTCGCCTCCTTCCGCCGGCTCCCATGGGCAATCAGCAGCACCGCAGTCCGTTCGCCAGACATCCTTAATTCCCTGTTGGACTCAGCATTCGGCATCCCCAGCAATCAAAAAGCTTCTGACACCAGGGGTAAAGCGACCCGCATTATCGAGTGAAGAGGCACAGTGTCGCATCGAGCCGGACTCGTGCGTAATCCTTGCGTCACTTTGCGGCCATCGCGTCTTTGCGTTAAAGCCTTCAGTCGCATCTCTCGATGCCTCGCCGTTTGACCTTGTGACAGCGTCGATCTTACACTCGCCAGACCTCCTGTCGCACGCCATTCCCGGCGACCGCTCCCTGCTCGATTCGCCATTCTTATGCATCCGCTCCAGGTCGGTCCGTACGCCATTGACAAGAAGATCGGCGCCGGCGGCATGGGAACCGTCTTCCTCGGCCGGCACCGCGATACCGGCCAGCTGGCCGCGGTGAAGGTCCTGCCGCCGTCGCTCGCCCGCGAAGACGGTTTCGTAGCCCGCTTTACCCGTGAAATCGACGCGATGAAGCGGCTCGCCAACCCGCACGTCGTCGAGCTGTTCGACAGCGGCGTCGACCACGAGACGTACTACTACGCCATGGAGTACGTCGAAGGCGAGACTCTCACCAGCAAGTTGATGCGCGAAAAGCGAATGCCCTGGCGCGAGTCGGTGGACGTCGCGCTCCAGATCTGCGTCGCCCTCAAAGCCGCCCACGATGCCGGAATCATCCACCGCGACCTCAAGCCCTCCAACCTCCTCATCGCGACCGACGGCACCGTGAAACTGACCGATTTCGGCGTGGCCCAGGTCTTCGCCGGCGGCAAGCTGACCGTCACCGGAGGCATTATCGGCACCGCCGAGTACATGTCCCCCGAGCAGGCGGCCGGAGCCCGCGCCACGAAAAAAAGCGACCTCTACTCGCTGGGGGCCGTGCTCTACGCCATGCTCACCGGGCGGCCCCCATTCACCGGCAAGACGACGCTCGAAGTGATGCAGAAGCATCGCCACGCCCAGTTCGACCGCGCCAGCCGCTACGTCGCCGACCTCCCCCACTGGCTCGACGACCTCGTCAGCCAGCTCCTCGACAAGGACCCCGACAAGCGGCCGCCGGACGCTTACGTTCTTTCAAAGCGTCTGCAGGAAATCCTTCGCAAGGTCGAACTCTCGTCCGGCGCGGCGGAAACGGTCGCCGGCGTCCCGACCGGAAGCGGAACCAGCGCGGAATCCGGCGGCCACGACGGCCCCGGCGTCGCGACCCTCATGCGCGACCTCGTCCAGCACGAAGTCCGCGAAGCCCAGAAACTCTCGCCCATCGCCAGCTTCTTCGACAACATCTGGGTCCTGCTGGTCCTCTTCGTGCTGCTGATCGGCGGCGGCATCGCCTGGTTCAAATATCGGACCCTCCCTCCCGACCAGCAGTACGCCGCGGGGGTCGCTCTCATGGATCAGCCCGAAGGCCCCGACTGGCTCCGCGCCCGCGACCAGTATTTCCAACCGCTGGTTCAGTCCGACCCGGACACCTGGCAGGAGAAGATCCAGCCCCACCTCGACCGCATCGCCCTCTACGACTGGAAGAGCAGCGTCACCCGCAAGCGCCCCCGCAAGAACGATTCAGCCGTCCGTTCCGAACCGCAGCGGCTGCTGCAAATCGCTCAGCATGCCTACGAAGCGGGAGACTGGCCGCGCGCCGAGCGAATGCTGGCAGCCCTCGTGACGCTGCTCAAGGATGATCCCGACCACCAGCCGCTGCATGCGGCCGCAGTCGAGCTGCTGGACGGCGTCCGCAAACAGCGGACTTTGGCCGTCGACGAGTATCTCGTTCCAGCCCTGAGCCGCGTCAAGACGCTGAGCAGTGAAGGAAAGAAGGATGAAGCGCGGAAGCTGCTCGACTCGCTTCGCGTCCTCTACGGCGACGATCCCGCCGCGCCGGAGTTGCTCCGCAGCGCTCGGGATGAGTTGGAGACGGAACCCGCGCTGTCGCCATGATCGTTGCCCAGAATAGGAGTCTGAACTCGCCCCAATGGGTCAGCGATGCCGGATCGCTATGGTCAGCCGTCCGCGGTCAGCCCTCAAAGCCGAGTCAACATCATGAGTCGTTCGGCCCCAGCAAGCGCTTCGCAATATCGGGATGTGCATGCTGCTCGACCCGCCGTCGCAACGTGCTCTTCCAGCTTTCGGCCAAGGGGGGCACCGCGGCAAGCTCCGCCGCCAGCGGCATGTCGTCCTTCTCGTCATGCATGACGTGGTTGGCCCGCGCGACCGTCCAGGCGGGGTACGGACGCTCGATCCGATGCAAGGGAATTCCCGCGACGACGACTCCTTCCTTCAGCACCCGAAAGTACCAACCCGTGCGTCCCGACTCTTGAACCTGCAGCGAGAGAGTCTTGATGCGCCACCGGCGGGCCAGCTTCCAACAGGGCTGACGCGGCTGAGAAACCTGGAGCGTCGCCTCGCCCACCTGCCAGATGTCCCCGAGGCAGATATCCGCCTCCGTCAATCCGGCAATCGTGAAATTCTCTCCAAAAGCGCCGTGAGGAAGATCCGGCTTCTGCAGCTCACGCCGCCACGCGTCGTAATGGTCCGCGGAATAGCCCAGCACCGCCTTGTCCGGCCCGCCATGGTTCACTGTATCGGCCTGCCCGTCCCCTTCGAGGCCCGTGAACCCCACTCGCACCGGACCCTCCACCGGACGCTTGTCGAAGCCGCTCGTCCAGGGACGATCCATCGGATCCTCCGCCCCCGCCGTTCCAAACTCGCGCGGCAGGCTCACCTGAATCGACCGCAACACAGGATCCGCCATCACTCGTTCCCACTCACTCGCTCGATCACGTCATCCAGCGACCGTTGATCCACACGCTCACCCCGAGCCGTCAAAGATCGGCGCTCGCGGGGCCGGCAGTGACGAAGACCGGCAGTGACGAAGAAAGGTCTCGGGCTCTCAATATACTCGGTCCGCCGCAGAGGCGACTCATCAACACCGAGTGGACGATGTTGCCGCAAAGGGGCACAAGAGACGCAAAAGCATTTCCGGTCAAACGGTGTCGAGTTCTCTTTTGCGACTTTGGTGTCTTCTCGCGGCCATCTCTTCCAGACCTGGAGCCTCTTCAACGGCTTGATGAGTCAAGTATGTAATCACCCTCGCAAACCCTCGACCCCAGCCACCCTTCGTGACGACCGACTCACTTTCGTGACGAGCCCACGCGCGGTGATCCGCACGATCTCAACCGTCCATCCTGCCGGTCTTCACAAGCGCCAATCAACGGAGCTCGCCGACCGCACCGCCGGCCGTCATTCGGGCTTCTCGCGGAGGACGGGAATCGTGCAATCGATGGCCAGCCACGACAGGGCACAAAGTCCATAGACGATCCAGGTGATCGTGAAGACCGCCTTCCAGTCGTAGTGCGCCGCGACGTAGCCGAAGAGCAGCGGCGCGATCACGGACGCGATCGAAGCCACAGTGTTGTTGAACGCGAACACGGTCGCCGTCGTGCGGCCGCCAATGTCGGTCACAGTGGACCAGGACGTCGTCAGGCTCCAGTCGCTGAAGAACTTCACCGCGAACAGCATGAAACAGAAGGCGCGCGGGCTGTCGTAAGTGAAGACGATGGCGGCGAGCAGGAGCACGGCCGCCATTCCCTTTCCCGCCAGCGCGACGGACGTCCGCGACCAGCGGCGGTTGCCGGTGCGGGCGATCAACCCGTCGTTCAGCCACCCGCCGACCACTCCGCCAATTGCCCCGCCCAGAAGCGGCAGCGCGGAATACAGCCCCCCCTTCTCCAGCTTGAAGCCATGGACCGTCGCGAGGAACAACGGAATCCAGCTCGAGTAGATATTGTCGGCGAGCGTGCTGAGAATCGATTGCACGTTCAGGGCAAAGAGATTGAGCAGCGACCGGCGGCTCGCCCCCCGCAACACCTCGCGGCGCGTCATCCGCGGCGGCGCGGCAGGAACGGCCTCGCCCGGCAGGACGCCATCGATCATCCGCGCCTCGGCCGTGTTGACGCGCGGGTGCTGCCAGGGGGAATTGCGGAAGAGCGCGGCGAAACCGATCGCAAGGAGCAGTCCGGACGCCGCCAGCGCGGCGAGCGTCGGCTGCCATCCCCAGTTCAGGACGCCCATCATCAGTGATCCGACCACCACGTAAGAACTCAGCCCTCCGATCCGCCCCGAGAAAACGGCCACCAGCCCCTGCATGGACGAGCGGACCGATGCGGGAAACCAGTTCCGCGAAACACGGTTGAGCGCCGCATAGACGGCCGACTGTCCGGCGCCGAATAACGCGCGTCCGAATGCCATCAGCGGGACGCTTGTCGCCGCCGCGCAGACACCCATGCCGGCCGACCAGCACACCATCAGCAGTGTCAGCACCAGGCGCACGCCGACGCCGTCCACCAGGGCGCCGAGGGGCACCTGGAAGAGGAGGTAGCACGAAGACTCGGCGCTGTCGATCCAGCCCAACTGCTCTTCGTTGAGCCCCCACTCGCGGGCCAGGATCGGCTTGATGAGGGCAAACGTGTAACGGTGGAGGTAGAGCATCCAGGACGCGCTGCACGCCACGGCAAACACGACCCAGTGAAAGCGGGTCGGCCGCACATCAGGAGAGGACATCGTGACGGCGGTCTGCGACATGGGACGAAGCCACGGGAATAGAGTACGCAGCGCGGCTCAGACATTCGTAGCACGGGCACTCATGCCCGTGCTACGTCCACATTCCGTTTTCCGACAAAGCTGTGACTGCTTTCTTCGCGGCCGCTCCGCACCGCTCACCACTTCCAGCCCGTTGTTCCCCGCAGGTTCTGGATGCACTCGGCCGGCCACTTCCCCTCGTGCAGGTCCTTGATGATGTTCGCGCACATCGCGAACGTGTCGCGGTGCGATTCTTCGTCAAGGCCCGCCAGGTGGCCGGCCAGGATCACATTGTCGAGCGTGATCAGCGGGCTGTCGGCCGGGAGCGGCTCCACCTCGAACACGTCGAGCCCGGCCGCCCGCACCTTGCCCGACTTCAGCGCTGCGTAGAGATCCTTTTCGTTGATGAGCAGCCCGCGGGCGGTGTTGATGATGACGACCCCCGGCTTCATCTTCGCGATCGTCTCTTCGCGGATGAGATATTTGTTCTCCGGCGACATCGGACAGTGGAGCGTGATGTAATCCGACTGCTTGATCAACTCGTCGAACGAGACGAGATCGATGTTCCACTTGGAGCAGAACTCTCGGTTGGGGTAGGGCTCGAAACCGAGGATCTTCATTCCCAGCCCCGCAGCGCGGGTGGCCACCGCCTGGCCGATGCGGCCGAGGCCGACGATGCCGATCGTCCGGCCCATTACCCGCGGGCGGGCAACACGCTTCCACGCCGCCTCGCGCACCTGGCGATCGATCAGCGGGAAGCCGCGCGAGACCGCCATCAGCATTGCGATGGTGTGCTCGGCCACCGCATGGTGGTTGACGCCCGGGGTGGTGGCCACAACGATGCCGCGGTCGTCGCAGGCCTTGAGGTCGATGGCGTCAAAGCCGACGCCGGTGCGGGCGATGACGCGGAGCTTCGGCAGGGCTTCGATGACCGTCCGCGGGTAGGGCTCGGAGCCGGCGATGATGGCGTCGGCGTCCTTCACCTGCTCGATGAGATTGCCGTTGATGTAGACGTTGACGTCGCGACGGATGCAGCGGACGTCGAAACCTGCCGCTTTGAGAATGTCGAAGTGGGGTCCCTGTTCTGCGTTGAGCGACGTACAGAGCACGCGGAGCATCGGCGAGATCCGTGGAAGGGGCGGGGCGGGGGCGAACCTGGAAACCGGCGGGCCGGAGGGACCGGGCCGTTCGACCGCACAGCGTATCCGTTCAAGGTCGCTGCTTCTACCGGGACGCCGACCGCAGCGACGGCTGCGCCGGCGGCGAGTCACCCACGGCCCGCTGCAGGAACGGCCGAATGACGTGATACTTCCGCGCCTCTTCCACGAAGCCGAAGGGGCGGTAGACCTCGGGAAACTGCGTGCGGCAGGCGTGCGAGGCCAGCAGCTGTCGCGAGACGGGATCGCTGAAGTTGATGGCGGGGGGCGGCAGCGGGTTGTAGCCGCCAAACGTCGGATTCTTCAGCGATGGGAGAGTCACGGCGAACGTTGTCGCATACAGCGCGACGGGGACGAGCCGGTTCTGAAAGATCCTCAGCGCGGTCGTGTTCGCCAGCGCGGTTTCAATCCGCACTCCCAGCGATTCGAGCCACGGAACCATCAGGTTGCAGAAGGGAGCCGGAAGGATCTTGTCGAAATACGACGGCATCTCCAGCATGCGGAGCACGACGCAGAAGACGAACACCAGCAGCCCGTAGCTGATCCCGAAGAGGAGCTTCCCCGCCCGCGATGAGGGACTGGTCGCGGGATCGGTGACGAGCAGCGTCGCTCCGAGGAACACCGAGGGATCGAAGGCGGTCGGCCCGAAGCGGATTCCCAGCAGCGCGATCGACGCATAGTACAGAATGATCAGCGTTCCGATCGCGCCGAACGAGATCCACGTGGTGAAGAACACCAGCTGCACCACGATGCCCGTCATGAAGACGACTTCGTAGAAGCTGGGAGGGAGGTCGAACGAGCCGACGATGTCGACGCCGCGGGTCAGCCCGACGGACTGCGTCGCCAGCAGGAAGGCGCCGATGACGGCGATTGGGAACGCGGACGGATTGAAGATGTGCCGGACGCGTCCATCCCGCTTCCAGACGAGGTATTCCTTCGCGAGATAGGCGAGGCCGATGAGCCCGAACTGCAGCCACGCGGTGTCGTCGCGCGACCAGAAGAACAGGTTGGTGCTCATGCAGATGGGGATGGGCCCGAGCCCCGCCTGCCAGACGCCGCGACGCCACCAGGAGAACAGACTGTCGAGTGCGAAGGCGAGAGCGATCTGGCAGAGCAGAAACGGGGCGTGCCGGCTCACGTCGGCCCAGTACAGCCCCCAGTACACATAGACCGTCGTGTGAAGCGGCATCTGCACGAGATGCGCTTTGCGGAGGGCCAGCTGAATCTTCAGCGAGCGATTCGCCGAGGGGCGGACAGCGAACAGAAGGATCTGCCCGAAAGCGACGACCCCGAGCGAGACGAACGCCCAGAATGCGACCGAATCGCGCCCCGAATCCCATAGCCATGCGGCAGCGCCGGTCAGGACGCCGTCAATGATCAGAATCACGAGGGCCGGCGACACGCACGACTCCGGTCAGGGCTTGAGCGAAAAGTCGAACTTGTTTTCGCCTTCCTTCACTTCGACCGGTGGAATGTCACTCGTCTTGATGCTGCGGTACTTCGCCGGAATATCCTTCGGATCGGCGGGCGGGGCGGTCTGGCCGGGAACGGGGGGCTGTTCCGGAGGCGGAGAAATACTGACCTTGTATTGCCCCACCTCGACGGGTGTCGGGAACGTGAACTCGCCATCCTTGATGGGGGCCGACGCCGCCGCGCCGGTGCCGACGCCTTCCAGATTGACGACTCCGTTCTCGACACCCTTTTCCGAGAATGTCACCTTGCCGGAGACGGTACCCGTCTTCTTCGGCTTCGAGCCGTCACCGCTGGTGCATCCTGTCACAAGCAGCCCGATCAGGAGCATCGCCGTCAGGCGATTGGAAGTCATCGTGGGAATTGATTTCATCTGGAAAGCATCTCAGAAAAGAAGCGGAAAAGGGAATGGCTCAAACGAGACAGGGCCCGGACCGCCCGCAGCGGACTGAGGACGGTTCGGACCCTTGGAATTCTCCCGCGTCGCGCCCTGGTCTTAGAAATCGCCGAGCGGAACGCCATCCGCCTTCGAGGCCAGGTTGACGAGATTCACGAAGTTGATGTTTTCGGAGATGAAGCGGACCGCTCCGTCCGTCATCAAGGCGTTGATCCCGCCCGAGTGATACGACGTGAGGGCGGTGTTCATGTCATAAACTTCGTTCATGCCAGTGGCAGTGGTCTTCGGATTGATCGCATACCGCACCGTCGTGATGCCGGTTCCCCACGTGTCGGTCGACGACGTCCACGAAGTGAGCGTCGCCGTCGTATCGGTGCCAGGCCCCATCGGACGTGTGAAACCACCCCAGCCGCCGTAGTAATTCGCACGGATGTCACTGGTTCCGATCGACCCGGACTGCTCAGCGATGACCATCACGTTCGACGTCCCGTCCGTTACGTCCCGGAGCCCGTAGCAGTAGTTCCCCGTCAGGAGTCCGTTGACGCAGGTGATGCCGCCGTAGCGGTGCTCCGGCGAGCATTGCGTCGCCGGAATCACCCCGGTGGAATCAATTCCGCCCGCGATGCCGACGTAGTCGTGGGTCATGCCCGCCGCGGCGTTCTGGGCGTAGTTGCCCGAGTTCGCGTTGCCCGGCAGCGGACTGGACGCGCACTTGTAAACCGGAATGAAGAGGTTGTTCAGAACCGAATTGGTCCCGTAGTTGGCTCCGCTGAACGAATCCGCGAAGTTGAGCCTGTTGAAGACCGGGGCCTGATCGAGGTAGGGGAGCAGACCGATCCGCCAGTTCGGAGCCGCCGTACTGTATCGCGTCCCGATGGGGAGCCGGTTATAAACGTCGTGATAGTTGTGCACGGCCAGCCCGAGTTGCTTCAGACTGTTGCGGCACTGAGTGCGACGGGCGGCTTCGCGGGCCTGCTGAACCGCCGGCAGCAACAGCGCGATCAGAATGGCAATGATCGCGATGACGACCAGAAGTTCGATCAGCGTGAATCCCCGGCTCCATCCGGAGCGAGCTTTCGTCGCGGGGGAAGAACTGGACAGCATTACACAGCACCTCGGCAGAGAAGTCAGCAAAGAAAACGACGGACGCTTAGAAAAAGCTAGCACCCATCGAGACTCAGCGATAAGGGTTCATGCGTACAAATACCAAATTTAAACGACTGATTATGCGTTTTCGGCACAAAGACACAAATGTTTCGACAGGGATGCTCGTCAGACAGGAACGGTTGCCCATTCTCTGGGCTTTACGGCAATCCCGAACGCATCGATTAAACGGAATCCGTCGTCAATGATCATGCCGAGAAGTGCTCTAATGGTCATCGGGCGTGGGCGGCACGGTCAGGAACGACAATTCGTCCCTTTCCAGATCAAGCAGGGCAACCGTGTAGGTGCGAGCCCGGTGCAGCGCCCCCGGATTGATCCGCCGCACGCCATCAATGGTCGAGTCGGAGGCGATGTGCGAGTGCCCCGCCAACAGGTACTCCGGACGTTCCGCCAGGACTCTGCGAACTTCCATCCGCTGATGCCCATGCGTGACGGCGATGCGCCTTCCGCCCAGTGAGATGAGTCCGCCCCACTCGAGGCACGTCGCGTCCCGTAATGACGCGGCGTCACGCAGGGCCGAAACGTCGTCTACGTCGTTATTCCCGAAGACAAACCACAGTGGAAGCACGCCGCACGCTTCAATGATCGGCGGCGTCGTCACGTCCCCGCAATGGATCAGGGCGTCGGCCCCTTTGTCGCGCAGCAGCCGCACCGCGGCCCGCGTGCGGTCGAGCTGATCATGCGTGTCAGAGAGGATGCCGAGTCGCATGGGGATGCCGCTGGCGGTGGGCTTCGTAAAAAAGGATTCCGGCCGCGACGGCCGCGTTCAGCGAGTTGACGCAGCCTGTCTGAGGAATGCCGACGCGGGCGTCGCACGCCGCAAGCACCGTCGGAGTCAGGCCCGTCCCTTCGTTTCCAAGGACGATCATCGTCGGCTGTCGGAAATCATAGGCGTCGGGCGGGTCGCTCGCTTTTTCGGTGGCGCCCACCGTGCGGATGCCAAGCGACTTCACCCGCATCATCCAATCGGCGAGATCGGCCACCCGGGCGATGCGAACATGATTGACGGCCCCGGCCGAGCTGCGGGCGACATGGCTCGTCACGGCGACTTGGCGCGTCTCTCCCAGGAACACCGCATCGACGCCGAGCACCTCGGCCGAGCGCAGCATCGATCCGAAGTTGAAGGGATCCTGAATGCCGTCGAGCGCGAGGTACAGCGGGGCCGCAGGACGATTTTCGAGTAACTTCTCGGCATCGTCATAGGGGAAGGGCGGCATCCTGGCGAGATGCCCCTGATGCTCGGCCGACTTGCAAAGCTGCGTGAGGCGGTCGTTCGTTTCGACCTGTAAGGGAATCCGGTCGGCCGACGCGAGTTGCTCGATGACCGAGCGCTGGGCCGCGGAGAGAGCGTCCGAGAGCAGGATTTCGAGCGGCTTCCACTTGCGGGCCGTCAATGTCTCGAC
This sequence comes from Planctomycetaceae bacterium, assembly GCA_020850695.1. Taxonomy (GTDB): domain Bacteria; phylum Planctomycetota; class Planctomycetia; order Planctomycetales; family Planctomycetaceae; genus JADZEF01. The sequence continues at coordinate 4,452 of JADZEF010000238.1, read as the reverse complement.
GACGACATTGCGCCCCCACAGCCAGCACCGCTGATGGCTGCCGAGGAGATTCGAAGGTGCATTGCGGCGTCGGGGCATGCGTATCCGTAGTCCGGCCTTCCCAGGCCGGACAAAAGTCCCTTGAACGCTCGGCTTGGAAGTCCGAGCCACGACGCCATCAGAAGCCGAGGCCGATGCCGTTGAGGAGGCCGGTCTGCACGGTGCCGTCCTTGATCTGGAACATGCCGGGGAACATGCGGGCGAACCGCTTGTTGCCGGCCGGGCAGTATTGCCGCCCGTTCCCCTCGATGGCGGCGACGCCGGGAATGCGGGCCGCGAGGCTGGCCGAATGCAGGAACGAGTAGCCCGGGCAGGTCAGGTCCTGCACGCAGAGGAACATGCCGAACTTCTGGGCGGCGGCTCCGAGCATCAGCGCGTCGGTGTGCCCTTTGCAGGTCTTCAGCGCGACGCCGGTGTAGCCCAGGTCGCGGCTCAGCAGCAGGGCTTCGTAATCAACCAGCGATTCATCGATGACGACCGGCTTCAGCTTCGCCGCTTCGTGCATCTTGTTCTCGAGGTGCGCCTTGAGATCGCGGTGCGTCGGCTGCTCGATGTACTGGATGCGGTCGTAGGCGGCCGGGTTCTTCTCCTGGATCCGCTTGAGGAACGTGATGACGTAGTCGACGTTGGCGCACTTCTCGTTGAAGTCGCACGAGTAGAACCACTGCGTCACCTTCTTCTTCGCCTGCACTTCGCTCGCCACCGCATCGATGGCCAGGACGCGGGCCACGTCCCATTCGAGATCATCGCCGGCTAGTTTGATCTTGAGGTGCGTCAGCCCCTCGGCGGCAATCCAGTCGCCCAGCGTCTCGGGGAGTCCGTCGCCGATTTTCTTCTGCACATCGGCTGCGGTGAGGGGATCGAGGGCCCCGACGAGATGGTACAGCGGCATGCGGGCCTTGGGCTCGCGGAGCGTGTACTTGTCGAGGTACTCCCCTTTGAAGGTGTCGTCGAGGTAGTCGGACAGATCGTTCGACATGTGCGACGACGAGAGGAGATTGTAGCTGTTGGCGTTGTTCGCCCGGCCGAAGGCGTCGTGCAGGGCGGCATCGAGCGGGCTGGCCGCCACGAGCTGCGCCAGCTCGGGCATCTCCTCGGCAAGGCCCATCTTCTTCGAGATCGTCTTGCCGATGTGCGAGTACTCGCCCGCCAGCAGGTGGACGATTTCAATCGGATGCGCGAACTCGGTGTCTTCGTTGGCAATCTCGACGATGCGCTCGGCGAACTGCTTCATCGCCGCATCGGATTGCTCGGGCGTGACGGTGGACGACGGCCACGCCCACACGTTTCCCACCGGCATGCTGCCGAAGCCGGCGGCATGATGCCCCTTCCGGTTCTCCACCTCAATTGTGACGTTGATCAGGCTCCCCGCCGAGATCACCCGGCCCCCGAATTTGAGTGGGGCGCGGAACGCAATCGGCTCGATTTGACACTCGGCCTGCACAATGCGGATGTCGGACGGCTTAGCCATTGCTCCCAGATCGCTTGAGGTGAACGTGAAGGGCGCGCAGAGGGGGACGGGCGTCAAAGTCCCCGTGGATCTTATCGGCCACTCTGGATTCGTTCAAGAAGATTTCAAGGTCCACCGCGGCGAACCCCGCAGGAAAACTCGGATTGCATCTTGTTCATTCGAGAGCGGTTCGGCCAGCCGATTGCGTCCCGGCATCACCGGCATCGAGCCATTCCGTACCCATCTTTCCGAACTCGACCCGAAGTCGCAACGCTGCCGTCGCATTCCGTAGGACGCAACCGGATCGATCAGGAGATCGACAACCCGCGAAACTCCAGTGTCTTGATGCAGAGCGCCATCACTTTCGCATTCCTGAGGATTCCCTGCCATCCGGTTTGAGAGAGCTCTCAACGGTCGAAAAACCGCTCCATGGAAAATGGACGCCGCCGATTCCACCGAACAAAGCCGGGACGTCCGGTGTCCTCGTGAGATTCTCTCGGAGGTCCGGCCATGCGGATACTGTCCCTCGATTCCAATCCCGTTCACCAGATCCGGTGCCTCAACGCGGGAGGCTCGCCCGGCATGTTCGCGGAGGAAACGATTCCCGTCCTGACGGGCCGGGTCGAAGGACTTCCCAAGGGAGTCGACACGCTCCTCATCACAAGCGATCTTCAGGCGCGGGAAACCTTCCACGACTCGTGCGGGCGACCGCCGCGGCTCCTGGGAGAAGCCATCCCGGAGCGATTGGCGGACGAATGGCTTCCCGCATGGGGCTTCTCGCCCGCACGGACCGCCGTCGTTCTCGCCGGAGATTTCTGGACCGAGCCGGCCCTCGATGCCCGCGGGGGAATCGGGAATGTCTCGGATGTGTGGAGAGCGTTCGGCCGCCACTTCGCGTGGGTCGCCGGCGTCGCGGGAAACCACGACGCCTTTGGCCCGCAACCCGGCACGCCGCCCCGGTTTGCCGGCAACCTGCATTTTTTCGATGGCACTTCCCGTTGTTTCGGGAGCCTGAGAATCGGCGGAGTCAGCGGCATCCTTGGCAATCCCCGCAAGCCCTGGCGGCGGACGGACGAGGACTATCTCTCTCGACTGGAAACGGTGCTCCACGAACCGCTCGACCTCTTGATTCTGCATGATGGGCCTGATGCCCCTCATCACAGGCTCAAGGGGAGGGCGAATGTCCGTGAACGGATCGAAAGTCGCCCTCCGAAACTTGTCGTGCGCGGACACGATCACTGGCCGGCGCCGCTTGTCGAACTACCGGCCGGAGTCCAGGTCCTGAATGTCGACAAGCGCGTCGTCGTGTTGAGCCGGTAGCGATGTCCAGACCGCGTCTCGGACATTCAGCCCCCTCATTCCTGGAGGGATGCGGACCCTGTCGGATTCCGGACGGGAGGGCAGACAATGCGCGAAGTGAAATTGCAGTTGTCCTGCGTCGCGACGTTCTCCTACCCCGCCCGCGTGTAGGTTTCGAGCCACTCCGCCAGGCGATCGAAGGCGGCGGCGGGAACGGAGTGCCCCTGGCGGTGATTGAGCAGACCGAGGCGAGCCGGCCTTCGGTAAAGGTGGTAGACGGGAAGCGCCGCTTCGAGGTACGGCCAGGTCCGGTCGCCGTCGGCCGCGCCGCTCCCCTTCTCGCCGGCGAGGATCAGGACGGCCCGCGGGGCCGCCAGGGCGATCAACTCGTGATGATTCAGCGGAAAACCGGCCTCGCGGATCTTCGGACCGAGATACCACGGAGCATTCCAGTTGGTGAACGGAAAACCGACTCCCCCTTCGCTCGCAACGGCCGCCTGCACCCGCTCGTCGAACGCCGCAAGGTAAAGCACTTCCTTCGCCCCGAGCGAGTGCCCCGCGGCCCCGATTCGCCGAGCATCGACGTCCGGCTGCGCGACGAGAACGTCAACGCCCCGCATCGCGTCGTAAAGCATTTTGTGCATTCCCAGCGTGTCCGGCCGACGCGCCCGGAAATCGGCCGTCGCCTTGCCGATGTCTCGCGTTCCCTGCCAGAGAAAGCACCGCGGGCAGAACACCACGAATCCGCGACGGCAGAGCTTGAGCCCGATCTGCATCGACTCGGGTCCGGAGACGCCGGCGATTTCGTCGATCGAGTCATTCGTCGTCTGGTGCAGTGCGACGATCGCGGGCCGCTTGCCGTCCTTCCCCTGGAGCCGGCCTGCGGCGGGACCGGTCGGTCGAAGCAGATACCCCTCAACCGGAATTCCCGGCTCCGACTCATAGCGCACCAGTTGCCGGACGCAGCCCTCGGGACTGTCTTCCCGGAGCACCGTCAGCTTCGTCTCCGGGCGCTCGGGCATCGGACCGAGGAACGCGAGCCACTCCTCGCGCAGCTCCTTCCGGCGAGTCCGCCACTCCCCGAGCGTGCCCAGAGGCTTGCCCCCGGGAGTCATGAGAAGCGGCCGCAGCGGCGGGGCCGGCTCGGGAATGTCCGTGGGACGCGCCTGGACTTCCGCAAGCCATCCGACTTCCGCCGCGGCAGAATCGCCGCGGCTCCCGGACGCTCGCAGGAGAGTCGCCGCACCGACAACCGAGAGCGCAAGGACCTGGCGGCGACTGAAACGGTGATGAGTCGGCATGCGGCGTCTCGAAGGCTTTCGGCCGGATCACGGGAACGTCGGAAATCCCGGCGTCCCTCGATCAACGCAGAAAACCCTCGCCGCGGCAAGGTTCCTGCAGAACTTCCGCCAGGATTTCTAAATCACCGACCACGATTGTAAGGCGCGCGGCCATGGATGATTGTGCTTTACGCCGAAGGCGTTGTACGCCGTAGCCCAGGGTCGCGAGGCTTTGCGAGCGCACCCTGGGTTCACGCCGAAGTTCCCCGGTACCCCAACGGGGTACGACGATCAGCGTCGAAGAAGCGGAGTAATCCGAGCCCACCCGCACGCAGAGTAGAACCCCGTTGGGGTTCGCATCGTTTTCCACTGTCCACCCAGGGT
>JADZEF010000237.1 GCA_020850695.1 Planctomycetaceae bacterium | reverse complement strand
GGCCGGCGGGCGGGGCGGGGGGCGTCAACGGTGGGGCCAGGCATGGGCCGTATGGCGGCTCGGTGAATACGGCCAACCGCTCCGAGGGTTTCGCCAACCGTGCGGGAAGCGGAAACTTCAGCGGACAGACTCGGGAATTCAATGGCGGCTTCGGTGGCAGCGGTCGCGGGGGGAGCCGCGAGGGATCGTTCAACACGGCCGCTGGCGGAAGCGGCCAGGGACGCGCGGGAATCGATACTTACACCGGACCGCACGGGACAACCTACATCGGTGGAGGCCATGCGGGGAGTTACACAGGTCCAGGCGGCCGGACCGTTGGGGGGGCAGGTGCAACCGGCGTCGTGATTGGTCCGAACGGAAACGTGCATGCGGGACACACGGATGTGCATGGCATCTCGGGCCCGTCGGGATCGGCCATCACGGGAAGCCACACCGGTGTGAACGCGGGTGCCGGGGGAGGCGCCTCGGTGACCCACAGCCAGGGAGGGATCGCCCAGGGAGCCGGCGGGACGACGATCGCCGGGGGAAGCCGTGCGGGGGCCGCTGTGGGTCCGGATGGCCGAGCGGTCGCCGGCGGAAGCCGCGGCGGTGCGGTGGTGGGGCCAGACGGACGAGCGGTTGCAGGCGGGAGCCGTGCAGGGATTGCGACGGGGCCTGGAGGAACGATTGCTGGCGGAAGCCGCGGCGCCGTGGCCGTGGGACCGAACGGCGCGGTGGCGGCCGGCGGTCGGGCTGTCGCGGGATCGGGTCGCTATGGGGCTGGCTACTACGGGACTCGGTATGTGGCGGGGACAAACCTTGCCGGGACGGGATATGCCGTCCGGAACAACTTCGGCTATTACAATGCTTTCCGGCCGGGATGGTACGGCCGATATCCGGGAGCGTGGTACGCCGCGGGCTGGATCGGCGGGTCGGCCTGGGCGTACGGAAACTGGGGAGCCTACTCGTCGCTGATCGGGTATCCCGCCACGCAGACGGCTTACGTCTACAACTACGGGGACAACCTCGTCTACAGCGATGACGGCAACGTCTATGACGGCGGCGAGGTGCTCGCGACGCAGGAGGACTATGCTGGTCAGGCGATGCAGTTCGCGGACGCGGGCCGCGATGCGATGGTGGCGGACGACGAGAAGTGGCAGCCGCTGGGCGTCTTCGCGATGGTGCAGGGAGATGAGACGTCGTCGGACAACATCTTCCAGCTGGCGCTGAACAGTGGGGGCGTGGTGAGAGGGAACTACTACAACGGCCTCACCGATGCGACGACGCCGCTGTATGGAACGCTCGACAAGAAGTCACAGCGCGTCGCCTGGTCGGTGGGTGAGAAGAAGGAGGTCGTCTACGAAGCGGGGCTATACAACCTGACGCAGGAGCAGACGACAATGCTGGTCCACTTTGGCAAGGACCGGACCGAGCAGTACTCGCTCGTGCGGATCGAGCAGCCGAAGGATGACGCAGCGACGACGCCTCCGCCTGCAGGGAAGTGAGCGCGGTTTCGAGTCGGCAGGAAAGCGAATCGTCCGGTCTCGCGGCCTTCGTGGCCCGCGGGGCCGGACGATTTTTTTGTTGGTTTCACGATTCAAACCGGGCAAGTGAGCATTCTCGCTGCGCGGTGCGGCAAGAATTGTCATTGGTCGTTGATCATTGGTCAGTAGTCATTTCTGGAAATGATCAATGAACAACGGCCAATGACCAACGACCAATCAGCCTTCGGCTCGCGACACGCAGCTCTCTCGTGTCAGTGTGAGTTTCACGGACAGCCTTGAAGATTATCTGACGTCAAGACGCGAGCTGCAGCCGGATCTCCTCGGCGTTGAGGGCCACGATGGCGATGCCGAAGCGGTTGGCGAGTTCGATCGCCTCGGCCTGGTCGAGGATGATCGTCTGATCGCTCTCGATGGCGAGCACGCGGCCACCCGCCTCGGCGAGCGACTTGATCGTCTGAGGGCCGATCGTCGGCATGTCGAAGCGGCGGTCCTGCTGCGGCTTAGCCACTTTCACGACGGTGAATCCCCCACGCGGGCAGAGGTCCGCACACCGTTTGATGCAGGCGTCGGTTCCTTCGATCGCTTCGACCGCCAGGACCGCCTGCTCGGCGACGACGACCGACTGGCCCACGTCGAGGCCCCCCATCGCCTTGGCGAGTTCCCACCCGTAGTGGATGTCGCGCCACTGGGCGGAGGAGGGCTTGCGGCGGGTGAGGAATCCGTGTTTCACGAGGAGCTCCGGGACAAGGTCGACGGCGGATTCGAAGTCGATGCCGTCGCGCTGGAATTCGCGGATGACGGCGGTGAGCATGGTGTCGTCGGCGTGGTTCTTCGTGGCGTACCAGAAGAGCATGTGCAGCGTCCGCCAGTCCGGCAGGTTCCGGAGAATGCGGAAGCGCTCGTAGAGCTTTGTCTTCTCGATCTTCCCCGCCATGACCACGCGGGTAACTTTGTGGCGGTTGAAGTAGCGGATGGCTTTGCCGAGCTTGCCGAAGCCCGCTTCGATGAAGTTGGTACAGGCGGCGGGGAGATCTTCGGACGTCATGCCGAGGACGCCAGCGCAATAGACCTCGAGGCCCATGCGGCGGGCGGCTTCGGCGAAGACGATCGGGAACCGGCCGTTGCCGGCGAGAATCCCGATGCGGTCACCGGGTTGCGGCGGCGGCCGGATGGCAAGCGGTGGAACGGGCGAGGCACGCATGGGAAGTTTTTTCGCGGAAGTTTCCGGGAAGAGAACGCCGGTGATCAAAAGCCAGTGAGGAACCTTGTCTCTCTTCTGACTCCTGTCTCCTGACTAATGACTCCTTCTTCCTCACGCTGCCTTGGCTTCGCTCATGCCCGCGAGCCGTTCCGTCAGGGCTTTCACCTGTTCCTGCAGTTCCTTGATCTGGTCCTTCATGTCGGGGAGCTTGCGGGTCGCCATGACGACCTTCAGCGCCTCGATTTCGGGAAGCACCGGGATGCCGTGGTAGGTGCCGGGCTCGAGATCCTTGTGGGCAGCGGCCTTGGCTCCGAGCGTCACGCGGTCCGACAGTGTGACATGGTCGGCCACGCCCGCCTGCCCGCCGAGGACGCAGTAGTCGCCCGACTTCGACGAACCGGCGAAGCCGACCTGCGAGGCGAGGACGTTGTGCTTTCCCATTTCGACGTTGTGGGCCACCATCACCAGGTTGTCGAGCTTCGACCCGGCGCCGTTGAGGGTGGTGCCGATGACGGCCTTGTCGATCGTCGAGTTGGAACCGATTTCGACGTCGTCCTCGACCTTCACCGTTCCGAAGTGCGGGACCTTCACGTGGCGGCCGTTGACAAAGCGATAGCCGAAGCCGTCCGAGCCGATC